>NZ_CP049817.1:0-73129 GCF_011290545.1 Pontivivens nitratireducens | reverse complement strand
TGACATTGAACGGCAGGCAGTGTTCGTAGATCGCGTAATCCTGGAATTTCGGGTCGCATTCGGCGCGAACGGCGTCCCATGCGTCCTTGAGCGTGCCGCCCTTCATGGCCACGCGCTGCGCCGGTTTGTAGGTGCTGTCGAGGAAATCGCGGGTGCCCTCGATCGCGCTGTCGACCGCGTCCCTGCCCACCAGCGCCCCACCGCGCCCCGGCGCGATCGCGTCAACCTCATAGGCCTTGATATTGTCGAGCGTCTGGCCCCAATTCGCGAAATAGCCGTCGCCGCAATAGCAGGCGGAATGGTCCTCGACGATGTCGCCGGTAAACATCACATTCTGATCCGGCACGTGAATGACGGCATCGCCCGCCGTATGCGCCCGGCCGAGATGTTTGATATCCACGCGGCGGTTGCCCAGATACACCGTCATGGTGTCGCTGAAGGTCGTCGTCGGATAGGTCAGGCCGGGGATGCTCTCATGCCCCTCGAACAGACGGGGGAAGCGCTGGAATTCACTGTCCCAATCCTCCTGTCCGCGCTCCACCACCATCGCGCGGGCCGCGTCGGACATGATGATCTGATCCGCGCCATAGGCCGATGCCCCCAGCACGCGCACGGCGTGATAGTGGGTCAGAACGACGTGGCTGATGGGCTTGTCCGTAACCTCACGCACCTTTTCGATGACCTTGTTGGCCAGTCGGGGGGTTGCCTGCGCCTCGACGATCATCACGCTGTCATCGCCGATGATCACGCCGGAATTCGGGTCGCCCTCGGCGGTGAAGGCCCACAGGCCTTCGCCCACCTCGTCGAACGTGATTTTCTTTTCCGACATATCCCCTTGGGATGCGAATGCTTTTGCCATTGTTCCAGTCCTTATGAGGGGAGTTTCACTGCGGGAAGGATCGTGCCCGTGCACGTTCCGAACCCGATCTGGTAACCGTCACCGACAGCCCTGCCGCGCAGGGTCAGCGTGTCACCGTCTTCGATGAATGTGCGGACCTCGCCGGTGTCGAGGGTGAAGGGTTCACGCCCCGCCCAGCAAAGCTCCATCAACGATCCGTATTCGGACTTGTCAGGGCCTGAAATAGTGCCCGACCCCAGCAGATCGCCGGTGTTCATGCCACATCCGCCGCTGGCATGATGGCACAGCTGCTCGGCCGCGGAATAATACATCCGGTTGTAATTGGTTCTGGACAGCGTCGTGGCCCTGTCCGCGCCGGCGGGCTGCATCGACACCTCAAGTTCGATATCGAACAGCCCGTCAATCGAGCTGTCGAGATATGGCAGCAGTGTCCGCTCACGCGCCGGGGTGGGCGCGCGGAAGGGTTCCAGCGCGGCGGTGGTGACGATCCACGGAGAGATCGAGGTGCCGAATGCCTTGCCCTGAAACGGCCCGAGGGGCTGATATTCCCAGCTTTGAATATCGCGCGCGGACCAGTCATTCAGCAGCACATAGCCAAAGATCATCGCGTCCGCCTGATCGACGGTGACGGGCGCGCCGAATGCGGAGGGGGTTCCGACGATTGCCCCCATTTCCAGCTCGATATCCAGCCGCTTGCACGGGCCGAAATCCGGCATCTCGGCATCCGGTGCCTTGGTTTGGCCGTTGGGGCGGCGAATGTCCGTGCCCGAAACGACGACAGACGACGCACGCCCGTTGTACCCCACCGGGATGTGCAGCCAGTTGGCCGGCAAATCGGGGGAGCCGCGCAGCATCGCGCCCATGTTCTGCGCGTGCTGACGCCCGGCGTAGAAGTCGGTATATTCGGACACCCGCAACGGCATATGCAATGTCGCCTCCGCCTGCGGCACCAGGTAAGGCGCGATCGCGGCGCGGTGTTCGGACCCCTCGGCCAGCATCTGGGTCAAACGGGCGCGCAGCCTTGCCCACAGATCGGGACCCAGTTCCATCACGCCGTTCCAACAGGGCGCGTGGAATACGCCCCCCGCGGCCAGCGCGATCAGCCCGGCGGTTTCGAGCGCGGCCATATCGAGGATCATGTCGCCAATCGCCACGCCGCAGCGCGGCTCGGTGCCCTCGGTGGAAAACACGCCATAGGGCAGGTTGTTCAGGGGAAATGGGGTTTCGGCGGAATTCGCGCCGGTCACCCAGCTTTTCATCAATGTCATGGTCATACTCTTGCATCTGGTTGATTGTCGGGATGCGCATCGGCGATGGCCGGAATGCTCAGGCAATGCTGTTCTATGCGCGCGATTTTCGGGAACGCGTGCAGATCGACACCCCAGCGGCGAGCGTTGTAGGCCTGCGTGGTGATGCAGATCCCGGCAATGTCGGGGGTTTCGGGGGGCGCGCCATCGGGCAGCATCGCCTCAACCGCGGTGAAGCCTTCGATTATCCAATGGCGCATCCAGTCGGTGGCCTGATCCGGCGTCGCGCCGAACCGCGATTTCAGCTGCCCGATGACCCGCAGGTTGTTCACCGGATGAATGTCCAGCGCGACGGCATGTGCAATCGCCATGACCCGCGCCCGTGCCATCGGCTCGCGGGGGATCAATTGCGGCTGGGTCCAGGTCGCGTCGATATATTCGATGATCGCCAGCGATTGCGTCAGCACCGTGCCATCGTCGAGCACCAGCATCGGCACGCCCTTGCCGGCATTCAGCGCGGCATATTCCTGCGCGTTCTGATCACCGGCGACCAGATCGACCGGGATCGTCTCATATGCCAGCCGCTTGAGGTTCAGCGCCGCGCGCACGCGGTAGGATGTGGTGGATCGCCAGTAGGAATAGAGCTTCATTTCCTGCCCGGCGTCCCGTCGAACTTCTTTTCCAGCGAGGTCCAGCAGTCGATGTAATCCTCCTGCAACGGCGCCTCCTTCGCGGCGAAGACGGTCAGGTGCTGGGGAAAGCGGGTTTCGAACATGAAGGACATCGTATCGGTCAGCTTTTCCGGCTTCAGCTCGGCATTCGAGGCCTTCTCGAACGCCTCCATATCGGGGCCGTGCGGAATCATCATGTTGTGCAGGCTGACCGAACCGGGGGCGAAGCCATTGGGCTTCGCATCATATTTGCCGTAGATATTGCCCATCATCTCGGACATGACGTTCTTGTGATACCAGGGCGGGCGGAACGTATCCTCCTGCGTCATCCAGCGTTCGCGAAACAGCACGAAATCAATGTTGGCCGTGCCCGGCACGCCTGACGGGGCGGTAAGAACGGTAAAAATCGACGGGTCGGGATGGTCGAACAGGACCGCGCCGATCGGGCAGTAATTGCGCAGATCATATTTGACCGGCGCGTAATTGCCGTGCCATGCGACGACGTCCAGCGGGCTGTGGCCGATCTGGGTCTGATGGAACTGGCCACACCATTTTATCGTCAGGGTGCTGGGCACCTCACGGTCTTCGAAGGCGGCGACCGGGGTTTTGAAATCCCGCCGGTTGGCCATGCAGTTGGCCCCGATCGGGCCACGGCCGGGCAGCTCGAACTTCTGCCCGTAATTTTCGCACACGAACCCGCGGGCAGGGCCCTCGATCACTTCGACGCGGTAGACCAGACCACGGGGCAGCAGGGCGATCTCCTTTGGTTCCAGGTCGATGATGCCCAGCTCCGTACAGAAGCGAAGGCGGCCCTCCTGCGGCACGACCAGCAGTTCGGAATCGGCGGAATAGAAATACTCGTCCTTCATGCTCTCGGTCACGAGGTAGACATGCGAGGCCATGCCGACCTGCGTGTTCACGTCACCGGCGGTAGTCATCGTGTGCATTCCGGTCAGCCAGGTCATCGGCGTTTGCGCATGGGGAAGCGGATCCCAGCGATACTGGCCAAGGCTGGTCACATCGTCGATGACATGCGGCGCGGATTTCCAGTGCGTCGGCTGAAGCCGCGTATAGCGGCCCGAATGTTTGACCGAGGGGCGAATCCGGTAGCACCATGTGCGTTCATTCTGATGGCTGGGCGCGGTGAAGGCGGTGCCCGACAATTGTTCGCCATACAGGCCGTAATTGCATTTCTGGGGGCTGTTCATCCCCTGCGGCAATGCGCCGGGCAGGGCCTCCGTCTCAAAGTCGTTGCCGAACCCCGGCATGTAGCCTTCGGTCGTTCCCACAGGTGTCCGCGCGATGTTCATCGAAGGTGAAGAGTGCTTGTTCATGAAGGACCCCTTTGGTGGCTCGAATGGTGGCTCGAACGAATCGTTGCATATGAAACTATCATTTGGGTATTGGTTGAAAATGTAACTATCAACGGAAAAGCGCGAATGTCAGATCAAGCTGCGCACGGCGCGGGAGGGGCCATGCAGGACGACCCCGACGCGAAATTCGACCTCAAGGATTTCCTGCCCTACCTGCTCAACATCTCCGCCGAGGTTACGAGCAGCGGGTTCGCGGACAATTACAAGCGGGAATACGGGATGACGCGCACGCAATGGCGCGTGCTGTTCCACCTTGGCCGCTACGGAGAGATGACAGCCCGCGACATCTGCACCCGTTCCCGTACCCACAAGACCAAGGTCAGCCGCGCGGTCAGCGCGCTGGAGGATATCCGCTTTCTGAAACGACAGCGGAACCTCGACGACCGCCGCTTTGAAAGCCTGTGCCTGACGGCGGAGGGGCACAAAGCCTACAAGACCCTGTGTGGCAAGGCCGGCAGCTATGATCGCATGTTGATGTCGCAGTTCACGCCCGAGGAAAACGCCATCCTGCGCAGGTGCCTGCGCCAGTTGGCGAACCTGCCCTAGGGCAAGGGGCGGCGTCCCGCCTTCAGACCTGGAAAGCTAGACCTTGTACCCGAATGCGGACGAGACCTTTTCGGCTGTGCGCAACACGATGCGGGCCAGGGTGCCGTCGGGGCTGGCATCCACGCGATCCGTCAGGCCGAACAATGTCAACGCCATGCAAAGCCGCCCGGACACATCGAAGATCGGCGCGCTGACCGCGCCAAACCCGTCGCCGCCGCCATTGCTCATCACGGCGTAACCCTGGTTGCGTGTCTCGGTGATCGCCTCGGCCAGTGAGCCGCGGTCTTTCGGAGCGTTGGACCGGCCGGAATTGCGGTTCTGCTCCAACTCACGCTCGATCAGGGGATCGCTGCGGGCGGAGTCCTCGAAGCTGGAAAACAGCAGACCCGTGGCCGAGAAGGTCAGCGGGCAATGATGCGTGGGCGCGATGGTCGTGGCGAAATCGTGCCGGGCCTCGATCACCCGGATCATGGTCGGGCCCTTTTCGGTCCAGACGGCCAGGGCGGCTGTCTCCCCCACCATTTCGACCATGTCGTTCAACATCTGTTCCGCCACCTTCAACGGCTGGAACCGGGCAAACCCCTTGATGCCGAGTTGAAATGCCGCAGGCCCCAGATCGTATTTCGAGGTTTCCTTTGACTGAAGGGCGAGGCCGATCCGTATCATGCTGACCAGATAGCGATGCACCTTGGCTGACGGCATTCCAACCTGGGCCGAGATCTCGGCCAGCTTCAACGGGCCATCGGCCTGAATCAGGACATCCAGAATTGTGCCTGCAATCTCAACGGATTGAACGCCGCCCTTTGCTTTCTCGGGCGCTGTATCCCCACCGCTAACAATCCGGTCCATGTTCATTTCGTACCCTTTTTCCGAGCCGTTCGCGACGGTCGCGAATAGGTGTTGACAGAATTTCTATTAGTAATCAAGATTACGTGTAGTGAACTAGATTACATAATATGTAACTTATGCTCCGAAATCGGAACGCCATTTTGATTTCGCTATTCCGAATTCGGAGCGTGTGGAACGGGGAGGATGACACCGATGGCTGAGGCTTCGGATGATTTGCTGAACGGGGATGTCGCCGTGATCACCGGCGCGGCGCAGGGCAACGGGGCCGCGATTGCGCGCGGACTTGCCGCGGCGGGCGCGGCGGTGCTGCTGTGCGACATGAATGAAACAGGTGCGAAGGCCGAGGCGGATCGCATCAAGGCCGAGGGCGGACGTGCGGAAGGCTTCGCGCTGGACGTGACGGATCGGGCGGCCTGCGCGTCCTTCGCGGATCGCGCGAAGGAGGTGTTCGGCAATGTGTCGATCCTCGTGAACAATGCCGGGATCACCCGGCGCACCGCCCCGCATGAGGCCGATTTCCTCGACCATCTGGACGCGCAGATCGCCGTCAATCTGAACGGCACGGCGAATATGGTGGTGGCGCTGCTGTCCCAGCTCAAGGCGACCGGGGGCCGCGTGGTCAACATCGGCTCGATCGCTTCCTTCGTGGCCTATCGCAATTCGGCCAGCTACGCCGCGTCCAAGGGCGGGGTGCTACAACTTACCAAGGCGCTGGCCTGTGATCTGGCCTCCGAGGGGGTGCGGGTCAACGGCATCGCGCCCGGCGTGATCGCCACCCCGATGACCGAGGGCACCCGCGCCAATCCCGAGGCGATGGAGCGGTTCATGGCGCATACGCCGATGGGCCGCGTCGGTCAGCCCGAAGAGCTGGTCGGCCCCGTGCTGTTTCTGGCGTCGCGGCTGTCCAGCTACGTCACGGGCACGATGCTGCCGGTGGATGGCGGGTATCTGGCGAATTGAAACCCTCCCTTTTGATTGGAAAGAATGAACCATGACGGACGAACTGCCGATAGTTGAATGTGACCTTCTGGTCGCCGGTTCCGGGGCCAGTGGCATGACCGCTGCCATCGTGGCCGCGAAAAAGGGGCTCAAGGTTATTGTCGTCGAAAAGGAACCGGTGTTCGGCGGCACGACGGCGCTGTCGGGCGGCTATCTGTGGATTCCGAACAACCCTGTCAGCCAGGAAGCCGGCGTGGAGGACAGCAAGCAGGCGGCCTATGAATATATGAGGCACGAGGCCGGCAATCAGTTCGATGCGGATCGTGTGAATGCCTTTCTGGAAGGCGGGCCCGAGATGGTCGCCTTCATGCAGGACCAAACCGAGGTGGAATTCGAGGTTTCCGCCGCATTTTCCGACTATCACCCGGATGCGCCGGGCGGAAAGCCGGGCGGGCGCTCGATTCTGGTCAGGCCCGTGAAGGCTTCGATACTGGGAAGCGACCTGAACAAGCTGCGACCCCCGCGCAAGGAGCTGACGCTGTTCGGCCTCGCCATCGGGTCGGGCAAGGAGCTTTGGCACTTCTACCGTGCGTTCAAATCGCTCGCCTCGTTCCTGTATGTGACGCGGCGCCTGACCAGGTTCGGGCTGGACAAGGCGTTCACCGGCAGGTCGCAAATGTTGACGAACGGCAATGCGCTGGCGGCGCGGCTCTACCGTACGGCCCGCGATCTGGGCGTGGAGGTGCTGCTCGAAAGTCCGGTCAAGGCGTTGGAGCGGGATGCCGACGGGGCCGTGACCGGTGCGACGATCCTGACACCGCAAGGGCAGAGACGCGTCATCGCCGCGCGCGGCGTTGTGCTGGCCTGCGGCGGGTTTCCGCAGGATATCGCGCGGCGCAAGACGCTGTACAAACATCCCTCCGCCGAGGGCGAGCATGTGTCGGCGGCCAGTCCGGGCAATACCGGCGACGGGCTGAGCCTGGCCGAGAGGATCGGCGCCGCCACGGTGCTGGATTACCCCAACGCGGGCGCCTGGGCCCCCACCAGCCTGGTTCCGCGCCCGGACGGGACCAAGGGACCGTTTCCGCATTTCGTCGACAGGGGCAAGCCCGGCGTCATCGCCGTGCAGCGCAACGGCCGCCGCTTTGTCAACGAGGCCAACAGCTATCATGACTTCGTTCAGGGCATGGAGCGCGCAACCCCGCCGGGCCAACCCGTCGAGGCGTTCCTGATCTGCGACCACCGCACGATCCGCAAATACGGCCTGGGCTATGTCAAACCGGCGCCGCTGCCCCTGAAGCCGAATATCAAGTCGGGATATCTGGTCGAGGGCAAGACGCTGGACGATCTGGCCCGCAATGCCGGTCTGGATCCTGTCGCTTTCAAAGAAACGGTCGCACGGTTCAATTCCGAGGTGCCGAACGGTGTCGATACCGAATTTGGCCGGGGCAGCACCGCATATAACCGGTTCCACGGTGATCCGGAGATCACGCCGAACCCCTGCATGGCCCCGATCAGCGACGGCCCGTTCTATGCGCTGCGGGTGATCCCCGGCAGCATCGGCACCTTCGCGGGCATCAGGACCGACCACCATGCGCGCGCGCTGGATGAGGACGGCACCGTCATCCGCGGGCTTTATGCCGTGGGCAATGACATGGCCAGCGTTCTGGGCGGCAATTACTCGGGCGGGGGTATCACATTGGGACCGGGCATGGCGTTCGGCTTCATCGCGGGTCAGCACGCAGCGCAGGACCCGAACTAAGGCCCGTTCCGCGGACCGATACGGCATGCGGGACAGGCTCAATAATCCGCTGGCGCGAAAGCTGCCAGATAAATCTAGGGAGGATCGGATATCATGAAAGCAACCAGAATCAAGACGGCAGGCATGGCGCTGGCCGTGGCATTGGCAGGCATGGCACCTGTGGCGGCGCAGGCGGAGACAGAGGTCATACTGTCCTACAACCAGCCCGCCACATCCGCCGCCTGGCAGGAGGTGATGGAGCCTTACGCCGCGCGGCTCGAAAGCCTGAGCGAGGGTGAGTTCGACGTCGCACGCTACCCCGGTGAAGTGCTGCACCCTGTCGCGGACGGTTTTCGCGCGGCGGCGACCGGCATCACGGACATAACCTCGGCATGGCCGCTCTATCAGGCGAGCAGTTTCTCGCTGTTCCACGGGCTGCAACTGCCCGGTGCGATGCCCGACAGCGACATCGCCACGGTGCGCGTGATGGACGAACTTTACGCAACCTATCTGCGGGATGAATATGAGCGGATGCGGGTCAAGCTGGCCTTCAACGCCTCGACGCCGAGCTACGATATTCTGGCATCGCAGCCGATCAACTCACTCGAAGACCTGCACGGCCTGCGCATCCGGGCGGGCGGCAGTACCGCAACCGAGATCGTGGAGAGGTTGGGCGGCATTCCGGTCACTATGGCGATTACCGATGCCTATACCGCGTTCCAGCAGGGGGTTGTGGACGGCATCATTCTGGCCAGTGCCGACATGGTCGCCTATCGCATGTATGAGGTGGGCAAGCATTACTATCAGATGAATGCGGCCCGCATCGCGATCCCCCATGCGATCAACGCGGCGTTCTATGACGGATTGTCGCCCGAACTTCAGGCGGTCGTCGCCGAGGCGGGCAATCAGGCGGGCTATGATTATGCGCGCATGTATATGGGCCTGACGCAAAGCGCCATCGAACGCATGACCGAGGAAGGCGTGACGATCGTTCAGGCCAGCGAGGAGGAACAGGCCCGCATCGCGGAGCTTTTGAACCCGATGTGGGAGGGTTTCGTCGCCGAAAACGGCGGTGAAGGGTCCGTCGCCGCCGCCTTCGTCAACGACATGCGCGAGCTGCGTGACAAGTACGAGGGCATGAGCGACGAGGAAATTCTGGCGCTGCCGCCGGTCGAGGGTCTGCGCTGACACGCCCCCCCGTCCAGATGTAGCAAGCCCGGTCCCGCGCAAGCGGGGCCGGTTTTCGAGCCAAAACAGAGGCGGCCATGACCCCAATATCCAAAGTATCCCGCGGACTCTTCTTTCTCTCTGCCTATGTCTGTCTGCCGATGATTCTGGTGCTCATCGGTGTCGATGTCACCCTGCGATATGTGTTCAACGCGCCGCTGGTCTGGGCGCAGGAGGCCTCGACCATCACCCTGTTCATGGCGATTATCCTGGCCCTGCCCGAAAGCTGGCGTCGTGACGTGCATATCCGGGCCGATTTCCTGACCACGATGATGCGGCCGGGCCTGAACAATGCGCTGGCGCGGCTGGTCTGGCTTATCCTGCTGGGGGTCAGCGTGCTGATCGTCATCCAATGCTGGAGCGACATCGAGCTGATGATTCTGTTCAACGAGCGGTCCACGGATCTGGGCCTGCCGCTTCACTGGTTCCGCGGGGCGCTGGGTGTCGTGGGGGCGGTCTGCGCTGTTCTTGCGGGGTGGAAGCTGCTGTGGCCGCGCCCGAGCGGCGATCCGGTGCGGGGGGACGCGCTGTGATCGCTCTGGGAACCGGCGCCTTTGTTCTTCTGATCCTGCTGATCGTGATCGGCGTTCCCATCGGGTTGAGCCTGATCGCGGTGGGGATCGGCGGTCTGGCCATCGTGGGTTCGCTGTCCACGGCCATGACCCAGATCACGCTGTCGTTCTGGTCCGAGGGGACCAAGTTCGTGCTGATCGCCATTCCCTTCTACATTCTGATGGGCAACCTGATCTATCACACGGGGATTGCCCGAAACATGTTCCGGGCCGCCTCCTATTGGCTGAGCTGGATGCCCGGCGGTCTGGCGATCGCGGCGGTTTTCGCCTGTGCCGGATTTGGCGCGGTCAGCGGCTCCAGCACGGCGACCGCCCGCACGATGGGGGCTATCATCATCCCCGAGATGCGGCGCTATGGCTATGGCATGCCATTGTCCACCGGCGTTCTTTCGGCCTCCGGCACGCTGGGTATCCTGATCCCGCCCAGCATCATCATGATTTTCTATGGCCTGATGACGGAGACCTCGATTGGCGCGCTTTTCGTGGCGGGGGTCGTGCCGGGGCTGATAATTGCCCTGATCTTTGCCACGACCATCGTTCTGATCGTGCGCATCGACCCGGATCAAGGGGGGCACCAGGTCGCCGCGCCGGCGCTGGCCGAACGGGTTCGGGCGCTGCTTGGCGTGCTGCCGGTGCTGGGGCTGTTCACCGTGCTGCTGGGCGGGCTTTACCTGGGGGTCTTTACCCCGACCGAAGGCTCCGTGATCGGCGTCTTTGTGGTTCTGGTTCTGGGCTTTTTCCAACGCAGCCTCAGCTTCGACGCGATCCGGGCTTCGCTGACCGATGCGGCGCTGATGTCCACCATGTTGTTCGTCATCATCGTGGGGGGCACGCTGTTCACGCGGTTCCTCGTGCAGACGGGCCTGATCGAAGCGATCACGGGCGCGATGCTGGCCATGGATCTGGGCTATTTCCAGTTCATTTTCGCGGTGACACTGCTTTACCTCGTGCTGGGCTGCGTGCTCGACGTGTTCGGCATGCTGATCCTGACGGTGCCGATCCTGTATCCGATTGCGATGGCCCTTGGCATAGACCCGGTCTGGTTCGGCATCTATGTCATCATCGTGGCGGAGATCGGGCTGGTGACGCCGCCGCTGGGCGTCAATGTCTATGTGATCAAGACCGTGGCGCAGGATGTGCCACTGGGCAAGATCTTCCTGGGATGCATGCCCTTCGTGGTCGGCATACTGGGGTTCATAGGCCTGCTGGCAGTGTTTCCGCAGATCGCCCTTTTCCTGGTTGAGTGACCGCTGATGGGGGCGGCGGCTGTGCGCTGGGATGGCGTGTGATAATGAAGGTTATGTAAAATAATCGCCGCTTCAACCGCAGCGTGTGGCGTCCGATGCCTGAATATGCGGCGGTGCTTTCGTTTCGTGCCGTTCGTATGGGCAGGCTGGGCGAAAATTGTGCAGGTGTGCGGGAAATCGTGCCGGGGCGGATGCGTGGTGCATGATTTTTGTGGCGCGCAGGGCGCGTCGTCTCTCAAACTGTGCGAAACCGCATGCTATTGAGGGATTCACCCATGTTCACCCGCATTCTGATCGCCGCCTCGCTGCTGGGCGCGACCGCCGTCAGCGCCCAGACCGCGATGCCCTTCGCGCTCGACTGGAAATTCGAGGGGCCTGCCGCGCCGTATTTCGCCGCCATCGACAACGGCAATTTCGCGGCGCTGGATCTGGATGTGACGGTGGAGGCGGGCAACGGCTCTCTCGATGCAATCCCGAAGGTGGCGACCGGCGCGTTTCCTGTCGGGATGGCGGACATCAACAGCCTTGTGAAATTCCTCGACCAGAACCCAGGCGCGCCGGTGATCGGTGCGATGATGATCTATGACAAGCCGCCCTTCGCCATCATTGGCCGGGCCTCGCAGGGGATCAGCGATCCGGCCAGCCTCGAAGGTCGCATCCTGGGCGCGCCGCCGCCCGATGGCGCATGGGCGCAGTTCCCGATCTTTGCCGCCGAAAACGATCTGGACATGGATGCGATCACGGTGGAGCCGGTGGGCTTTCCCACCCGCGAACCCATGCTGGCCGAGGGGCGCGTCGATGCGATCACCGGCTTTTCGTTCACCTCCTACCTGAACGCGGCCCGTCTGGGCGTGCCCGAGGATGACCTCGTCACGATCCTGATGGCCGATTACGGCGTGGACCTTTACGGCAACGTCATCATCGTCAACACCGATTACGCGCAGGAAAACCCGCAGGTGATCGCGAACTTCCTGACTGGCGTGGCCGAGGGTTGGGCGGATGCCATCGCAGACCCCGCCGCCGTGATCCCGATGCTGATCGCGCGCAACCCCGCCGCCGATGCGGAGCTGGAGCAGCGCCGTCTGGAATTGTCCATCGAGGACAACGTGGCGACGGATTGGGTGATGGAAAACGGCTTCGGCATTATCGACGACGCCCGCATGGCCGCCGCGCTGGAGCAGATCGCCACGACCTACGAGTTCACGACGACGCCCGACGCATCGCTCTACTTCACCGATGCCTATCTGCCCGAGGGCGGGTTCGACCTGAGCGAATGATGCCAGACGACATGATCGACAAGTTGATCGACATCACGGCGGTGCGCCATTCCTATCGCACCGCCTCCGGCCCGCTGCCCGTGTTGGACGGGCTCGAGCTCAGCGTGCCCGAGGGCGGCTTCGTCGCTGTCGTCGGGCCGTCGGGTTGTGGCAAATCCACCCTGACCCGTCTGGTCGCGGGCCTGCTGATCCCCGATGAGGGCGAGGTGCGGGTGCATGGCACGCGCATCACCGCCCCCCGCTCGAATGTCGGAATGGCGTTTCAGAACCCGGTTCTGCTGGAATGGCGCACCATTCTGCAAAACGTCCTGCTGCCGCTGGAAATCGTGCCGAACAAGCTGTCGCGGGCCGAGGCACGCGACCGCGCCCGCCGTTTGCTGGCGCTGGTCGGCCTGGACGGGTTCGAGGACAAGCGCCCCTCGGAACTGTCCGGTGGCATGAAGCAGCGGGCATCGCTGTGCCGCGCGCTGATCCACCAGCCCGAAGTGCTGATCCTGGATGAGCCGTTCGGCGCGCTGGATGCCTTCACCCGTGAGGATCTGTGGCAAACGATGCACAAGGTAAAGGCGGAGGAGCCGTTCACCGGCGTTCTGATCACGCACGACCTGCGCGAATCCATCTTTCTGGCCGACCGGGTGGTGGTTCTGTCGAGCCGCCCCGCCAGAACCCAGTTCGTGCTGGATATTCCCGATACCGGGCTGCGCACCCTCGACGATCTTTATACCCCTGAGGCCGCGGAGCGTCTGAACATCCTGCGCCACCAGATTGAGGTCGCCCAGGGCCGCACCCCCGCAGGAGATGCCGCATGAAGGCCCGTCAGATCATCGTCCCGCTGGTCGCGGTCATCGTGTTCCTGATCGCGTGGGAGGCGCTGGTCTGGATCATGGGCTGGCCGAATTACAAGATGGCCTCACCCAGCGATCTGATCCCGGCATATGAGCGGTATTGGGGCCTGTTCCTGACCATGGGCTGGCAAACCCTGTGGCGCACGGTGGCGGGGCTGGTGCTGGCCGTGATCTTCGGCGTGGCACTGGGGATGGTGATGGGATTCTCGCGCACGATGCGCGATGCGCTCTACCCGCTGCTGGTCGGGTTCAACGCGGTGCCCAAGGCGACGGTGGTGCCCATCGTGGCGCTGATGTTCGTGGGCTGGCACGATTTCAACACGGTGCTGATCGCCTTCATGATCTCGTTCTTTCCCATCGCGGTCTCCGTTTCCATCGGGTTGAGCACGCTGGAGCCGGAATACCGCGACATCCTGCGTTCGCTCGGCGCGTCGCAGGCCACGATCTTCTGGAAGATCGCGTTGCCCAAGACCTTGCCGGAATTCTTCGGCGCGTTGAAGGTGGCGGTCACGCTGGCCTTTATCGGCACAAATCTGATGGAGATCGTGTCCCCCCACGGGCGCGGGCTGGGCGCGTTGTTCGACAGCGGCAAGACGAATTCCGACTATCCGCTGATGTTCGCGGTCCTGATCGCGCTCGCGTTTCTGGGGATCGTCCTCTACTACATCGTGGTCGCGTTGGAGAAGACATTTGCCGGCTGGGCGGATCGCACCGTTTGACACTCCCAACGCAGGCTGTCGCGCAGGCTAAACCGCGCGACAGCAACCGACAAGGGGGCAGGTGAGCAATCGCCGGGACTGGTTGCGCGGCCTCGCAGGGCTTGACTGGCGCGTCTCAGCATGGCGATTGTCCGGGGGAATTTGAATTGCCCTGAGGAACAGCCATGACCGACGCCTATATCTGCGACTATATCCGGACCCCGATCGGACGCTATGCCGGGGGGCTGGCCCCTGTGCGCACCGACGATCTGGGTGCGATCCCGATCCGGGCGCTGATCGAACGTACCGGGCTGGACCCTGCCGCGATAGGCGAAGTGATCTATGGCTGCGCCAATCAGGCCGGAGAGGACAACCGCAACGTCGCGCGCATGTCCGCCCTGCTGGCGGGCCTGCCTGAATCCGTGCCGGGCACCACGATGAACCGGCTGTGCGGGTCGGGCATGGATGCGATCATCACCGCCGCCCGCGCCATTCGCGCCGGAGAGATGGACCTGGCCATCGCCGGCGGCGTCGAAAGCATGTCGCGCGCGCCGCTGGTGATGCCCAAGGCGGATGCCGCGTTTTCTCGCAAGGCCGAGATCCACGACACCACCATCGGCTGGCGCTTCGTCAACCGCGCGATGAAGGCGCAATACGGCGTCGAATCCATGCCCGAGACGGCGGAAAACGTCGCTGCCGATTTCGGCATTTCGCGGGCGGATCAGGATGCCTTCGCGCTGGCCAGTCAGGAACGGGCGGCGGCGGCGCAGGCTTCGGGCCGTCTGGCGCGTGAGATTACGCCGGTCTCGATTCCGCAGCGCAAGGGCGATCCGGTCGTGGTCGATCGCGATGAGCATCCCCGCGCCACGACGGCGGAAAAACTCGCGTCCCTGCCCACCCCGTTCCGTGAAGGCGGCAGCGTCACCGCAGGCAACGCATCGGGCGTGAACGACGGCGCGGCGGCGCTGATCATCGCCACGGCCGAGATGGCCGAGCGCCACGGCCTGACCCCCATCGCCCGCATTCTGGGCGGGGCCACCGCAGGCGTCGCGCCGCGCGTCATGGGGATCGGGCCGGTGCCCGCCTCGCAAAACCTGATGGCCCGTCTGGGTCTGAGCATCGACGATTTCAGCGTGATTGAGTTGAACGAGGCCTTCGCCAGCCAGGGCCTTGCCACGCTGCGCCAACTGGGTGTCGCGGATGATGATGCGCGGGTGAACCGCAACGGCGGGGCCATCGCGCTGGGGCATCCGCTGGGCATGTCGGGTGCGCGGATCACCGGCACCGCGATGCTGGATCTGGAACCGGGTCAAAAATCGCTCTCGACCATGTGCGTGGGCGTCGGTCAGGGCATCGCCATCGCGCTTGAGCGGGTCTGACTTAAGGGGGCTGGTCACGGCCAGCCCCACCACCTCTGCCTAGGCGAACGGTTAAAGACCCTGGGAATCCCCAACGCCCCGCCCGGCGGCTTACTCCGCGTGGTGACAGCGCACGCGGGTTTCACCGATCATGCGGGGGGCGGGATGCTCCTCCTTGCAGATCTGCGTCGCCAGCGGGCAGCGCGGGTGATAGGGGCAGCCGGGGGGCGGGTTGATGGCGTCGGGAATCTCGCCCTTGGGCGGATCGACCTCGCGCCCGAACGCATCCATGCGCGGGGCGGCGTCGAACAGCATCCGGGTATAGGGATGCTTGGGCGCGTCGAACAGCCGGTCGCGGGGGGCCTCCTCGACCAGCGATCCCAGATAGAGCACCCCGATCCGGTCCGCCATGTGGCGCACCACGGTCAGATCGTGGCTGATGAACAGATAGGTCAGGCCCATCTCCTCCTTCAGATCGCTCATCAGGTTCAGCACCTGTGACTGGACCGAGACATCCAGCGCCGAGGTCGGCTCATCACAAATGATGATCTTCGGGTTCGAGGCCAGCGCCCGCGCGATGCAGATCCGCTGCCGCTGGCCGCCGGAAAACTCGTGCGGGAACTTGCCCGCATCCGTGGCCGACAGACCGACCTGTTCCAGCAGCTTTTCGGCCAGACCCTGCGTCCGCTCACCCCGCACGGCGACGGGTTCCGCGATGATGTCGCGCACCTTCCATCGCGGGTTCAGCGAGGCATAGGGATCCTGAAAGATCATCTGCAATTCGGAGCGCACCGCATCCGGCCCGCCCTGATCGACGATGTCCACGCCGTCGATGACCACCCTGCCCGCGCTGGCCGGGATCAGACCCGCGATGATGCGCCCGATCGTGGATTTGCCCGAGCCGCTTTCCCCGACCAGCGCATAGACCGAGCGTTCCTCGATCTCGAAGCTGACATCCGCCACCGCGCGCAGCTTCGCCTTGGGCAGGCGTTCGATGACACGGTTCAGCCACGGTTTCGAAACATCGAAGTCCCGGACAAGGTTTTCGACCCGGATCAGCGCGCTCATAAGGTGGCCTCCTGCTCATGGGTGATCGGGAACCAGCACGCGGCGCGACCGTCACAGGCCTGCAAGGTCGGACCCGGCGCCTGACGGCAGCGCGCCTGCGCCCGTTCGCACCGCGGGTGGAAGGCACAGCCCGCAGGCACCGCGTCCAGACGCGGCATGGCACCGGGGATCTGGCGCAGGCGCTTTTGTCCCTGCGACGCCACCGGGGTGGAGGCCATCAGCCCCGCCGTATAGGGGTGGCGCGCCTGCGTCACGACCTCACGCACGGGGCCAAGCTCAGCCAGACGCCCGGCATACATCACCGCCACGCGGTCCGCGGCCTCCGCTATCACGCCCATATCATGTGTTACCAGCATCACCGCCACACCGCGTTCGCGGCACAACCGGCGCAGCAACGCGATGATCTGCGCCTGCACCGACACGTCCAGCGCCGTGGTCGGTTCATCCGCGATAATCAGTTCGGGTTCCGCGCAAAGCGCCAGCGCGATCACGACCCGCTGGCGCATACCGCCGGAAAATTCGTGCGGATAGCTGTCGATCCGCTGGCGGGCGGCGGGGATGCCGACCTCATCCAAAGCGGCGATGGCCCGCTCATGCGCCTGACTGGCGCTCAGGTCCAGATGCTCCTGTATCGTTTCGGTCAACTGGTCGCCCACCGTCAGCAGCGGGTTCAGCGAGGTCAGCGGATCCTGAAAGATCATGCCCATGTGCCGGCCCCGCAGCTTGCGCAAGGCCGCGCCCTGCAACTGGTGGATCGGCTGGCCCTGCAACAGAACCTCGCCCGAGGCGATGCGCGCCGGCCGGTCCAGCAGGCCGATCACGGCGTTGCCGGTCATCGACTTGCCCGCGCCGGATTCCCCCACCACGCCCAGGATTTCACCGGCGGCAATGTCATAACTGACCCCGTCCACCGGGCGCAGAACGCCGTGGCGGGTGGGGATTTCCACGACCAGATCGCGGACGGACAGAACAGGCTCGCTCATGCAGATACCTCAGCGCAGTCGGGGGTTGAGCGCGTCGCGCAGCCAGTCACCCAGCAGATTGATGGACAGCGCCAGCGCCAGCAGCGTCAGCGCCGGGAACAGCAGGATCCACCACTCGCCCGAGAACATGTAGCCCTGCCCGATGCGGATCAGCGTGCCCAGCGACGGCTTGGTCGGCGGGGCGCCCACACCCAGGAAGGACAGCGTCGCCTCCGCGATGATGGCCAGCGCCAGACTGATCGTCGCGATCACCAGCACCGCGTTCAGCGCATTGGGCAGGATGTGCCGGATCATGATCGAAAACGGACGGCGTCCGACCAGCCGGGCGGCCTCGACATATTCGCGGTTCTTCTCGACCAGCGTGGCCCCGCGCACGACCCGGGCGAATTGCACCCAGTCCGACAGGCCGATCGCCAGGATCAGCACGTAGATCGCCATCTGATCGCGATATTCCGGCGGGGTGATCCCCTTGGCCACGCCAAAAATCAGCATCGCCACCAGGATCGCGGGAAAGGTCAGCTGGATATCGGCAATGCGCATGATGACGCTTTCGATCCAGCCGCCCAGATAGCCCGCCAGCAGCCCCAGCACCACGCCGATCACCATCGCCAGCATCACGGCGGAGAACCCCACCAAAAGCGAGATCCGCATCCCGTAAAGGATGGTCGAGAACACGTCCCGCCCCTGATCGTCGGTGCCCAGCAGGAACACCTCGCCGGTGAAGGCGTTCGGCTCTCCCGGTGGTGTGAACCCGTTCATCAGGTTCAGCGATCCGGGGTCGAAGGGGTTGTGCGGCGCGATCCACGGCGCGAAGACCGCCGACAGAACCAGCAGCGCCACCATGAAGGCGGAGATCATCGCCACCGGCGAATGCCGGAACGAATAGGCCAGATCGCCGTTCCACGCCCGCGCCAGACGTCCGGGCGTGCGGCGGGTTTCGATTTCTATCTGATGATCGGACATTCAGTGCCCCCCGGCCTTGCCATCGACGCGCAGGCGCGGATCAATGGCGAAATACAGCAGATCGACGATCAGGTTGATGCCGACGAACATGACGGAGATCATCATCAGATACGCGGCCATTACCGGAATATCGACGAATTGCACCGCGTTGATGAACAGCAATCCGACGCCCGGCCACTGGAAAACCGTCTCTGTGATGATGGCGAAGGCGATGATGCTGCCCAGTTGCAGACCGGTGATCGTGATGACGGGCACCAGGGTGTTGCGCAGCGCATGGCGGAAATTGATCGAGCGTTCGCGCAATCCGCGCGCGCGGGCGAAGCGGATGTAGTCCATGCGCAGCACCTCCATCATCTCGGTCCGCACCAGCCGCATGATGAGCGTCATCTGATACAGGCCCAGCGTGATGGCGGGCAGGACCAGCGCCTTCAGCCCGCTGACGGTCAGGAATCCGGTGGTCCACCATCCCAGATCGACGACCTCCCCCCGCCCGAACGAGGGCAGCCACCCCAGCTCCACCGAAAAGACATAGATCAGCAGGATCCCGATCAGGAATGTCGGCAGCGACACCCCCACCAGGGACAAGGTCATGATGACGTTCGAGCTGATCCCGCGTCTTCGGATCGCGGTCAGAATGCCAAAGCCGATGCCGCCCCCCAGCGCCAGCAGGCCCGAGACGAAGGCCAGTTCCAGCGTCGCGGGCAGACGCTCTGCCAGAATGGCGGAAACCTCGCGGCCCTGACGATAGCTCAGCCCGAAATTGCCCTGCGCGGCCTGTTGCAGAAACTTGGCGTATTGCACGACGAAGGGCTGATCCAGTCCCAGCTGCCCGCGCAGCCGGTCCACGTCGGCCTGCGTACGCTCCTGCCCCAGCATGTTTTCGACGGGATCGCCCACGAAGCTGAACATGGAAAACGCGACGAAGCCCGTGACCAGCAGGACCAATATCGATTGCGCCACGCGGCGGATGATGTAGGCGAGCATCGGGCAAACTTCCGGTCGGGGCCACGGGGCGTGGCCGTTCAGGTAAAGGCGGGCGGGTCAGGTCGGGGCTGCTGGCAGGTGGATCGTGCGGCGGGCGATCAGGCCCGCCGCACCCCTTTGGCAACGATCAGTCGTATGTGAAGTACTTCACATGGACCGAATCGTCCGCATTCACGGCTGCGCCGACCTCGTTTCGCATCGCCCAGTTCAGGGTCTGGTGATGCACGGGCAGATAGATCATGTCCTCTTTCACGATCTGCCACATTTCCGCGATCATGGCGTCGCGGGCCTCCAGATCGACCTCGGCCGCGATGGCGCGCGTCATCTCGTCGATCTTGGGGTTGGAATAGCGGGTGCTGTTCCAGGTGCCGAACTCATCGCCCTTGGTGTGGTACAGGAAGTTGAAGATATACTCACTGTCATAGGTCGGAACGCCCCATCCCAGCATGTAGAAATCCGACCCCAGCCCGTTCATCAGCGGGAAGTGCTGCGCCTTGGGCTGCGCGTTCAGGTTCGCCGTCACGCCGATCTGTGCCAGCATCCCGACGGCCGCCTGACAGATCGCCTCGTCGTTGACGTAGCGGTCGTTCGGGCAGTCGAGCTGGATGGAGAACCCGTCCGCCCAGCCGGCCTCTTCCATCAGGGCGCGCGCGGCCTCCACATCGGTGGTGGGAACGGTGTCCAGCTCCTCGGTCCAGCCGTTGACGAACGGAGGCATGACGACCCCCGCCGGGATCGACTGGCCGCGCATCACGACCTGCCGGATCGCATCACGGTTGATCGCCATGTTCATCGCCTGACGCACGCGCACATCGGCCAGCGGGTTTCCGCCCTCGGGCGTGCCGTTGACCAGTTCGTCACCGATGTTCATGCCAAAGAAGATCACCCGGTTCTGCGGTGAGGTCATGATCTTCAGTTCGGGATCGCTCTCGATCCGCTGAAGATCCTGCACCGGCACGTCCTGGATGAAGTCCACCTCACCCGACAGCAGCGCCGCAACGCGTGTCGAGGGGTTCTGGATCGGCGTGTAGACGATATCGGTATAATCCAGCGGGAACTCATCCGCGCCCCAATAGCCGTCGAACCGTGTCATCTCGGTTTTCACGTCGGCCTCACGGCTGACCAGCCGGTAGGGGCCGGTGCCGTTCACGTTCTGCGAGGCGAAGGTTTCCTCACCACTCTCGAAATCCTGCACGTTCTGGGCGCCGTTCGCCTCGGCCCAGCCCTTGTCCATCATGAAGATGTTGGTCAGCGATGAGGGCAGCAGCGGGTTCGCGCCGTCGGTGGTGATGATCAGCTCATAATCGCCGTTCGCCTCGACCGACACGATGGAGGTCAGCAAGCCCTTCATGTCGCTGTTCTCGCTCATCGCGCGCTCGAACGAGAAGACGGCATCCTCGGCGGTGAAGTCCGCGCCGTCGTGATATTTCACGCCCTCACGCAGGGTGAAGCTCCAGGCGTCGGGGTTTTCGGTGCTGACGGCCCAGTCGGTGGCCAGCGCGCTTTCCAACTCACCCGACGGGTTGCGCAGGATCAGCGGCTCCATCATCTGGTGCATCATGGCCAGCGTCGGCCCTTCGTTCTGGGCCTGCGGGTCCAGTGTCAGCGAATCGCTCGACCGGGCCCATCGCAGTGCGTCCGCCTGCGCCGCCCCCATCGTCATCGTCATGGCCGTCGCGGCCAGAAGGAGATGTTTCATCATCATCGTTTCCCTGTCGTTTCGTTGCCGGGCCCGGTTCGCGGACCTCATTGCATCAGACCTTGCGATCCGATCGGTGAACCTGACGCGAAAGCGAAGCCCCGAGCTTCGAAGCCCCTGCCCCCTCCGCGTGCAGAATAAGGTTAGACCCCAAACGCATTCAAATGCGACCCGGAAAGTTAATTTCCGGCACGATGAAAAACGCGACGAAAAAACGTACCCCCCGCGCAGGGCTGCTGACATGCTCACATCTGGTGCAGCGAAAACGCGATGATCAGGCCCAGAGCCACCGCAATCCCGGCAAATTTGTTGTCTTCCTTGAACGCCTTGGGGAAAACCTCCGTTGCCAGCGATGCCGTCACCGCCCCGGCCGCGAATGCCCGGATCGAGGCCAGTGCCATATCCGAGACCCCTGAAAGCGCGAAATTCCCGATCAGCGCCGCGGCGGAGAGAATGCCCGCCGTCGCCACCCATAACCCGAACGCCCTACCCCGGCTTTGCCCGCTTGCCCGCATGTCGCGCGCGCCGCCTGCGGCCTCGGGCAGGTTTGACAGCAGGATCGAACCGGCCAGGGCCGCCACCTCGGCAAATCCCGCCCCGATCAGCGCCACGCCAAGCGCGAGGTTTTCCGGAATCCCGTCAAGGGTGATCGCCGCAAGCAGACCCCCGCCGCTGTCCGACCCGAAATAACGATCGACGAGCCTGTCCAGCACCACAAAGCAGACAGCCCCCAGCCCCAGAAAGAACATGACCTCCCCAAGCGGGGCGTCCTTAGCGGCAGGCTCCACCAGTTCGGCCACCACCGACACGATCAACGCGCCCCCGGCCATGGCCACCAGAAACCCTTCCAGCGGTTTGGGAAGCTTGCCGAAAAGCCCCCACGCCGCGCCGAAGATCAGTGAGCCTGAGACAGCCAGAACAACGACAAATGTCATCATGGCCGTATCGTCCGTCTGCGCTCAGCGCATTTGCACATGTTCATTCGCCTCATTCACTGCGGGCCAGCAGTAGCCCCCGCCCAGATCAACACCCGCCCGGATAAACAATAGCCCCGCAACCGAATAGAACCAGAACCAGAACCCGCCCGGGATAATGAGGAAAATGGCTGTTTCAGCGTACGATTCCGGAAAAATGATGCAAACAACGGCGTGCCAGGGACGCCATGCCGCATGCCGTTTGACCTGCGCGCGGCTTACGCCGGTTGTGCGCACCATTCCGGTGCGCGCTGAATCCCCTGTCTGTCCGCGATCCTGACCAGAAGGGGGCGCTCAAGTTTCAAGGAGGCCAGCATGAGCAGCACAGCAGAGCAAATGCGCGCCTGGCGCGGCCCGGCGCTTCTGACCTACGGGTTTCGCCCGTTCTTTCTGGGCGCGGGGATTTGGGCTGTCGTGATCATGGCGCTGTGGCTGCCGATGATTTCTGCCAGCATGACGCTGCCTTCGGCATTTGATCCGGTCTCGTGGCATGCGCATGAGTTCCTGTTCGGCTACCTTTCGGCTGTGGTTGCGGGTTTCCTGCTTACGGCGGTGCCGAACTGGACAGGGCGGTTGCCGATTGTGGACTGGTCGCTGGGCGGGCTCTTCGCGCTCTGGCTGGCGGGGCGTGTTGCCATAGGCCTCTCGATATTTCTGCCGCCTCTCGCGGTTGCGGTGATTGACCTAGCGATGCCTGTCGCACTTGGCCTGGTGATCGCGCGGGAGATCGTCGCCGGCAGGAACTGGAAAAACCTCATGGTTCTGGGCCTGCTGACCGCGTTCACGCTGGCCAATGCGCTGTTCCACTGGGAGGCCGCGCACGGTTTTTACGCCGCGCAAGGTTACGGGCTGCGTCTGGGGATTGGCGCGGGCGTGATGATGATCGGGGTGATCGGGGGGCGCGTTGTTCCGTCGTTCACGCGCAACTGGCTGGTCAGGCGGGGTGAGGGGCGGCGGCCAGCACCCCCGATGCAGCGGTTCGACAAGGTCGCGCTTCTGCTGCTGCTGGGTGCGCTGCTGCTGTGGGTTCTGTGGCCTGCGCATTGGGCGGCAGGCGGCGCACTTCTTTTGGCCGGGATCGCGCACGCCGTCCGTCTGGCAAGGTGGGCTGGATATCGCACAGGGGCGGAGCCGCTGGTCGCTGTTCTGCACGTCGCATATGCCTTCGTGCCAATCGGGGCCCTTGCGATCGGAGCAGATGTCTTGTGGCCCGGCACCCTCGGCACGGCGGCGGCACAGCATTTGTGGATGGCGGGGGCAATCGGCCTGATGACCCTGGCCGTAATGACCCGCGCGACCCTGGGGCATACGGGCCAGCCGCTGAGGGCGGGGCCCGGAACCGTTGGCATCTACGTATTCGTGACCGTGGCCGTTCTGGCGCGTGTCGCTGCCGGCATCTGGCCGTCCGGGGCAGGCGCGCTGCATCTGGTCGCGGGCCTTGGATGGATCGGAGGCTTTGGCGGTTTCGTCTTGATCTATGGACCGTTGCTGCTGCGATTGCGGCCCGACAAGCGGCGCGGGAGATAGCCCCGTGGCATGGCTTGAATTCGCTGCGGCCTGGGTTGCTTTCTTCGTCACCCATTCGCTGCCGGTACGCCCGCCCCTGCGCCCGTGGCTACAGGACAGGCTGGGACGGCGGGGGTTCACATTTGCTTACTCCGGCCTTTCGCTGGCGGTGCTGGTCTGGTTGATCGGCGCGGCCGGGCGCACGCCGTTCGTACCACTTTGGGACTGGGCCCCCTGGCAAGCGCATGTGCCTATGGTCGTCATGCTGCTGGCCTGCGTGATCCTCGCCCTGGCGATCGGGCGGCCAAATCCGTTCTCCTTCGGGGGGGCACACAATGACCGCTTCGATCCGGCACGCGCTGGCATCGTCCGGGTGACGCGGCATCCGTTGCTGTTGGCGGTGTCGCTGTGGGCGTTGGCACATCTCGTGCCGAATGGCGATCTGGCGCATGTGATCCTGTTCGGAGTTTTCGCTATCTTCGCCGCGTTTGGCGGTCGCCTTGTCGACCGGCGGCGCAAGCGTGAAATGGGGGCAGAATGGCAAAGGCTGCGCAGTCAGGTCACGTCCAGCGCCCGGAATATGCGGCCGGAATCGTGGATTGCGATGATTGTCCGCGTGGCAATCGGCGTCGCGCTCTATTTTGGCTTGATCTGGATACACCCCTGGCTGCTGGGCGTCAGTCCCCTCGGCTGAGACCGGGAACCGGTGCCCCTCACGTCGAATAATCGTCGATAAGAGGGTTGGGTTTGGCATAGCGTGTCAGCTCTGCAAGGTCGCGGATCACGATGCGGCTGCCATCCACCTTGACCCCATACGGCTCCAACCCCTTGAAGGCACGGCTGAGGTTTTCCGGTGTCATGCCCAGAAAGGACGCCAGCCGCCTTTTTTCCATCGCCAGGTCGAACGCCACATCGCCTGTCCGCTCCTGCTGGCGCAGCAGGTAGTTTGCCAGCCGCTCGAACGATGTTCGCAGCTTGAGGTCCTTGGCGTTCTTCACCACGGAGCGGTAGCATTGCGCGAGTTCGGCGACGATTGCCTGGGCAAAGGCGCTGTCCCTGGCGAAAACCTCTCTGACATCCTGCGAAGGGATCAGGGCGATGCGGCTCTTCTCCAGCGTTCTGGCGGACATCAGGTAAGGTAGATTCCGCACACTCGCCGCCAGAATGAAGGTCGAGACGGGCCTGACCGTGGCCATGCTCGTCTCCCGCCCGTTCCAGACCGAGAACAGATCAACGGATCCCGACAGAATGACGTGCAGGAAATCCGGCGGGTCATTCTCGTGAATCAGATCAATTCGCGGCGGGAAGTTCTGAACATAGGCCCCCCGCACCAAGGCACGGAAATTGGCCTCATCCATGTCGGTGAACAGTTCAAGGTTCCGAATCTCTTGCTTGTAGCCTTCAGACATGTCCACCCCGGTCCGCCGCTTTTCACTGATAGGCGGTATCCTTCAGGCCCGCTTGATAAATGTCAACTTTGTGATTGACCTACGCGCAGCGCGGCTTGATCTATCGTCGCGCAGGGTTTGATAAATATAGCTAAGTAATTTATTTTGCTGCATATTTTCTCGTTTTTGATCCACGTCAAATAAGCGCGCTCCAAAACCCTCCACCTCTTGCACACGCCCGAATTGTGCATGTCGCACGATAATCGTCAGGAGGACGTACCATGGACAGTGCCGGAACGGTCGGCAGAGCCGATCAGAACAGAGCCCTCGGGCTGAGCACCGTCGCCTTTACGGCATGTTTCGCGGTCTGGACGATCTTTTCCATTATCGGTGTCGGGATCAAAGCCGAACTGGGGCTGAACGAGGCGCAGTTTGGCCTGCTGGTCGCAACGCCCATCCTGACCGGCTCCATCACGCGCCTGTTCCTGGGCGTCTGGACCGAGAAATACGGCGGGCGGCTGGTCTTTACCGCACAGATGGCCCTGACCGCGATTGCGACATGGGCGCTGACCTTCGCATCGACCTACCCGATGTATCTGATCGCCGCATTGGGCATCGGTCTGGCCGGGGGGTCGTTCATCATCGGGGTCGCCTACGTCTCGCGCTTCTATGATGCGGGTCATCAGGGCACGGCGCTGGGGATCTTCGGGGCGGGCAATGTCGGGGCGGCTGTTACCAAATTCGTGGCCCCGTTCGTGATGGTGGCCTATGGCTGGCAGGGTGTGGCGCATGTCTGGGCCATCGGCCTCGGCATCATGGCGATCATCTTCTTCGTGTTTGCCAAGGACGACCCGGAACTGGTCGCGCGGCGCAAGTCGGGCGTCAAGCCGCCCAGCTTTGCCACGCAATTCGCGCCGTTGCGCAATTTGCAGGTCTGGCGGTTCTCGCTCTATTACTTCTTTGTGTTCGGGGCCTTCGTGGCGCTGGCGCTCTGGATGCCGCATTACCTGATCGACGTCTATGGCCTCGACATTCGGGCGGCGGGCATGGCGGCGGCGGTATTCTCGCTGTCGGCCTCGTTGTTCCGGGCCTATGGCGGCCACCTGTCAGACAAGTTCGGCGCGCGCAAAGTCATGTACTGGACCTTCGGCTTCAGCCTGGTGCTGCTGTTCATGCTGTCCTATCCGCCGACCAACTACGTGATTCAGGCCAAGGGCGGCCCGATTGCCTTCTCGACGGAAATGGCCCTGTGGCCCTTCGTCATCACGCTCTTTGTCCTGGGGTTCTTCATGAGCCTGGGCAAGGCGGCCGTGTTCAAGCATATCCCGGTCTACTATCCGCAACATGTCGGTGCGGTCGGGGGCCTCGTCGGTATGATCGGTGGTCTGGGCGGGTTCGCGCTTCCCATCGGGTTCGGGGCTTTGCTGGAGCTGACGGGCATCTATACCAGCTGCTTCGCGCTTCTATTCGCGTTGGTGGCGGTCTCGCTGGGCTGGATGCACCTGTCCGTGCGCGCGATGGAGCGGGCGGCCCATGGACCGGCGCTGGACGCGCTTCCCGAACTGCCCGAGATGCAGTCGATCCACCTGCCCGAGCGGACAACCATGCCCCGCACGCTGACAGAGTGGCACCCCGAGGACGAAACATTCTGGAAAGAGAAGGGCCGTGCGGTCGCGCGGCGCAACCTGTGGCTCTCGATCCCTGCCCTGCTGCTGGCGTTTTCGGTCTGGATGGTCTGGTCGGTCGTGGTCGCCAGATTGCCCGCCATCGGGTTCGACTTCACCTCGTCCCAGCTGTTCTGGCTGGCCGCATTGCCCGGACTGTCGGGCGCAACCTTGCGTATCTTCTACAGCTTCATGGTACCGATCTTTGGCGGCAGGCTGTGGACGACCCTTTCGACCGGGTCGCTGCTGCTGCCGGCAATGGGGATCGGCTATGCGGTGCAGAACCCCGAAACGCCCTATCTGATCTTTCTGACGCTGGCGCTGCTATGTGGGCTCGGGGGCGGCAACTTCGCCTCCTCCATGGCAAATATCGCCTACTTCTTTCCAAAGGCGGAAAAGGGCAATGCGCTGGCACTTAACGCGGGTCTGGGAAATCTCGGCGTGTCGGTCATGCAGTTTCTGGTGCCGATCGCGATTACCGCGGGCGTTTTCGGCGCCATGGGCGGCGCGCCGGTCACGCTGGATGACGGCAGCCAGCTGTGGATGCAGAACGCCGGTTTTGTCTGGGTGCCCTTTATCCTTATCGCGACGGTCGCGGTATGGCTGGGCATGAACGACATCGCGGACGCCAAGGCCAGCTTTCGCGATCAGGCCGTCATCTTCGGCCGTTTCCACAACTGGGTGATGTGCGTGCTCTATACCGGCACGTTCGGCAGCTTCATCGGCTATTCGGCAGGCTTTCCCCTGCTGACACGCCTGATGTTCCCCGAGGTCAACGCCCTGCAATATGTGTTCCTCGGCCCGCTTGTCGGTGCGCTCAGCCGCGCGGGCACGGGCTGGATCAGCGACCGGTTCGGCGGCGGGCGGGTCACGTTCTGGACCTTCCTCGGCATGATCGTCGCGGTCTATGGCGTGATCTTCTTCCTGCCATCGGGCGGACAGGGCGGCAGCTTCATGGGCTTCTTTGCCTGCTTCATGGCGCTGTTCTTCCTGACCGGGGTGGGCAATGCCTCCACCTTCCAGATGATCCCGTCGATCATGCGGCAGGAGGTGCCGCGCCTGATGCCGCAACTGGACGCGGCGGCCCTGCAAAAACAGTCGGAGCGTGAGAGCGCGGCGATCATCGCCTTTACCTCGGCCATTGCCGCCTACGGCGCGTTCTTCATCCCGAAACTTTACGGCACCTCGATCAGCATGACCGGGGCCCCGAACGGCGCGCTCTGGTGCTTCCTGATCTTCTACGTGGTCTGCGTGGCGATCACCTGGACCTTCTACAGCCGCAAGAACGCACCGGTCCCCTGCTGACCCATCGACGACGCGGAGGCGCGGTCGCGCATCCCGACAGCGAAAGGAAAATGGATATGAGCCATCTTCTCGACAGACTGAACTTCCTGCAACCCAAGGAGCTGGAACAGTTTTCCGGCGGCCACGGGCAGGTGACCCGCGAAAACCGCGATTGGGAGGACACCTATCGTAACCGCTGGCGCCACGACAAGGTCGTGCGCTCCACCCACGGGGTGAACTGCACGGGCTCATGTTCGTGGAAGATCTACGTCAAATCGGGGATCGTGACATGGGAGACGCAGCAGACCGACTATCCCCGCACGCGCCCCGACCTGCCCAATCATGAACCGCGCGGTTGCGCGCGCGGCGCCAGTTACAGCTGGTATCTCTACTCCGCCAACCGGGTGAAAAACCCGCTGGTGCGCGGGCGCTTGCTGAAGATCTGGCGCAAGATGCGCGAAACGTTGAGCCCGATCGAAGCCTGGACCAAACTGCAAGCCGATCCGATCCTGCGCGCCTCATATGTCGAGACGCGCGGCAAGGGCGGATTCGTGCGCGCCACATGGGACGAGGCGACCGAGATTACCGCCGCCGCCAATGCCTACACCGCCAGGACCTATGGCCCGGACCGGGTGTTCGGCTTCTCACCGATCCCTGCGATGTCGATGGTCAGTTACGCAGCAGGATCGCGGTATCTGAGCCTGATGGGCGGCGTGTGCATGTCGTTCTACGACTGGTATTGCGACCTGCCGCCGGCCTCACCCATGACGTGGGGCGAACAGACGGACGTGCCTGAAAGCGCCGACTGGTACAATGCCGGCTATCTGCTGCTGTGGGGCTCCAATGTCCCGCAGACGCGCACGCCGGATGCGCATTTCTATACCGAGGTGCGCTACAAGGGCACGAAATCCGCCGTCATCTGCCCCGATTATTCCGAAGCCGCCAAATTCGGGGATGTCTGGCTGAACGCGCGGCAGGGAACCGATGCGGCGCTGGCGATGGCCTTCGGTCACGTGATCCTGCGTGAGTTCCATCTGGACCGGCAGACCGAGTATTTCGAGGATTACACGCGCAAATATTCCGACTTTCCGATGCTGGTGAAGCTGGACCGGCAAAACGGCAAACTGGTGCCCGGCCGCTTCCTGCGCGCCGATGATCTGGACGGCAAGCTGGGCGAAAGCAACAATCCCGAATGGAAAACCGTTGCCTATGACGAGCTTTCCCAAGGCTTCGTCGCGCCCAACGGCTCCGTCGGCTATCGCTGGGGTGAGGACGGCGAATGGAACCTTGAGGAAAAGGCCAAGGAAGCTGAAACCCGGCTGAAGATGAGCTTCATCCTGGATGAGGATCACGACGACGCCCCCGGCGTCGATTTCCCCTATTTCGGCGGTGAGGCCTTCGGCCAGTTCAAGACGGATGCCGACCATCCCAAAGTCCTGACGCGCAATGTGCCGGTAAAGCGGATCCAGACCCCCGACGGCGAAATAGCCGTGGCCACGGTGTTCGACCTGTTCTGCGCCAATTACGGCCTCGATCGCGGGCTTGGCGGCGATTGGGTGACGAACGACTACGCCAACGACATGCCCGGCACCCCGGCCTGGGCCGAAAAGATCACGGGCGTGCCCACGGACAAGATCATCCACGTCGCGCGCGAATTTGCCAGCAATGCGGAAAAAACCAATGGCAAGTCGATGATCATCATCGGCGCGGCGATGAACCACTGGTTCCACATGGACATGAACTATCGCGGTGTCATCAACATGCTGGTGATGTGCGGCTGCGTGGGCAAATCCGGCGGCGGCTGGGCGCATTATGTCGGTCAGGAAAAGCTGCGTCCACAAACCGGCTGGCAGCCGCTGGCCTTCGCGCTGGACTGGGGTCGCCCACCCCGGCACATGAACTCGACCTCTGCCTGGTATGCGCATACCGACCAGTGGCGCTATGAGACGCTTGAGGCGGATGAGATCCTGTCGCCCACCGCCCCCGCCGGCGATTGGGATGCCAGCATGATCGACTATAACATCCGGGCCGAGCGGATGGGCTGGCTGCCCTCCGCGCCGCAGCTCAAGACCAACCCGCTGGAGGTGGCCAGGGCAGCAAAGGCCGCGGGCAAGGAGATCCCGGCCTATGTGGCCGAAAACCTGAAATCGGGAGATCTGCAAATGTCGTGCGAGGATCCCGACGATCCCGCAAACTGGCCGCGCAACCTGTTTGTGTGGCGCTCGAACCTGCTGGGATCCTCGGGCAAGGGTCACGAATACTTCCTCAAACACCTGCTGGGCACCGATAACGGCGTGATGGGCAAGGATCTGGGCGAGGAAGGCCGCCAATTGCCCAAGGAGGCCCGGTGGCACAAGGACGCGCCGCGCGGCAAGCTCGACCTGCTGGTGACCATCGACTTTCGGATGAGCACCACCTGCGTCTATTCCGACATCGTTCTGCCAACGGCCAGCTGGTACGAAAAGGACGACATGAACACGTCCGACATGCACCCGTTCATCCACCCGCTTCAGGCGGCGGTGGACCCGGCTTATGAGAGCAAGTCCGACTGGGAAATCTTCAAGGCGATCGCCGCGAAGTTTCAGGAAATCGCGCCCGGCTATCTGGGCAAGGAAACCGACATCGTCGCCCTGCCCATCCTGCACGACACCTCGGCGGAGATCGCGCAGGATCAGGTGAAGGACTGGAAAAAGGGCGAATGCGATCTGATTCCGGGAAAGACGGCACCCGCCTTTGTAGCGGTCGAGCGGGATTATACCGCGATCCACGACCGGTTCACCGCGCTGGGGCCGCTGCTCGACACGCTGGGCAATGGCGGCAAGGGGATCACCTGGAACACCTGCGAGGAGATCGACAACCTGTCCGCGCTCAACGGTGTGCAACTGGACGGCTCGGCCGCCGGCCGCCCCCGGATCGACACGGCGATAGATGCCTGCGAGGTTATCCTGATGCTCGCGCCCGAGACGAACGGCAACGTTGCGGTCAAGGCATGGGAGGCCCTGTCAAAGGCCACGGGCCGCGAACACGCCCATCTGGCCGAGGGCGAGCACGGCAACAAGATCCGTTTCCGCGACATCGCCGCCCAACCGCGCAAGATCATCTCCAGCCCCACTTGGTCAGGCATCGAAAGCGACAAGGTCAGCTATAACGCGGGCTATACCAACGTCCATGAACTGATCCCGTGGCGCACGCTGACCGGCCGCCAGCAACTGTATCAGGATCACCTGTGGATGCGGGCGTTTGGCGAGGGCTTCATGTCCTACCGCCCGCCGGTCGACCTCAAGACAATCACCAGGGACGTGCAGGATGCGGGCGACACGCTGGTGCTCAATTTCATCACGCCGCACCAGAAATGGGGCATCCACTCCACCTATACCGACAACCTGCTGATGCTGACGATGAACAGGGGCGGGCCCGTGGTCTGGATATCGGAGGTGGACGCGCGCTCTGCCGGGATCGTCGATAACGACTGGATCGAGGTCTACAATATCAACGGCGCACTGACCGCGCGGGCGGTGGTGTCGCAGCGGATCAAGGAAGGCTCGACCTTCATGTATCACGCGCAGGAAAAGATCGTGAACACGCCCGGATCCCAGAAGACGGGCCTGCGCGGCGGCATCCACAACTCGGTGACGCGCACGGTTCTCAAACCCACCCACATGATCGGCGGCTACGCCCAGCAATCCTACGGCTTCAACTATTACGGAACCGTGGGGGCGAACCGGGATGAATTCGTGGTCATCCGCAAGATGAAGAAGATCGACTGGCTCGACAACGAAAAGAGCCGGGACGTGCCCAAGCAGGAGGCAGCAGAATGAAAGTCCGCGCACAAATCGGCATGGTGCTCAATCTCGATAAATGCATCGGGTGCCACACATGCTCCGTCACCTGCAAGAACGTGTGGACCAGCCGCGAAGGCGTCGAATACGCATGGTTCAACAACGTGGAATCCAAGCCCGGCCTGGGCTATCCCACCGATTGGGAAAATCAGGCCCGCTGGAATGGCGGTTGGGAGCGTACGAAATCCGGCAAGCTTCAGCCAAAGCAGGGCAGCAAGTGGCGCATCCTCGCCAATATCTTCGCCAACCCCAACATGCCCGAAATCGACGATTACTACGAGCCGTTCGATTTCGACTATGACCACCTGAAATCCGCCCCCGACATGGAGGCGTTCCCCACCGCGCGCCCCCGCTCCAAGATCACCGGCGAGCGGATGCAGAAGATCGAGAAGGGCCCGAACTGGGAGGAAATTCTGGGCGGCGAATTCTCGAAACGATCCGGGGACTACAATTTCGAAGGCATCGAAAAGCAGATCTACGGCGAATACGAAAACACCTTCATGATGTATCTGCCCCGCCTGTGTGAGCATTGCCTCAACCCGACCTGCGTATCGTCCTGCCCCTCGGGCGCGATCTACAAGCGGGAGGAGGACGGCATCGTCCTGATCGATCAGGAAAAATGCCGGGGCTGGCGGATGTGCGTCTCGGGCTGTCCGTACAAGAAAGTCTATTACAACTGGTCCACCGGCAAATCCGAGAAATGCACGCTGTGCTATCCTCGCATCGAAAGCGGCAACCCGACGGTCTGCTCGGAAACCTGCGTGGGCCGCATCCGCTATCTGGGCGTCATGCTCTATGACGCGGACAGGATCGGTGAGGCGGCCAGCGTGGAAAACCCGCAGGACCTCTATGATGCGCAGCTTGGCGTGTTTCTAGACCCCAACGATCCGGCGGTGATCGCGGCGGCGCGCGCCGACGGCATCCCCGAGGATTGGATCAAGGGGGCGCAGGAAAGCCCGATCTGGAAAATGGCGATGGACTGGAAGGTCGCCTTCCCCCTGCATCCCGAATACCGGACATTGCCGATGGTGTGGTATATCCCCCCCCTGTCCCCCATCCAGAACGCGGCGGAGGCCGGCGCGATCGGCATGGATGCGGGAATGCCCGACGTGCGCAATCTGCGCATTCCCGTGCGCTATCTGGCCAACATGCTGACCGCCGGCGACGAGGCACCCGTCATCACCGCGTTGGAGCGGATGCTGGCAATGCGCTCCTACATGCGCTCCAAAACCGTTGAGGGCGTGATTGATGAGGGCATAGCCCAGCGTGTCGGCCTGAGCGGGCGCATGATCGAGGATATGTACAAGATCATGGCGCTTGCCGATTACGAGGACCGCTTCGTGATCCCCACCACGCACCGTGAACAGGTCGAGGATGCCTATGACCTGAAAGGCGGCTGCGGGTTCACCGACACCAACGGATGCTCCACCGGCATCTCGAACGGGTCGCTGTTCGGCGGCTCGAAAAGACCCCTGAAAATGCCGGCGGAGGTGCAATGAAATGGACCGTACATTAAAGGCCCTGTCCCTGATCCTGAGCTATCCCACGCCCGAGTTGCAGCGCGCCATGCCCGAAATCGGCGGCGTTCTGGCCGCCGATCCGCGCCTGACCGCCGCCGCGCGCAGGGCACTGCGCCCGCTGGTCGAGGCGCTGACCACGCGCGACATCTATGAGGTGCAGGAAACCTTTGTCATGCTGTTCGACCGATCCCGCACCCTGTCGCTGAACCTGTTCGAACATGTGCACGGCGAAAGCAGGGATCGCGGCGGGGCGATGGTGTCGCTGGTCGAAACCTACCGCGCGGGCGGGTTTGATCCGGTCACATCCGAACTGCCCGATCACCTGCCGGTGCTGCTGGAATTCCTCGCCACCCGTCCGACCGCCGAGGCGCGTGAGGTGCTGGCCGACGCGGCCCATATCTTCGAGGCCCTGAACGCGCGCCTGAACCGCCGGCAAAGCCCCTATGGCGCCGTCTTCGCCAGCCTCCTGCAACTTGCCGGGGTCAAGGCGGACGCGGCTGCGGTCGCGGAAATGCTTGCCCTGCCCGACGACGATCCCACCGATCTGGAGGCGCTGGACCAGGTCTGGGAGGAAAGCGAAGTGCGCTTCGGCCCCGATCCGAATGCGGGCTGCCCGCAAGTGCGCGACATGCTGGCCAACATGGACGTTCCGATCAACCCCGCCCCGCACGCGGCCGAATAGGGAGAACCCTCATGTTCCTGGATCTCGACTACTTCATCTTTGGCATCATGCCCTATATCGCGCTGACCGTGCTGATTGTCGGCTCGATCGCACGGTACGAGAAAGACCCCTTCACGTGGAAATCCTCCTCCAGCCAGCTGTTGCGACGCAGGCAATTGTGGTGGGGGTCGGTCCTGTTCCATGTGGGCATCATCACGGTGTTCGGCGGGCACCTGATCGGGCTGTTCACCCCGGTCTGGATCCTCGACGCGCTCGGCATTCCGCATCCGTGGAAGCAGTGGGCAGCGGTGATCCTGGGCGGCACGGCGGGGATTGCGGCCCTTGTGGGCGCGTCCCTGCTGATCCACCGCCGGGTGACGGACCCGCGCATCTGGCGGCACACCAGTTTCGCGGATATCGGCATTCTGGTGTTGATCTGGCTGCAATTGTTCATCGGGCTGGGCACGATCGTGCTGACCTTGCAGCACATGGACGGGGTGGAAATGGTCCGCTTCATGACCTGGTCGCAAAGCGTGATCCTGCTGAACCTGAACGCCTGGGCGACGGTTGTGGATGTCCACTGGCTCTACAAGGCGCACATCTTTCTGGGCCTGCTGATTGCCATGCTGTTCCCGTTCACACGGCTTGTGCACATGATCTCGGGCTTTGCGGCGCCGTTCCGGTTCCTGCTGCGACCCGGCTATCAGATCGTGCGCTCGCGCAGGCAGCAGCCCCTGCCCGGACGCGCGGATCCCAAGGCAATTTCGGCGGAGCACAGATCATGAATGCGCCCCTTTTTCCTGACCTGATCGTGAATGGTCAGACCGTCCCCCATGCCCGCATCGCGGCGGAGACGCAGAACCAGCAGGCACCAAAAGGCAAACCCGGTATCGCATGGCGCAAGGCGGCCAATGCCGTTGCGATCCGAACCCTGCTCTTGCAGGAGGCCATGGCCCGGAATATCGCGCCAGACCCTCAACAGGTCGGCCCCGGTCGCTTTGAGACGGATGAGGAGGCCCGAATTCGCGGCCTTCTCGAACAGTCGGTCCGCGTGACGCCCCCCACAGTCGAGCAGGTCGCGGCAGAGTGGCGCAAGGATCCCTCCCGGTTCAGGGCGCCGCCCCTGTGGGAGGCATCCCATATCCTGATCGCCTGCGACCCCCGCGACCCCGCGGCGCGGGAGAATGCACTGGCCCGCATCACAGCCATCGCCACCATGCTGACCAGCGACCCCAAGGGGTTTGCCGCACTGGCCGCCGGGCACAGCGAATGCGGCTCCAAGGATTCGGGCGGCGCGCTCGGGCAGCTCGGACCGGGCGACACCGTACCGGAATTCGAGGCGGCGCTGCGCACCCTGTCCGAGGGCGAGACCTCACCGCCCGTTCTGACGCGGCACGGCTATCACATCATCCGGCTGGACGCGCTGGCACCGGGTCAGGTTCTACCCTTCGAGGCCGTGCAGCAAAACATCGCGGAGGCGATGGAAAAGGCCGCTTGGGCGCGGCAGGCCCGCAGCCTAGTCGATCAACTGGTCAGTGCCGCGAAAATCGAGGGGGCCGACCTCAGCATGGTCTGACCCCACCAAGGCCCGACCGGGCCGCAACCGCCCCTGGCCCGACCGGGCCGCAACCGCCCCTGTGATTTGGATCAAGGACAGCGCGCAGATTTCGCCGGATCATGCGCGCAACACAACTCTGCGCGGTCACGATCTGCGGACATGCCGCGCGACAGATTGGAACAGCCATGACCGACGCCCTGAAATCCTATATGAGCCGCAATGTGCCGCGCTACACGAGCTATCCCACAGCCCCGCATTTCTCCAATGCGGTTGGGCCGCAGGACTATGCGCGCTGGCTTTCGGCGCTCGATCCGAATGCGCCTGTTTCGCTCTATCTGCACGTGCCGTTCTGTCGTGAGCTTTGCTGGTATTGCGGCTGCAACATGAAACTGGCCAAACGCGACGCGCCCGTGGCCGCTTATGCCCAAACGCTGATCCGCGAAATTGATCTGTTGTCACGCCATCTGCCCGGCCGCATGGAAATCTCGCATCTGCACTGGGGCGGCGGCACGCCGACCGCGCTGGTGCCGGATGATCTGGAACGTGCGATGGATGCGGTCCGGGGCACCTTTCGCGTCACCTCGGATGCGGAACTGGCAATCGAGAGCGACCCGCGCACGCTGACCCCCCCGATGATCGAACGGATCGGCAAGCTGGGCTTTACCCGCGCCAGTTTCGGCGTGCAGGAATTCGATCCGAAGGTGCAAAAGGCCATCAACCGGGTCCAGCCGCCCGAGATGGTGCGCGCCTCGGTTGACGGTCTGCGCGCCGCAGGCGTGACAGGCATCAACTTCGATCTGATCTATGGGCTGCCGCACCAGACGGTGGAAACACTTCTCGACACGATCCGCCTTTGTGTGCAGATGCGGCCTGACCGCATCGCGCTGTTCGGCTATGCGCATGTGCCGTGGATGGCCCGGAAACAACGGCTGATCGACGAGGCCGCCCTGCCCGGCGTGGATGCCCGCCTGATGCAATCGCAGGCCGCCGCCGCCGCCCTGATTCAGGCGGGCTATGTGGCAATCGGGCTGGACCATTTCGCACTGCCCTCGGATTCGATGGCCAAATCCGCCCGCGACGGCACGCTGCGCCGCAACTTCCAAGGGTATACGACCGATCAGGCGGAAACGATGCTTGGCGTCGGCGCGACCTCCATCGGACGCTCCCCTTCGGGATATGTGCAGAACCTGTCGGAAACCGGCGCATGGGCCCGCGCGGTCGAGGGCGGCGAACTGCCCATCGGCAAGGGCCTGGCCCTCACCCAGGACGACAAGCTGCGCGGCCACGTCATCGAGAGGTTGATGTGCTGCGGTGAGGTCGATCTGAATGCCGCAGCCCAGCACGGCCGGGCGGCACCGAAATGGTACAGCGAACTCGAACCGGAATTGCGCGCCCTGGAAGGCGACGGCCTGATAACGCGGCGCGGCGGCCATCTGTCGCTGACAGACAAAGGCACGCCACTGGTGCGCGTGGTCGCCTCAGTCTTCGACGCCTACCTGCTCGCAACCACCGCACGCCACGCCGTCGCCGTCTGATCAGTGGGCTTGTCCGCAGGCAGGCCTGATCACCTGATAGCGCACTCGCCCCCGCCTTCGGCAATCCAATGTCAGAACTGCATCTGATAGCCGAGGCTCAGCCCGTAGCTCTCGTAATCGCTAACACCGATACCGTCATAATAGGTTCCTGCGGTGAAGCTTTGATCCATCGAAATCTGGTGGTTGATGCCCAGCTCGACCCGGGCCCGTCCACCATCGTAATCGGGGGTGACGGTTGAGGCGTATCCGCTGCCGCTGGTATGCGACCAGATGCCTGACACACCGCCCCAAAGCTCCAGCTCCTCGGTGTTGACCGGCACCATGACGCTGAAATCCATACCGACCTCGATCTGGCCGAGCGTGATGCCCTGTTCGGGAATGGGGTTGCCCAGGCTGTCGATATAGCTGTCCTGATCGTCGGTGGTGTAGGACGCATCCACGAACGGCGAAAGCGTGGTGGCACCATAGGCAAGCTCACCCGCGACTTTCAGTTGCGCCAGCAAACGCGTCGTGTCGACGCTGTCCTCGTAGGTTCCGAAAGGAGAGACGTCGTTGTCGCTCTCACCATAGAGCAAGCGCCCCTCGAAATAGAGCGGCTGGACAGCACTGCGCGCCACGAAGTACGGCCCGACCATCCAGCCCGTGCCCCCGATCGAGGCACTGCCGGTATCCTCATTCAGATGATCGAACTGAAGCATTGCACCAACCAGCAGGTTTTCGTTTACGGTTCGGTGCGCGCCCAGGGCGCCGAACACATATTCGCTTCTGCTGTCGCCGTTATTCGTCCACGATGCGCTTGCCTGCGCCCAGACAGGGCTGTTCGCATTGGACGCAAAGTCCAAATTTCCCGTCTCCGGCGTTGCGACGAAATAGAACTCCCCACGCGGACTACCCGAAAGGAACGACATCAGATCCGGCTGGTTGAGCAGCAACTGGTTCGCCCGGGTCTGCATGTAGGACGCGATCAACTCCTGCGTTCGTTCAATGGTGAAATCGCTGATAACAACCAGATTGGATGCCAGATTGCCGTTTCCGGCGGCATCGGCGGCAACGTTGGCAGGAACGGAAACCTGAACATCCCCGGTCCCCGAGGCGCGCAAATTCGCGATATACGATGCATCGCTGCCACTCACCCCGGTCACGATTGCATTGGTGCTGCTGATGTCAGCGGCAGTAAAGCCCGTCACCGGCTCCGAGAACGTGATGTTGAGGGTGAACGCCCCTTCCCCTTCAAGCGCGTCAGGCGCGCCCGAAATGCTGACCGTCGGCGCGGTCCCGTCATAAACGGCGCTGACCGTGTTCGAGGCGTCGTTGCTGTTGCCCGCCGGATCCGTAAACGTACCAGCGGCCACGGAAAGGGTGACGGCGCCATCACTGTCCGGCGTCACTGTGGCGGTATAACTGCTTCCCCCGCCGCTAAGCGTCGCCGTGGCATTGGCCAACGTCAGATCGCTGGCGTCAAAGTCGCTGCTGTCCTCGGACAGGGTAATCACCGCGGTATAGGTGCCGTTGGTCGGACCACTCAATGTACCGATAGATATCGTCGGTGAGGTATCGTCGCCAATAAAGTCGACCTCGGTGGGATCGGAATCATTCATCGCCACGTCCGTTGCGACAATCGTGATCACACCCGATTGTTGCGGCGTATCAGAGGTAACGGTGAACGCGCCGGTGCTGGCATCCGCCGTCACGCTTTGCGTGCTGCCATCCGGGAACGTTACCGTCACGGTGCTTCCCGGTTCCACAGTGCCGGACAGATCCACATGGCTGTCCGATGTCGCAGTCAACGTGACAACGACCGGCTCCTCCGGCGGCGTCGTGTCCGTCACGCTCACCACGAAGCTCTGTTGTACGGCGGCATTCCCCGCGCTGTCCTGCGCGTCCACGACTACGGTTGTGGCACCGACGGGAAAGTCAAACGGGCTGGTGATAACCGTGCCGTCGATCGAGAATGTCGGCAGGATCGTCTCACCGGAATTGTCGGTAATCGTCGCAGTCAGCACGACGGAGGCCGTGTTGACCCCCGGATCTGTGTCCACCGCAATATCCCCGATACCAGCAATGACCGGGGCTTCCGTATCAGGCGGCGGCGTGATGGTGATCGTCACGCTGTCCGCAACCGAGGTCGCGCCGTCATCATCCGTCACAACCAGATCGAAGACATGCGTCACCGCACTGTCGTTCGAGGTCAGAGAACTGTCGGTGAAGCTCGGGTTCTGCGCCGTCGCGCTCGACAGGCTGATATTGCCCGCATCGCCGGTGCCGCCGGTCCGCGTCCAGGAATAGCCCGCAATGGTGCCATCCGCATCGCTGCCCGATCCCGACAGCGTCACTTGCGTGCCCGACACGACAGACTGGTCCGGCCCGGCCACCGCGAGGGGGGCCGCGTTGTCCGGCGGCGTGATGGTGATCGTCACGCTGTCCGCAACCGAGGTCGCGCCGTCATCATCCGTCACAACCAGATCGAAGACATGCGTCACCGCACTGTCGTTCGAGGTCAGAGAACTGTCGGTGAAGCTCGGGCTCTGCGCCGTCGCGCTCGACAGGCTGATATTGCCCGCATCGCCGGTGCCGCCGGTCCGCGTCCAGGAATAGCCCGCAATGGTGCCATCCGCATCGCTGCCCGATCCCGACAGCGTCACTTGCGTGCCCGACACGACAGACTGATCCGGCCCGGCCACCGCGAGGGGGGCCGCGTTGTCCGGCGGCGTGATGGTGATCGTCACGCTGTCCGCAACCGAGGTCGCGCCGTCATCATCCGTCACAACCAGATCGAAGACATGCGTCACCGCACTGTCGTTCGAGGTCAGAGAACTGTCGGTGAAGCTCGGGCTCTGCGCCGTCGCGCTCGACAGGCTGACATTGCCCGCATCGCCGGTCCCGCCGGTCCGCGTCCAAGAATAGCCCGCAATGGTGCCATCCGCATCGCTGCCCGATCCCGACAGCGTCACTTGCGTGCCCGACACGACAGACTGATCCGGCCCGGCCACCGCGAGGGGGGCCGCGTTGTCCGGCGGCGTGATGGTGATCGTCACGCTGTCCGCAACCGAGGTCGCGCCGTCATCATCCGTCACAACCAGATCGAAGACATGCGTCACCGCACTGTCGTTCGAGGTCAGAGAACTGTCGGTGAAGCTCGGGCTCTGCGCCGTCGCGCTCGACAGGCTGACATTGCCCGCATCGCCGGTCCCGCCGGTCCGCGTCCAAGAATAGCCCGCAATGGTGCCATCCGCATCGCTGCCCGATCCCGACAGCGTCACTTGCGTGCCCGACACGACAGACTGATCCGGCCCGGCCACCGCGAGGGGGGCCGCGTTGTCCGGCGGCGTGATGGTGATCGTCACGCTGTCCGCAACCGAGGTCGCGCCGTCATCATCCGTCACAACCAGATCGAAGACATGCGTCACCGCACTGTCGTTCGAGGTCAGAGAACTGTCGGTGAAGCTCGGGCTCTGCGCCGTCGCGCTCGACAGGCTGACATTGCCCGCATCGCCGGTGCCGCCGGTCCGCGTCCAGGCATAGCCCGCAATGGTGCCATCCGCATCGCTGCCCGATCCCGACAGCGTCACTTGCGTGCCCGACACGACAGACTGGTCCGGCCCGGCCACCGCGAGGGGGGCCGCGTTGTCCGGCGGCGTGATGGTGATCGTCACGCTGTCCGCAACCGAGGTCGCGCCGTCATCATCCGTCACAACCAGATCGAAGACATGCGTCACCGCACTGTCGTTCGAGGTCAGAGAACTGTCGGTGAAGCTCGGGCTCTGCGCCGTCGCGCTCGACAGGCTGACATTGCCCGCATCGCCGGTCCCGCCGGTCCGCGTCCAAGAATAGCCCGCAATGGTGCCATCCGCATCGCTGCCCGATCCCGACAGCGTCACTTGCGTGCCCGACACGACAGACTGATCCGGCCCGGCCACCGCGAGGGGGGCCGCGTTGTCCGGCGGCGTGATGGTGATCGTCACGCTGTCCGCAACCGAGGTCGCGCCGTCATCATCCGTCACAACCAGATCGAAGACATGCGTCACCGCACTGTCGTTCGAGGTCAGAGAACTGTCGGTGAAGCTCGGGCTCTGCGCCGTCGCGCTCGACAGGCTGACATTGCCCGCATCGCCGGTCCCGCCGGTCCGCGTCCAAGAATAGCCCGCAATGGTGCCATCCGCATCGCTGCCCGATCCCGACAGCGTCACTTGCGTGCCCGACACGACAGACTGATCCGGCCCGGCCACCGCGAGGGGGGCCGCGTTGTCCGGCGGCGTGATGGTGATCGTCACGCTGTCCGCAACCGAGGTCGCGCCGTCATCATCCGTCACAACCAGATCGAAGACATGCGTCACCGCACTGTCGTTCGAGGTCAGAGAACTGTCGGTGAAGCTCGGGCTCTGCGCCGTCGCGCTCGACAGGCTGACATTGCCCGCATCGCCGGTCCCGCCGGTCCGCGTCCAAGAATAGCCCGCAATGGTGCCATCCGCATCGCTGCCCGATCCCGACAGCGTCACTTGCGTGCCCGACACGACAGACTGATCCGGCCCGGCCACCGCGAGGGGGGCCGCGTTGTCCGGCGGCGTGATGGTGATCGTCACGCTGTCCGCAACCGAGGTCGCGCCGTCATCATCCGTCACAACCAGATCGAAGACATGCGTCACCGCACTGTCGTTCGAGGTCAGAGAACTGTCGGTGAAGCTCGGGCTCTGCGCCGTCGCGCTCGACAGGCTGATATTGCCCGCATCGCCGGTGCCACCGGTCCGCGTCCAGGCATAGCCCGCAATGGTGCCATCCGCATCGCTGCCCGATCCCGACAGCGTCACTTGCGTGCCCGACACGACAGACTGGTCCGGCCCGGCCACCGCGAGGGGGGCCGCGTTGTCCGGCGGCGTGATGGTGATCGTCACGCTGTCCGCAACCGAGGTCGCGCCGTCATCATCCGTCACAACCAGATCGAAGACATGCGTCACCGCACTGTCGTTCGAGGTCAGAGAACTGTCGGTGAAGCTCGGGCTCTGCGCCGTCGCGCTCGACAGGCTGATATTGCCCGCATCGCCGGTGCCACCGGTCCGCGTCCAGGCATAGCCCGCAATGGTGCCATCCGCATCGCTGCCCGATCCCGACAGCGTCACTTGCGTGCCCGACACGACAGACTGGTCCGGCCCGGCCACCGCGAGGGGGGCCGCGTTGTCCGGCGGCGTGATGGTGATCGTCACGCTGTCCGCAACCGAGGTCGCGCCGTCATCATCCGTCACAACCAGATCGAAGACATGCGTCACCGCACTGTCGTTCGAGGTCAGAGAACTGTCGGTGAAGCTCGGGCTCTGCGCCGTCGCGCTCGACAGGCTGATATTGCCCGCATCGCCGGTGCCGCCGGTCCGCGTCCAAGAATAGCCCGCAATGGTGCCATCCGCATCGCTGCCCGATCCCGACAGCGTCACTTGCGTGCCCGACACGACAGACTGATCCGGCCCGGCCACCGCGAGGGGGGCCGCGTTGTCCGGCGGCGTGATGGTGATCGTCACGCTGTCCGCAACCGAGGTCGCGCCGTCATCATCCGTCACAACCAGATCGAAGACATGCGTCACCGCACTGTCGTTCGAGGTCAGAGAACTGTCGGTGAAGCTCGGGCTCTGCGCCGTCGCGCTCGACAGGCTGACATTGCCCGCATCGCCGGTGCCGCCGGTCCGCGTCCAAGAATAGCCCGCAATGGTGCCATCCGCATCGCTGCCCGATCCCGACAGCGTCACTTGCGTGCCCGACACGACAGACTGATCCGGCCCGGCCACCGCGAGGGGGGCCGCGTTGTCCGGCGGCGTGATGGTGATCGTCACGCTGTCCGCAACCGAGGTCGCGCCGTCATCATCCGTCACAACCAGATCGAAGACATGCGTCACCGCACTGTCGTTCGAGGTCAGAGAACTGTCGGTGAAGCTCGGGCTCTGCGCCGTCGCGCTCGACAGGCTGACATTGCCCGCATCGCCGGTCCCGCCGGTCCGCGTCCAAGAATAGCCCGCAATGGTGCCATCCGCATCGCTGCCCGATCCCGACAGCGTCACTTGCGTGCCCGACACGACAGACTGATCCGGCCCGGCCACCGCGAGGGGGGCCGCGTTGTCCGGCGGCGTGATGGTGATCGTCACGCTGTCCGCAACCGAGGTCGCGCCGTCATCATCCGTCACAACCAGATCGAAGACATGCGTCACCGCACTGTCGTTCGAGGTCAGAGAACTGTCGGTGAAGCTCGGGCTCTGCGCCGTCGCGCTCGACAGGCTGACATTGCCCGCATCGCCGGTCCCGCCGGTCCGCGTCCAAGAATAGCCCGCAATGGTGCCATCCGCATCGCTGCCCGATCCCGACAGCGTCACTTGCGTGCCCGACACGACAGACTGATCCGGCCCGGCCACCGCGAGGGGGGCCGCGTTGTCCGGCGGCGTGATGGTGATCGTCACGCTGTCCGCAACCGAGGTCGCGCCGTCATCATCCGTCACAACCAGATCGAAGACATGCGTCACCGCACTGTCGTTCGAGGTCAGAGAACTGTCGGTGAAGCTCGGGCTCTGCGCCGTCGCGCTCGACAGGCTGACATTGCCCGCATCGCCGGTCCCGCCGGTCCGCGTCCAAGAATAGCCCGCAATGGTGCCATCCGCATCGCTGCCCGATCCCGACAGCGTCACTTGCGTGCCCGACACGACAGACTGGTCCGGCCCGGCCACCGCGAGGGGGGCCGCGTTGTCCGGCGGCGTGATGGTGATCGTCACGCTGTCCGCAACCGAGGTCGCGCCGTCATCATCCGTCACAACCAGATCGAAGACATGCGTCACCGCACTGTCGTTCGAGGTCAGAGAACTGTCGGTGAAGCTCGGGCTCTGCGCCGTCGCGCTCGACAGGCTGACATTGCCCGCATCGCCGGTCCCGCCGGTCCGCGTCCAAGAATAGCCCGCAATGGTGCCATCCGCATCGCTGCCCGATCCCGACAGCGTCACTTGCGTGCCCGACACGACAGACTGATCCGGCCCGGCCACCGCGAGGGGGGCCGCGTTGTCCGGCGGCGTGATGGTGATCGTCACGCTGTCCGCAACCGAGGTCGCGCCGTCATCATCCGTCACAACCAGATCGAAGACATGCGTCACCGCACTGTCGTTCGAGGTCAGAGAACTGTCGGTGAAGCTCGGGCTCTGCGCCGTCGCGCTCGACAGGCTGACATTGCCCGCATCGCCGGTCCCGCCGGTCCGCGTCCAAGAATAGCCCGCAATGGTGCCATCCGCATCGCTGCCCGATCCCGACAGCGTCACTTGCGTGCCCGACACGACAGACTGATCCGGCCCGGCCACCGCGAGGGGGGCCGCGTTGTCCGGCGGCGTGATGGTGATCGTCACGCTGTCCGCAACCGAGGTCGCGCCGTCATCATCCGTCACAACCAGATCGAAGACATGCGTCACCGCACTGTCGTTCGAGGTCAGAGAACTGTCGGTGAAGCTCGGGCTCTGCGCCGTCGCGCTCGACAGGCTGACATTGCCCGCATCGCCGGTCCCGCCGGTCCGCGTCCAAGAATAGCCCGCAATGGTGCCATCCGCATCGCTGCCCGATCCCGACAGCGTCACTTGCGTGCCCGACACGACAGACTGATCCGGCCCGGCCACCGCGAGGGGGGCCGCGTTGTCCGGCGGCGTGATGGTGATCGTCACGCTGTCCGCAACCGAGGTCGCGCCGTCATCATCCGTCACAACCAGATCGAAGACATGCGTCACCGCACTGTCGTTCGAGGTCAGAGAACTGTCGGTGAAGCTCGGGCTCTGCGCCGTCGCGCTCGACAGGCTGATATTGCCCGCATCGCCGGTGCCGCCGGTCCGCGTCCAAGAATAGCCCGCAATGGTGCCATCCGCATCGCTGCCCGATCCCGACAGCGTCACTTGCGTGCCCGACACGACAGACTGATCCGGCCCGGCCACCGCGAGGGGGGCCGCGTTGTCCGGCGGCGTGATGGTGATCGTCACGCTGTCCGCAACCGAGGTCGCGCCGTCATCATCCGTCACAACCAGATCGAAGACATGCGTCACCGCACTGTCGTTCGAGGTCAGAGAACTGTCGGTGAAGCTCGGGCTCTGCGCCGTCGCGCTCGACAGGCTGATATTGCCCGCATCGCCGGTGCCGCCGGTCCGCGTCCAAGAATAGCCCGCAATGGTGCCATCCGCATCGCTGCCCGATCCCGACAGCGTCACTTGCGTGCCCGAGGCCACCGATTGCGCAATCCCCGCATCGGCCGTGGGCACCGCGTTGCCCGTCCCGCGAATTGAGAACGTATATGGGTCTTCATCGTCATCATCTGACCGAATGGTGACTGTCGCTGTCTTCGTTCCGCCCGAGGCCGGATTGAAACGGATAGAGAACGTGTTCACGCCCGAGCTTGCCACGGTTCCGGAGTTGGTCAGGTCGGCGGTAATCTGAAAGTCCGTTGTATTGGATATCGCCAGGGCGTCCGCACCGAAGGTCAGGGCCGACGTGCCGTTGTTTTCCGCCCGGAAACTGTTGGTGGCGTTCGAGCCGACATTAACAGTGCCAAAATCCGTACCAAGCGCCGCCGTGATCGTTGTACTTCCGTCACCGATATCGGCATTGTCCGCGCTGTTGCGGACGTCCAGCTCGGGCGCCGCGCCGCCACTCATGCCTCCTGTAGTGCCGCTGAACGTATACGTGAAGGGGACAAACGACGCGCCCGCGACCGGGGATACCGTACATCCGGCATTACAATCCAACGTAACAACCCAGGTGCTGCCGCCAACTGTTCCAGACCCGGACGCCGATGATACATGGTAGAACAGATCGCCCGTATTCGAGACAATTCGAAAGTTCGCGTTGCCGGTATCATAGACCGGCTGAATAAAGAGAAACTCGTCACTTATCTGATCTTCGTAGGGAACATCGTGATTTATCATGCAAGTATCTTGAATCAGGTTCAGAGCATACTCATTAGGCGATACCATATTCGTACAATCGGTGATTGCCGCATGCGCCGCCTGAGGCGATCCCAACATCAGCATGAGGCTCAGGATTGTGGAAAACAGCACGCTCAAGGTGAATGACATCCGAACGCCTGAAACATGCCGACACCAGTTTGCAGCAGTTTTCAAAATGGCCAAGCGGTCAGCATAGATCATCAGTCGTTCCCCCAGAATGATCCCAAAATGATCAAGGCCCGCCCCCTGAACAGATTTGTATAGCGCGGCAAGTCGGCAGCACGGTCGGATAGCTTTCACATCCGACTCAATATTGATAGCCAAGAATAAAATTGCTGCGCGATCAACTTAAATTTCCACTTACAGTAGTCACCATACGAATGACCACTGTTTTTTTGCCAAATTTATCGTCCAGCTTCGACGGCGCGCAACACACATGCACCGCCATAAATGCTCACCGGATTTTCCTGTGAAGCGTAAATCCTCGGCGCTTCGATTTTCTGGCACCTCATCGAGATTTCGGCGGAGACCTCACGCGCCCATCCATTTTTCCGAGCATTATCAATACATAATCAATATTCGGAGTTTTATGTTGCCATAAATACAAAATACATGTCAGAGTTGCGGAATATACTGCGTGATACTATAAGATTTTACTGTAATGTCTAATCTTACCAAGTAGATAGCAATTAAATAGCCGGTGGGGGTCCTCGTGTCAGAACCATTTCTTGCTGAAGTTCGAATGTTCGGATTCAATTTTCCGCCACGCGGATGGGCTTTTCTGGACGGGCAAATAATGCCGATCAACCAGAACCAGTCTCTCTATTCTCTTCTGGGCACAAATTTCGGCGGGGATGGTACGACGTCATTCGCATTGCCGGATTTGCGCGGCCGCACGCCCATGCACACGAGCGATAGTTATCCCTTCGCTCAACAGGGCGGCACGGAGAGTGTCGCGTTGACTGCGGCGGAAATCCCACCGCATTCCCACACGGCCAAGGCTTCATCCGCTCTTGGGGACAGTGCCGACCCGTCCGGGCATGTACTCGCCGCGACAGCTGCGCCGGACCTAGCATATCGCAATCCCGAAGCGGGCAGCACCACAGCCCTGCACAGTGGCACTGTCGCGAATGCCGGTGGCGGGCAGACCCATAACAACATGCAGCCCTACACCACCGTAAGTTTCTGCATCGCGCTGCGGGGTATCTACCCCTCGCGCAACTAGTCCCGGAGGACAGATATGTCAGAACCCTATGTTGGCGAAATTCGGATGTTTGCCGGTAACTTCGCGCCGTATAGCTGGGCCTTCTGCGATGGTCAGCTGCTCGCAATAGCCCAGAATGACGCCCTGTATTCGCTTTTGGGGACAATTTACGGCGGCGATGGCCGCACGACGTTCGGGCTGCCGGATATGCGCGGTCGCATACCCCTGCACCATGGCACCGGCCCGGGGCTGAGCACGCGACGCCTGGGCAGCAAGGGCGGAGCCGAGAAAGAAACGCTCACAACCAATCAACTGCCCAGCCATGCGCATGATTTCAACGCCAATACATCGGATGCGAATGTGGACACCCCCACCGGCAAGGTGGTGGCAAAGGGCGCCGGCGTTTCATTCTACAAGGCGGCGGGCCAGAATATGAGTATGGCCAGTGACGTGATTTCACATGCTGGCGGCTCTTCTTCGCATACCAACCTGATGCCCACGCTTTGCGTCCATTTCATTATTGCCCTGTACGGCATTTACCCAAGTCGCACTTAGGAGGCCTGACATGTCGGAACCCTTTATTGCCGAAATCCGTATCTTTGCCGGGACTTTCGCGCCGCTTGGCTGGGCCTTCTGCGATGGGCAACTGCTGCCGGTTGCCAACAACACGGCCCTGTTTTCGCTGATCGGCACGACATATGGCGGTGACGGGCGCAGCACCATGGCACTGCCCAACCTGCAAGGTCGCGCGCCGATGCATCCGGGCCGCGGCCCCGGCCTGACCGCCCGCCGTTTGGGGGAGAGGATCGGCACCGAAACAGTCACCCTTACAGACCCGCAGATCCCCTCGCATTCACATATCGCCAGGGCGACGTACGAAGCAGCCGACCCCGACCTCGGCCCAAGCAATAGCGCCTCGCTTGCACGATCGCTCGGCTTTCCGGCGAAACAGATATATCAGACGAACACAGGCTCCAACCTGGTCGATATGGCGAGCGAGACCATCGGCACGACCGGCGGCGGGCAATCCCATACCAACATGCAACCCTTTCTGGTGATGAACTTCATTATCGCACTGGTCGGGCTGTACCCATCGCGCGGCTAGTCCGGGAACGGCTGCGAAGGGTTCGCGCCGCAGCGCTGATCGGAACAGCCCCACCAGCATGGAGATGTCAGTGTCGCCCTCACCGCAGGTATGATTCAGAAAGGCGCCGCGCGTTTGCCGTACTTCCCCCTGATTGACCACGCGTCCCGCCACGCGATCCGTTATCGCCCGATGATTGCCGACGATATGGCGTTCTTGTCGCGCCTCTATCGTTCAACGCGTGAGGGTGAGCTGTCTCGCACCCCCTGGGGGGAGCCGGAAAAGCAGGCCTTCATCGACATGCAGTTTTCGGCCCAGCACGATCATTATCAAAAGCATTATCCCGACGCCTCGTGGCTGATCGTCGAACAGAAACAACAGCGCATCGGCAGGCTCTATCTGGAGCGGTGGGCATCCGAGCATCGAATTATCGACATCGCCCTGATGCCCGAGGCGCGCGGCCAGGGCATCGGCGGTGCCATACTGATGGACCTGATGCAGGGCGCGACAGCCGATTGCGCAAAGGGCATCGGCATCCACGTTGAAAAGCAAAACCCGGCGATGTCGTTATATCTGCGTCTGGGTTTCAAGGTCGTCGAGGACAAGGGCGTCTACAACCTGCTGCGCTGGACGCCATCAGCGTAAGAGTTCCTCACGTAAAGATCGCCTCATACTGATAGCCGACCTGCTTTTGCGCGACGGGCACCAGAAAGATGTCATGCGCGCCGATTTCAGCTTGCGACAGACGGTAGGTGGCCTGCGGCAGCGCCGGGTCCAAAGGCCCCTGCCAAAGCAGTGCAAATGCGCCCCCCTTGCGCTCACCGGCCCCCAGTTTCTTGACCTCGACAAGTTCAAGATCAATTTCTGCCTCGGTTGAGGTAATGGTGAACACGAAACCTTCCAATTTGGAAAAGTCTTCGGCAGTCATAGTGTTTAGATCGGCCATTTCACACGCAGCTTTCTGAGGGATTCAGGTATCTTCGGATAGGTTGACTTGATGATTAAAGCAAGTGGAGCCTCAAGTCTCCACCACACTGTTCCAGCGCGGACAAATCTTCACCCCCGGCCATGCCCTCGGCATCACTTCGCGCGCTCAGACCACGGGCAGAACGCTGGTGCGCTTGACCACGCCATAAACAAAACTGGTGTCGATGGACGCGATGCCGCCGATCGTGTGCAACCGCCTGCGCACGAACCGCTCGTAATCGGGCAGATCGGCCACCACGACGCGCAGCAGGTAATCCTGCACGCCCGTCATCACGAAGCATTCCAGCACCTGATCCACCCGCGCCACCGCCGCCTCGAACTGCTGCACCGCCTCCTCGGTATGACGCGCCAGCGAAACCCGCACGAAGACCGTCACCGGCAGGCCATAAGCGGCCTCATCCACATGCGCGGCATAGCCCCGGATCGCGCCGGACTTCTCCAGATTGCGCACGCGGCGCAGACAGGGTGAGGGCGACAGGTTCACCTCCGCCGCCAGGTCCTGATTGGTCATGCGCGCATCGCGCTGCAAGGCGCGAACAATCTGCCGATCCTTCTGATCCATGCGGGCCTCCATTGGCATAATATTCCAATATTGTAACAAATGCGGGCAGGATTGGCAATTTCAAAGCTCCGTTTCCATCCCATGATGCCGCATCACACGGAGGACATCATGACCGACAGCTTCGCCACCCGCGCCATTCACCACGGCTACGATCCCATGCAGAACGAGGGCGCGCTGACCCCTCCCCTGCACCTGACGTCCACCTTCGCCTTCGACACGGCGGAGCATGGCGGCCAGATGTTCGCGGGGGAGCGGCCGGGCCACGTCTATTCCCGCATCTCGAACCCCACCACCGACCTGCTGGAGCGGCGCATCGCGGTGCTGGAGGGGGGCGAGGCCGGCCTTGCGCTGTCGTCAGGGATGGGGGCCATCACCTCCACCATGTGGACCCTGCTCGCGCCGGGGGATGAGGTGATCCTGGACAAGACCCTCTACGGTTGCACGTTCTCGTTCATGCAGCACGGGCTGGCGAAGTTCGGCATCACCGTGACCCATATCGATCTGACCGACCCTGCCAACCTCGAAGCTGCCATCGGTCCCCGCACCAGGGTCGTGTATTTCGAGACGCCGGCGAACCCCAACATGCGGCTGGTGGACATTGCCGCCACGGCGGAGATTGCCCACGCCGCCGGGGCTGTGGTGGTGGTGGACAACACCTATGCCACCCCCTACCTGACCCGGCCGATCGAACACGGAGCGGACATCGTGGTGCATTCGGCCACCAAGTATCTGGGCGGGCACGGCGATGTCGTGGCGGGGCTGCTGGTGGGTTCGGCCGAGATGGTGGAACAGATCCGCCTTTACGGCATGAAGGACATGACCGGCGCCGTCATGGCCCCTTTCAATGCGATGATGATCCTGCGCGGGCTCAAAACGCTGGAGCTGCGGATGGACCGTGTCTGCGCCAGCGCCCACACCATCGCGCGGATGCTCGATTCCACGCCCGGCGTGGCCAGCGTGCACTACCCTGCCCTGCCCGGCTTTGCACAATATGAACTTGCGCAGCGGCAGATGGCCCAAGCCGGCGGCATGATCGCGTTCGAGTTGGAGGGCGGTCTGGATGCGGGTCGCGCGATGATGGACCGGCTGCACCTGATCACGCGGGCGGTCAGCCTCGGCGATGCGGAGACGTTGATCCAGCATCCCGCCAGCATGACCCATTCGACCTACACCCCGCAGGAGCGGGCCGAGCATGGCATCGCGGAGGGGCTGGTGCGTCTGTCCGTCGGATTGGAGGGGGTGGAGGATTTGCTGGCCGATCTGCGGCAGGCGCTGCGCCCTGCCCCGCACCGGGCCGTCGCGTGACTGTTCCCCGCGGGGAATAGGTCAGCACTTCACACCCATTCCCCGCGGGGAACCCCCCCGCCCGTCCGCCAACACGCGACCCACTTAGTTGGAATCGAGCGCCCGCAGGAAGGCCAGAACCGCCTGCTCCATCCGGCTGGCCTCGTAATCCGAGAAGTCCTTGTCCAGCTTCAGTTCCACCCGCCCGGCGCTGGCGACCAGTTTCGCCGTGCCCTCGGGCCGCTCGATGCGCAGGGTCGTCTTGCCGCGCGGCTTGGCCGTCTGGCTCATCTTGTCGCTGCCGGTGCGCGCCGGGGTCGCCGTCTCCGCCGCGCCGCCGGCGAAACGGCGCAGCACGGCCAGTTCCTCCTCCACCGTGCGGTTGGGCATGTCGCGCAGCGCGCGCACGATGGCGCCCTGCACCTCCGGCATTTCAGACAGGCGGTTGCGCAGGCTCAGCCCCAGCGCGCGGGGGATTTCCTCGGGATATTCCAGATGCTGCTCCAACACCTCCAGCAACAGGGTGAAGCTACGGATATAGCTGCGCTTTTGCGCGCTGGAGGACGCGTAGAGCAGCCGGATCGCCTCCTCCACCCCCGGTGCGCCGACCTGCGGATCGACGGCATAGTCACGGGCCAGCGCCGCCATCTCGGCAAAGGAGATATTCTTGCGCACCAAATTTTCATCGACCATCCGGCGATAGAGCATGTCCACCCCCTGCCCCGCCGGCGCGATGCCTGCGGGGATGGTGGCATAGCTCTCGTCGTTCTCAGCCAGCGCGCGAAACGCGGCCAGCCGTCGGTAGCCCTGGATCAGCTCATAGGTTCCATCCTCCGCCTGCTCGACCTGAATCGGGTTCGACAGCCCGACCTCGCGGATCGAGGCGATCAGGTCGCGCAGATCGGCATCCGCCTTGGTATGGCGGTCGCGGACCAGCTTGCTCATCTTCACGGCGTCCAGCGGGATGCGCGCGACAATCAGGCCCTGTTTCTTGAGCGCTACGAATTCATGGGCCAGCCGGTCATTCTCCGCCCGGATGGCCTCAACCGTATCCGCCCGCGCGGCGCGGCTGTCGCCGGTTTCGCGCACAGCGGTGGCCATGGGGCCGCGCCGCCCGGCTGGGCCGGTGCCGCGCGTGGACGTATCCGGGGCCGCATCGCCGGATGCTGTTTTGCCTGCATTGCCAGGCACTGTGCTCGGCGCCGGGTCGTCCGGCAGGTCGATCTGAAAGGTGCGTCGCTTACGGCTCATCATACTCTCCTCTCACACACGCGGCCCGATCCGAGGGGGCCCGCAGGGTGCGGTGTCTCGGTCGGTCGGGTGCGTGCGAGGGGCCGCACTGCCACGCCAACTTGACCGCATATCGTTAACATTTCGTAACCCTTCCCCGCGGGGAATAGGTATCGCGTCCTGACCCATTCCCCGCGGGGAACCTCACTCCACATCGTCCCAGACTCCGATCAGATGGTCGCGGAATTCCAGATACGCCCGGTCGAAACTGTCACGCGCCCGCCGCCAGGTGGCGCGCGTCATGTCGCGGTAATCCACCTCGTAGATCGAGGACAGGAACCGGCCCGACTGCTCCACCGCGCGGGTCAGCTCGATGGGATGCTCCGTCATCCGCTCCCCCCAGACCTTGCGAAAGGCGTCGAACATGGCGCGATGCAATTCATTGCCCGGCTCATAGCGCGTCATCAGAAAGCGCATTTCGTGAAAGCTCTTGGGCAGGTCCAGGTTCCCCGCGGGGAAGCCATGGGCCAGATCCTCCAGCGCCTCGGACAATTGCCCGACAAAGGAGGTGGTGGAATCGTACTCCCAATATCCCGGCCCCGACGGCACCCACAACACATCCGCCGCAAAGACCGCGTTCATCGACTGATAGCCGATGGCCGGGGGGCAGTCGAAGATCACGATGTCGTAGCTGTCATCGGGCAGGGCATCCAGCCAGCGATCGATGGCGGCAAAGAAGGACCACTCGGGATTGATGTGGCGATACTGGGCGGAGGCGAACTCGACAAAGGCCGCGTTGGCGCAGCTGGGCACGATGTCGATGGTGGGCCAGGCCGTCGGCTTGATGAAGTCCGTCACCCGCAACGCCCCCAACCCCATGTCGAGGATCGAGGAGGGCAGATCGCGGCGCGGCACGCTGCGCCCCGATTCGGCCGCGACCGGCGCGGCGTTCTGCTCGGCGGTCTGACGCTCCAGATCGCGCACCATGATGCCCCAGACGGTGTGATCCTCGCTGACGTCGTTGAGCCCCATCGAATGGCTGAGCGTCGCCTGCGGATCGAAGTCCACCGCCAGCACGCGGTAGCCGTCCAGGGCAGCGGCGTGGGCGAAGTGCAGCGCCACGGTGGACTTGCCCGCGCCGCCCTTGAAGTTCGCGATGGCGGCACGGATGGCGCGCTTGCCCTCGGGGCGGGGGGGCAGCAACGACTTGCGCCCGATCCGCATGCGCCGGCGCAGCTCGTTGATCTCCTCAAGGCTGAACCAGCGCTGGCGCCCGTCCACCTCGACATTCCCCGCGGGGAAGGAGGGGTCGGCGGCCAGCTTGCCGCGAAAGGTGTTCTGGTTGATGCCCAGGATCAACTCCGCCACCTCCCATGAGGAGAAGCGGCGCAGGGTCTTGGTCATCTCGGGCGAGAAGGTCTGCTCGCGTATCCAGCCCTGCATCTTGAGCGAGCGGGCCTGAAGGGTGGCGAGGTCGGTGTGGTCGAACATGGGCATTTCCCCAAAACGTAAAATCAGCTTCATTCGTGAAATACGCCGAATTTGCCAAAGGAGCAATTTCTTTCCATGCTGGCAAAGGTAAACGGTTCCCCGCGGGGAAAGCCCTTTGCTGCAAGGCGATGGGGCGGGGGACACTGATTCGCTGTTGCCTTGGCCCTGGCGCGCCATATTGGGGGACAGGGCGAGAGGTTCCGCTACAGATTGGGGGACATTTGCCCGCGAATGGGGGACAGCCTGCATGTCACCCTATACCATTGATACCTGACTTTATTCTTTGAAGGTGATCGGGACGGGGCGGGGCGTTAACCGATCCTTGACAGAATCGGGTTATCAAACGCTAATCCTTCAAGAGCAGTGAAAAGCGTTTCGATGAGAGTCGGCCCGGTTCCTGTCGCCCGAAACGTCGGGGCCGATGGAGGATCAGAGAGCAGACCCGCAAACGCACCGGAAGGCAGGACCGATGCGGGCGACAGATGGCAAGCAGGCGTTCATGGGGCAGGGCGCCGCGGAACGCAAATACGATCTTCTCACCGCGCTTGGCGCGTGGGGGATGGGGCAGGGCGGTGCGGAGGCGATGCTGGCCTTGCGGCTGAGCACGCTGATCACGGCCCGGTACAATTGGCGGCGCGATGAGTTGACCACCGGCCAGCGTGAGATCGCGGCGCTGTGGTCGGTGGACACGCGCACGGTCAAGCGGCAGATGGCGCGGTTGCGTGAGCTTGGCTGGTTGGTGCTGGTGCGGCAGGGCGCGCGGGGCCGGGTGGCGGTCTACCGGCTGAACACGGCCGCGATCCTGCATGCCACGCGCGACAGTTTCGCGAATGTCGGCCCGGATTTCCTCGCGCGGATGACGGGTGATGGCACGGGCAATGACTCGGGGGCGCAGCCGGATGGGCAAGCACGGAAGCAGGCGGGCAATGTCGTGCGCTTTCCCGGCATCGCGGAGCCGGACGGGCAGGATGCGGGATGGGCGCGGATCTCGGACCGGTTGCAACGGGCGAATCCCCATACCCATGCGGCCTGGATTGCTGGTTTGGCTGGGCGGGTCGAGGAGGATCGTCTGATCCTGCGCGCGCCCAGCCGGTTTCATGCGCGGCATGTCTCCACCCACTTGCGCGACACGATCTACAGCATGGCGGCCCTGGACGGCATCCGGCGGATCAGCATCGAGGGGATCGACCGCTAGGCGGGGCGTGCCGGGGGTGCTGTGCCAATTCAACGCGGCATGAACAAGGCGTTGGAGGGAACCGCGCCGATCGTGGTCACCGCCGGCAACGGTTACAATGGCTAGGTGCATTAGGGGCTAGAGAGAGCAGGTCGTACTTAAGATGCTGCTTGCATTGCTTGATTTCTCTATAGAGCTGATTGCCTCGTAATACGGCGCAATCTTGCAGAAGTCAGTTTTCGGTCCTTCATATTTGCCTTCGCGACGCGCCACCGGATGTGTCGGGTGGCCAAGTGGGTACATGATTTTCTTCTTGGCATCGGGGCGAGAGCGCGGCCTGCCGCACCGCCGTCACCATGTCAGCAGGTAGCGGGTGGAGCGACCGCCGGAGGTGGAGCGGAGCAGCGCGCCGGCGGACTCCATCATCGTCAGATCGCGGGTGGCGGTGGCGGCAGAGACTTTAGCCATCTTGGCATAGGGACCGGCGGACAGGCCCTGTTCCACGCGGATTTGACCCTGATCGAACAGGCGGCGCAGCACGGCGAGGGGGCGCGGCGGCAGGTCGGCATGGGCGGTGAGGTAGGCGTTGCGACGCACCAGAAAGCGGGCCTGCGCCGCCGCTTCGGTGATCCCGGCATCCAGACGGTCGAGAAACCACAGCACGAAGCCGGTGGCGTCGATATACGCACCCGCGTCGCGGCGGCCGGTTTGCAGGGCGGCGTAATAGCCGCGCTTGTCCGCCTCGATCTGGCGGGACAGCGAGAAGGGCAGAGCCCCCTCGGTGGCGAAGATACGCTCGACTATGGCGCGCCCGATCCGGCCATTTCCATCGGCAAAGGGGTGGATGGATTCGAACCATAGATGCGCGAGGGCGGCCCGCACGGGCAGGGGGTGCGTGTCCCGCGCCAGCCAGCCGAGGAAGCGTTGCATTTCCTGCGGCACCCGCTCGGGCGGGGGGGCGGAATAGAGCACGTCGCGCGGCTGACCGCTGGGGCCGCGCACGATGTCGATGGGAAAGCTGCGCCAGCGGCCGGGATCCTCAACCTCCATCCCGTGGAACAGCAGGGCGTGCCAGCGGTGCAGGGTCGGGATGTCGAAGGGGGCTTGCGAATCTGCTGGGCTGGCTTCGGGGACACGAGTGTCCGGGGCGCGAGCGCCCGGGGTGCGGGCATCCAGCATCAGCTCGGCGATGGCGTCGCTGCGCCGTTGCGGCACGGTCTGCCGGTGGGTCAGCGAGGCGATGACGGAGGCCTCGATTTCGGGCGCTGGCAGGCGGACGCCCTCGATCGCGAAGCTGGCCAGAGCCTCACCCGTGACGGCGCGCAGGAAAATCTCCTGCCGCTCCGCTGCGCTCAACCCCGCGTGCAGGCCGTCGATGCTGCCCAGACGGGCCATGACACGGGCGAGGGGACGCTCCGTCTTGGCGGGGTCGTGGCGGAAATGCGGCCAGGCGGGACTGTTCCAGATGTGCATGAGGGGATTATGGTGGATATTCACGTCATGAATCAAGAAAATATGAGGGGATTAGGGGGAATAATCGCCTCACACCCCGCTGGTGTCACGCCGATACGGAGGGCGACCGGATACAGGATTTAAGATGGTGCGAAACCTGTATATGAGTGCATACCAGAACAGTCGTACAACGAAGAGGCCCGTCCATGTCTACCCCCGCACCCATCGTTTATACCGTCACCGACGAGGCGCCGCAGCTGGCGTCCGCTTCGCTGCTGCCCATCGTGCGCCGCTTCGCCGCGATGGCGGGGGTTGATGTGGTGGAGCGCGACATCTCGCTGGCGGGGCGTATCCTGGCGGTGTTTCCCGACAGCCTGACCGAGGCGCAGCGTCAGTCCGACGATCTGGCGTGGCTGGGGGAGCTGGTGACAAAGCCCGAGGCGAATGTGATCAAGCTGCCCAACGTCTCCGCCTCCGTGCCTCAGCTGGTTGCGGCGATCGGTGAGTTGCAGGCGGCGGGCTTTGCCGTGCCCGACTACCCCGAAGCCCCCGCCACCGAGGCGGAGAAGGACGCCCGCGCGCGCTACGATTCCATCAAGGGATCGGCCGTGAACCCGGTGCTGCGTGAGGGCAATTCGGACCGTCGCGCGCCTGCCGCCGTCAAGGCTTATGCGAAGTCCAACCCCCATTCCATGGGCACGTGGAGCGCGGACAGCAAGACGCGGGTCTCCACCATGGAGACGGGCGATTTCCGCTCGAATGAGAAGAGCGTGACGCTGGACGGCGATGCGACCCTGTCCATCGTGCACAAGGGCGCGACTGGGGAAACCGTGCTGAAGGACGGCATCGCGCTGCCCGCGGGGACCATCGTGGACGCGACGTACATGAGCGTCGCCGCGCTGACGTCCTTCCTGGACGAGGCGATTGCGCAGACGGCGCAGGATGGCACGCTGTTCTCGCTGCACCTGAAGGCCACGATGATGAAGGTGTCGGACCCGATCATCTTCGGCCATGCGGTGCGCACGTACCTCGCGCCGGTTTTCGAGAAGTACGGTGAGGCGCTGGCCGCTGCGGGTGCGAATCCGAACGGCGGGCTGGGCTCGATGCTCGACGTGATTGACGGCATGGACAACGGCGCTGAAATCCGGGCCGAGATCGACGCGGTGCTGGGCCAGCGCCCGCCGATGTACATGGTCAACTCGGACAAGGGCATCAGCAACCTGCACGTGCCCTCGGACGTGATCATCGACGCCTCGATGCCGGCGGTTCTGCGGGCGGGCGGCAAGGGCTGGGGCCCGGACGGGGCCGAGGGTGACACCAATTGCGTGATCCCCGACAGCTCCTACGCTGCCGTCTATGCGCGCAGCGTCGATTTCTTCAAGCAACATGGCGCGCTGGACCCGGCGACCGCCGGGACGGTGCAGAATGTCGGACTGATGGCCAAGAAGGCCGAGGAATACGGATCGCATCCCACCACGTTCGAGATGTCGGAGGCCGGCACGGTCGAGGTGCGCGACGGCGACACGGTTCTGATGTCGCATGACGTGGCGGCGGGCGATATCTGGCGCATGGCGACCACCCGGTCCGAGGCCGTCGTGAACTGGGTCGAACTGGCGTTGGAGCGGCAGCGGCTGACCGGCTACAAGACCGTGTTCTGGCTGGATGAGACCCGCGCCCACGATGCCGAATTGCTCAAGATGATCCGCCCGCAGATCGAGGCGGCAGGCGCGTCGGACAAGGTGTCCGTCATGGCCCCGGCCGAGGCCACGACCGATGCGTTCGAGACGATCTTCAAGGGCGAGAACACCATCGCGGTGACCGGTAACGTGCTGCGCGACTATCTGACCGATCTTTACCCAATTCTGGAGGTCGGCACCTCGGCCAAGATGCTGTCCGTGGTCAAGCTGATGAATGGCGGCGGTCTGTTCGAGACGGGGGCCGGAGGCTCCGCCCCCAAGCATGTGCAGCAATTGGTCGAGCAGAACCACCTGCGCTGGGACAGCCTGGGTGAGTTCTGCGCGCTGGCGGAATCCCTGCGCTTTGCGGGCGAAAGTGCTGACGATCTGGCGCTGAAGGTGCTGGGCGACACGGCGGACGACGCGATCACCAAACTGCTGGGTGAGGGCAAGTCGCCGGGCCGCAAGGTGGGGCAGGACGACAACCGCGACAGCCATTTCCACTTCGCCCTGTACTGGGCCGAGGCGCTGGCCGCGCAGAGCGATGCGCCTGAATTGGCGGAAAAGTTCGCGCCGCTGGCAAAGGCCCTATCGGACAAGGCCGACACGATCCGTGAGGAGCTGAAGCAAGGCCGGGGCGAGGCGGTCGATCTGGGCGGCTATTACCGCACGGACCCGGCGAAGGTGGCGCGGATCATGCGCCCCTCCATCACGCTGAACGCCTTGATCGACGGCTAAGCGGCATGGCAATCGGGGGTGCGGTCACGATAGGTCGCGCCCCCTGAAATGCCCCTGAACGTGCCGGGATTTTCCGGCCCGCATCGCAACCGGGCCTGAGGCATGGGACGCGGCGGGGCAGGGAGGTCAGCCGGACTTTCGGCTTTTGATGATGTCTTGCAAGCGGCGGAAATCCTCCTCGTAGCGGTTGGCGCGTTCCTCCAGCCTTCGGCGGCTTTCGCGGCCCGTGGATTTCTGCGCCATCTGGCGGATCAGCTCCGCCCGGCCGCGATGGGCGCGCAGGGCGTTGAACAGGCTTTCATCAAGGGCGCGGTCCTGACTCTCGCTCAGCGAATCCATGGTGTAGGCGTGGCCGGTATGGCACCGGAACCGGGTCAGCGGGCCGTCGTCGATCTGCCACAGTACGCCGTTGCAATGCGGGCAATTGTAAGGTGAGAGCGTTCCAAGTCTGTCCTCGTTGGCCATGTTCGCCCCCTCCAATGCGGTGATTTTCAGTTCGATGCCGATGTCCCACGGCACGGCGGCGGCGGGCTGGGCGTGGACGTTCGCCAGCGATGCGATCTCAACCGCCAGATTGCGCAGGGGGATCGGCTCCGCCTCGGGGACGGCGCTCATCGCGGCGTCGGGCATGTCCGGAAATTCCGCACTGTCGGGCGATTGCACCAGAATATGCCCGCCCGTGCGGTGCAGCGCCCGCGCACCCGCCGCCCCGTCATCCATCAGCCCGGACAGGATCACGCCGATGGCGCGCGGCCCGCGATAGACGGCGGCGGAGCGGAACAGCGGGTCGATGGCGGGGCGAAAGTTGTTCTCATGCGCGCCGCGCCGCAGGTGGATGTGATCGTGACCGATCATCATGTGCAGGTCGGGTCGGGCGAACACGACCTGTCCGGGCGCGATGGGCATCCCGTCCTCGGCCACACTCACGGGCAGGGACGAGTAGCCGCGCAGCAGATCGACCGCATGGCTTTCCCCCACGCTGGAGAAATGCTGACAGATCAGCACCGCGGCAGGCAGGTCGTCGGGCAGGTCGGCCAGAAGCGTGCGCAGCGCGGTGAAGCTGCCGGCGGAGCCACCGATGACGATGGTATCTATGCGATCCGACATGATGTTCCGCCCAGTGATTTTGAACCAGTGATTTTGAGCCCAGTGATTTCAAATCGTGGTTGCGATTTGGTGGGTACGGTTCCGGGCGCACGCCACGCGGGCGCGTGACGCGGTGCTGCCAAACCGTGCATTTTTATTTTCCCCGTAGGATGTTAGCTCTTTGGATCAGGTTTTCAACGGAGCGCGAGGAGAGGTGATGTCTGTCATACCTGTGGTCGGCATCGGTGCCTCCGCCGGGGGGCTCGAGGCCCTCAAGACCCTGATCGCCGGAACGGCCCCGCAGACCGGCGCGGCCTATGTGATCGTTCAGCATCTGGCACCCGACCAGCGGTCCATCCTGCACGAATTGCTGCAAGGCCAGACCGATCTGCCCGTTGGCCAGATCAAGAACGGCGCGCGGATCGAGGCGAACCGGTTCTACGTCGTGCCGCCCGGCGCCGTTGCCAGCATCGAGGATGACCGCCTGCATCTGGTCGAGCGGGACGAGCACGACACGCTGCACCGCCCGATCGACACGTTTTTCAGGTCGCTGGCCACCGCGCGGCGGCGGGATGCCTATTGCGTCGTGCTGTCGGGCACCGGCAGCGACGGATCGGCAGGCTTGAAGGAGGTCAAGGCCGCGGGCGGCTTCGCGCTGGTTCAGGAAAGCCGGGGCGCGCGCTTCCCCGGAATGCCGGACAGCGCGGTCGCCACGGGGCTGGTGGATTTCATCCTGCCCGTCGATCAGATCGCCCCCCGGCTGGACGAGATCATCCAGCATCGCCGCCACCTGCACGCCAATGACGACCAGATCCAGTTGCGCGCGGAAATCGAGGCGGCGCTGCCCCGCTTTGCCGCCCGGCTTCACGATGTGGTGGGTAACGACTTCTCAGACTACAAGCCGGGCACGCTGGTCCGCCGGATCGAGCGGCGCATGACGGTGCTGCGCCTGACGGAGGTGGACCGCTTCCTGTCGGTGCTGGAGGACGCCAACGAGGCGCGCCTGCTGGGGCAGGAATTCCTGATCGGCGTCACCAGGTTTTTTCGCGATCCGGAGGCGTTCGACCTGCTGCGGCACAAGGTCATCACGCCGATGCTGGAGAACTCCGACGGCACGATCCGCATCTGGGTGCCGGGATGTTCGACCGGTGAGGAGGCCTATTCGCTGGCCATGCTGCTGATCGAGGAGATGGAGGCCCGCAAGGATCGGCGGGTGTTGCAGGTCTTTGGCACCGATATCGACACGCCTTCGCTGGTGGCCGCGCGATACGGTCTGTATTCGGCCAGTTCGGTCGAAACGTTGAGCGCCGAGCGGCGCGAGCGGTTTTTTCAGGTGGAGAACGGGCAATATCGCGCCGATCCCAGATTGCGCGAGATCTGTGTTTTTGCGCCGCACAACCTGTTGCAGGACCCGCCATTTTCGAGGCTTGACCTGATCTCATGCCGGAACCTGCTGATCTATCTGTCGTCCAATCTGCAAAGGCAGGTGATCCCCCGGTTCCACTTCTCGCTGCGCGACAGGGGGCATCTGTTCCTGGGCCCGTCCGAGGGGCTGGCGGGGGAGGATGAGCTGTTCAGCGTCGTGGACAAGACGCACCGTATCTTTCGCAGAAACCCGGATGTGAAGACCAGCTATTCGGCGCTGCTCGACACGCCGCGCCGGCCGAAATTCCTGCCCGCAGAGGGCACCCCGACCGGCCCGCAGATGGAGATGGCGCTGGACCTGTCCCGCGAAACCCTGGTCGAGCGGGAGTTCCTGCGCCAATACGCGAGGCCCTTCGCACTGCTGTCGCGGGCGGGTGAGGTTCTGTATCTCTCGCAGAAGATGACCGGGCTGGTCCGGCCCACGCAGGGCACGCCGTCCACGATGATCGACGCCTATCTGACGCCCGAACTGCGCCTGCCCGTGCGCACCGCCCTGGCGGAGGCGGAAAAGACCGGTGAACCGATGCGGATCGAGAACGTGGTGGTCCCGCAGGAGGAGTCCAGCCGCCTGTTCGATGTGGAGGTCGGCCCCGTTGGATCGAACTTCATTCTGGTGCTCAGCCAGGTGCGGGCCGTCGGTGCCACCGATCTGGGCGACGCGGTCGGCGCGCGCGAAACCGCGGATCGTGACATTCTGGAGACGGAGAACGTCAAGCTGCGCAAACAGCTCAACGCCACGATGCAGGAATACGAAACCTCGGGTCAGGAGCTGAAAAGCACCAACGAGGAACTGATGAGCATGAACGAGGAGCTGCAATCCTCGAACGAGGAACTGGAAACCTCACGCGAGGAATTGCAGTCGATCAACGAGGAGCTGGAGACCGTCAACGCCGAGTTGCAGGAGAACAACCGCCTGCTGACCCGCGTCAATTCCGACCTGAAGAACCTGTTCGAGGCCACGGATCTGGCCGTGCTGTTTCTGGACCGCGAGTTTTGCGTGCGCAACTTCACGCCATCGACCGTGGCTTTGTTCGGCATCAGGCCGCGCGATATCGGGCGGCCGATCGCGGACCTGTCGTCCCGCATTGATTATCCCGATCTGGAAGCAGACGCCCACAAGGTGGACGAGACGTTGCAATCCTTCGAGCGGGAGGTGACGGTCAGCGCCTCCGGTCAGGTGTTCCTGCTGCGGATCAAGCCCTACCGCACCACCGACAACCGGCTGGACGGTTATGTCCTGTCCTTCGTCGAGATCACGGAGCGCAAAGGCTATGAGGAGACGCTGAAGCGCAACGAACGCGACATGGCCCGGCAATATGCGGAGCTGGAAAACCTCTACGACACCACGCCGGTGGGCCTGTCGCTGGTCACGCGCGATATGCGCTGGACCCGCATCAATGAGAGCATGGCCCGGATCAACGGCTTTCCGGTCGAAAGCCATATTGGCCAGAGGCTCGACGAATTGCTGCCCGATCTGGGGGGCACGCTCAACGACATCTATCGCGAGGTCTTCGAGACGGGCGAACCCTGTCAGGGCACGAAAATCGTCGGCAGGACCGATGCGGTTCCGGGTGAAAGCAGGGATTTCATCGCGGATTTCTATCCGGTGTTTCAGGGGGAGGAAGTCTTCGCCGTCGGGGCCTGCGTGCGTGAGGTGACGGATCAGAGCCGCATGATCCAGCGCATACAAAAGCAAAACGATCAGCAAAAGCTACTGCTGGGTGAATTGCAGCACAGGGTCAAGAACACGCTGGCCACGATCAGCTCGATTTCCAAGCTGTTGCTGAAGGGCGTGAACGGCGCACCCGAATATCAGGCCCGGCTGGAGGACCGCTTGCGCGCCATTGCCAGCACCCACGACCTGCTGACGGATGCGGACTGGTCCACGGCCACCCTCTCGGACATCGTGCGAAAGGAAGCGGACCCCTATGAGCAGCAGGAGAAGGAGCGCATCCGCATGACCGGGCCGGACCTGCAGCTGAGCGCGAAGGAGGCGCTGTCGCTGGGAATGGCCATACATGAGTTGACCACCAATGCCGCGAAATACGGCGCGCTGTCGGTAGAGGGCGGCCACGTCGTCGTGGGCACCACGCGCGACATATGCGACGCCCCCGATCAGGTGCGCATCGTGTGGAAGGAATATAACGGCCCCCCCATCACCGCGCCGCCCGACCATTCCGGCTTTGGCAGTCTGGTGATCGAACGGGTGCTGGAAAGCGATCTTTCGGGTGAGGTGACGGTGGATTACAATGAGGACGGGCTATGCTTTCAGGTGGATTTCGAATTGGAGAAGATGAATGAGTAAGGCCGCGATCCTCGTGCTGGAGGATGACGCACTGATCGCGATGGATATCGAGATGACCCTGGTGAATGCGGGGTATGAAACTGTTTGGGTCCACTCCAATTCCGCCTCCGCGCTCGACCAGATCGCGCGGGAGGCACCGGGTGCGGCGCTGTTGGATTTCAATCTGGGGCAGGGCAAGGTCAGCCTGCCGGTCGCGCAGGAGCTGAAGGAACGGGGCATCCCGTTCGTCTTCCTCACCGGCTATACCGACGCGACGGTTTCCCTGCCAGATGGGCTGGCCGACCGGCGCAGGATCGCGAAGCCGTTTCAGGCGCAGGAGCTGGTGCAGGCGGTGGGCGAAATGCTCTGACCCCCCCCGCCGGGCCGGTGCGGGGAACCGTGCCACCGTCGCAGGCGTTGTCGGGCATACGCAATCATAGCTGCGGGGGAGGGGAGACAGTGAGACGCCCATCCTATGTATTCGTCGGTGGTTTGTACCGCTCGGGCACCAGCCTGCTGGCCGGGCTGATCGGGCAGCATCCTGACATCGGCACCATCGAGGGCGCGCCTGTCCCGGAACAGGAGGGCGTCTATCTGCAAGGTGCGATTGCCCATACCGCGCGGCACGGGGTGCCCGGTGACTTTGCCCACGATCCCGATCAGCATCTGATGGAACTCAGCCCCTGCAACACGCTGGAAACCGCCACGCGCCTGACCCGCGATTGGGACGGTTGGTTCCAGCCCGGCACGCCCTGGCGGATCGAGAAATCGCCGGTGAACCTGCTGCGCGCGCGGCTGTATCAACAGCTTTTCCCCATGGCGCATTTCATTTTTCTGGTGCGTCACCCCCTCGCCGTGTCGCGGGCCACGGCGAAATGGTCGGGGAAAACCGAGAGCGAACTTCTTGAACATTGGCAGGTGGCTTACCAGACCGCCGAGCGGGATTTGTCGTATCTGCATTGCGCGCTGGTGCTGCGATACGAGGACCTTTGCGCCGCGCCGGCTCAGGTGATGGACCGGGTGGCGGCGTTTCTTGCGCTCGACCCGGCGCCGTTTCACCGGGGGTTGCACGATGTTCACGACGGCAATGCCCGCTATCTGGACGCCGCGCCAGCGGGGCCGCTGCCGGAAATTGCCGGGCGTCTGGGATACGGTCCCGATGGGGTTCGCGCCCCGATGGCTGAGGGCTTCGCGTGTCGCCATGTCTTCCGCTCGATCCGGGAGGCTGTCGATCCGTAACATGCGGATGGCGTGACATTTCAGGACGCGGGCCCTCTCTGCCCCATGGATGGAGAAAGGCGGAATGAAAAGTGCATTGATGTCCCGTCTGGAACGGTCCGTCGTTCTGACCGCCGAGGAGCGTGACTGGATCGCCCGGCTGGAACGTGAGGAACGGCCGATCGCCGCGCGCACCACCCTTTATGCCGAGGGGGAGCCGATGGCCGACGGTCACGTCCTGCGCTATGGCTGGGCCATCGTGCGCGGGCGCTGCGTCAACGGGCGTGCGCCGATCCTGCGGATCTATCTGCCGGGGGAGATTATCGGCCTGGCGGAGCTGGGCCGGGCGGAGGCCGTGCACAGCATACAGATGCAGACCGATGGCAGCGTCAGCACCTTTCCCCGCGTCCTGTTCGCGGAGCTGATCGCGGACGCGCCGCGCCTTGCCGCCCTGCTGATGTCGCTGGGCAGTCTGGACCAGATCGTGCTGCGCGAATGGCTGGGGGCTTTGACGCGCATGGACGGCGCGTCGCGGCTGATCCACTTCCTGTTGCAGATGCGCGACCGGCTGGCGCCGCTGTCCGGCCATAAATCGGCGCGGTTCGAGCTGCCGTTCAGCCAGGCGGAAATCGCGGATATTCTGGGCGTGACCACGGTTTACGTGAACCGGATGTTCCAGACCCTGCGCAAGGAGGGACGGCTGGAAAACCACGGGCGCAGCGTGCGGTTGCTGGATGTCGCGGGGATGGAGCGTGACGTGGGCTACCGCGACGTTCAGCAGGGCCTTTATACGGATTGGTTCACGTGATCGCGCGCGCCGTAACGCGGCAATTGGCCAAGTCAAAGCGAAAATCGCGCAGCTGAACAGTAGTATATTGTTTTCGAACAAAGTCGGGAAATCGGGCATTTCGCGGCGGTTGGTGCGCATCCTTTTGCGCGGCCCGCCGTTGTGACCTTGTTGAAAGGACCCGCCGATGCCCCCCGCTCAGTCAAATTACCATCAGGACATTCCTGCCGCCAGTAACGATATTGCGAACATTGCACGCGGCCGGGTCTCTCCCGGTCCGAGCAGGGTGGCGGCTGCGGAGCGCGGCGTGCATATCGTGCATCTGGCCCTGGGCGGGTGCCTGTCCGCGCCGCCGGTGAATTACGGCCTGACCGAGGATACCGGCGGGCATATCGGCTATATTCTGGGGGCCGCGATGGCACAGATCGCCTGCGCCGGTGTCGGGCGGGTTGAGATCTTCACCCGAGCCTTTGACGGGTTCGAAGGCCGCTATCGGGCCGAGGTGGAGCAGATCGTGCCGGGCTGCACCATCCGCCGCCTGACGACGCGCAACCGTGCATATCTGGAGAAAAGCGCCCTCGCGGCTGAGGTCGCGGCCTATCAGGAGGCCTTTCTGGAGCATCTGGCCCGTGGCCCGCGCCCCGACGTGATCCACGCGCATTTCGCGGATGCCGCCGGAATTGCCGCCGCTGCCGCCGAAAGGTTCGGTATCCCGTGGTTCTACACGCCGCATTCGCTGGCGCTGGACAAGGTCGCCGCGCTGGGAACCGCCTGCCCGGATGAGCGGGCGCGCATCGCGTGGGAACGCGCCGCGATTGCGGGGGCGGATGCGATCCTCGTGTCCTCTCGGGATGAGGCGGAACGACAGGTTCTGGCCTATGATCAGGGCGCGGCGGGCCGGTGTCATCGGGTAAATCCCGGTGTGATGCTGCCGCCGGACCCCGGCGCGCAGGCGGCGCGCGCGCTGATTGATCCGCTGCTGGACGATCCGCAAAAGCCGATCCTGCTGGCCATCGCGCGCCCGGTGCGGAAAAAGAATCTGGCGGCCCTCGTCCGGGCCTATGCCGCGACGCCGGCGCAGCTACGCCGCGCCAATCTGGTCATTCTGGCCGGGCAGCGGCCTGTCGGCCCCGCCTCCAACCCCGTGATCGCGGAGGTTGAGCGCCTGATCGCCGCGCATGGCCTGCAGGGCAAGGTGGCCGTGCCCCACCGTCACGATCAGATGCAGGTGAGGGCGCTTTACACGCTGGCCGCGCAGGGCGGGGTGTTTGTGAACCCGGCATTCAACGAACCGTTCGGCCTGACCATCGTCGAGGCAGCGCAGGTCGGGGTGCCGGTGGTGGCCACGCAAGTCGGCGGACCGTCCGATATCCTCAAGGATCTGGATCAGGGCGTGCTGATCGATCCGACCGATGACGCGGCCATCGCCGCCGCCTGCCTGTCGCAACTGGACGAACCCGCGCGCCGCCTCGCCGCCGAGGTGCAGGCGAGGGCCAAGGCGCAATTCGACTGGACCGCCTATGCCGCGCGCAGCGTGGAAATCCTGCGCGGCCTGCATTCCGCGCGCCCGGCATCCCCCGCGCCGTCGCAGCTTTTCGCCAGTGACATCGACGGCACGTTGACCGGATGCCCGGAGGGTGTGCGCGGTTTCACGCAATGGCTGCGCCTGCGGCCCCACACCCGCTTTGCCTGCGTCACGGGCCGCGCGATGGGTGAGGCGCAGCGCGTGCTGTCGCTGTGGAAGCTGCCGGAACCGGAGGTGTTCATCACCTCCGTCGGGAGCGAGATCTGGCGGCGGCAGGGAACCGCGCTGGTGCTGTGTCAGGATTATGCCGGGCATATCTCACCCGGGTGGGAGCCGGAGGCGGTCGCGGATCTGGCCGCGCGGCTGCACATCCGCAACCAGCCGGAATATGAGCGTCGGCGGTGGAAGGTCTCGTTCCTGGGCGATGCGGATCAGGCTGCCGCCCTGCGCGATCTGATGCGGGCCGAGGGCGTGGAGGGGCATGTCGTCGCCTCACACGCGAGCTTCATCGACGTGCTGCCGCAACGGGCCGGAAAGGCCGCCGCCATCCGGTTCGAGGCTGCCCGCAGCGGTCTGGAGGAGCGTGACTGCATCGTTGCGGGCGACAGCGGCAATGATCGCGACATGCTGGAGGGCTTCGCCAACGCCATCGTGCCCGCAAATGCCTATGCCGAGCTGGCGACCCTGCGCAATCCCACCCTTTATCGCAGTGCGTATCCCTATGCGCGTGGCGTGGTGGACGGGTTGCGCGTCCTCGACACGGAAGCGGCCGCCCGGATCGCGGCGGAGTGAGCCATGAAAGATAATCTCGACACCCCCGACGATCTGACCTGCGTTCGGCCCGGCGATTTGCGCCCCATCGGATATTTCGTGCATCATCAGGGGCGCGGCCACGCGGTGCGCGCCGCCGCCATCGTCAACGCGCTGCCCCCCGCGCGCCCGGTGACGCTGTTTTGCGCGCGGGACGATATCTTTCCCGAGTTGAGGGCGAATGTCCGGATCCAGCGCATCCCCTCACTGTTTGAGCGGCGGGGCGATGAGGTGCCCTCCGCCGACAGCATCGCGCCGCCCGAAACGATGCACTGCGCCCCCCTGGGCTGGCCCGCGATACGGCAGGCGATGGCCACGATCACCGGCTGGTTCCACAGCGCCGATCCCGCCCTGATGATCGTCGATGTCAGCGCCGAGGTGGCGCAACTGGCGCGGCTTTGTTCCGTGCCGGGGGTGGTCGTGGTACAGCATGGCGATCGCGGCGATCCCGGCCATCGCGCCGCCTATGCCGGGGCGAGCGGGTTGTTGTGCCCGTTCCACGCCGATCTGGCGCAACCGGACTGGCCGCAGGCGATGCGGGCCAGGATGGGGAACTTCGGCGGTCTGGGCGTGGATACCGGCCTGCCGGACCGCGCCACGGCCCGCGCGCGGATCGGTGTGGACCCGCGGCGCCCGGTCGCGCTGGTCATTTCGGGTGGCGGGGGCAACGGCATCTCGCAGGCGCCGCTGGGGGTCGCGGCGCGCAGCGTGCCGGATTACGACTGGATCACCATTGGCGAGGTGCAGCGCGACTGGCACGCGACGGAGCCTGCGAACCTGTCGCATCGCGGCTGGGTGGACAATGCGCCCGATTATATCGCCGCCGCCGATCTGGTGGTCGCCTCAACCGGGAACACGACTTGCGGGCAGGTTCTGGCGGCGGGCAAGCCGTGGATCGCGGTGCCGGAATGGCGCTATTTCGATGAGCAGGTGGAAAAGGCGAAGGCCATCGCCCGCGCCGGAGCGTGCACACATCTGCCGCATCTGCCCTCCAGCGCGCATCGCTGGGTGGAGGCGGTCGAGAGCGCGCAGCGTGACCACCGCCCGGACCTGCAACGCGCCCTGATCGACGCGAGCCCGGCGCAGGATGCCGCCCGCTGGATCGAGGCGCTGATAGCCCGCATCTGGGCCGACAGGGGCGCAGACCCGCTTGGCGTCGCGCCTGATCCTACACCGCCCGAAACCGCCCAATCCGAAACCATCCCACCCGACCCCATCCAGACCGAAATTGCGTCACAGGAGCCGACACATGCCTGATATTTCCGTCCTCACGATCTGCGCCGGGCGTCTGTCGCATCTGGAAAACCTGATCCGCGGGCTTTGCACGCAGACCAGCCTGCCCGGCGAGCTGGTCATCGGGGTGATGCAGGATGCAATCTATGACGACCTGCCCGAGACGCCGTTTCCCGTGCGTCAGATCGTGGTTCCCCGCGAAACCGACGCGCTGCCGCTGGCGCGGGCGCGCAATGTCGTGGGCAATGCCGCGCGGGGCGAGGTGTTGATCTTTCTCGACGTGGATTGCATCCCGCATTCCGATTTCGTCGCGGATTACGCACGGCATGTCCGCCCCGGCGCGGGGCTGTTCATGGGTGAGGTGCAATATCTGCCCGCTGGTGCGACCGATGGCGGGCTGGATGACGCGCGGTTCGACCGCCTCTCCGTCCGTCATTCGGAGCGTCGCGGCCCCCCGCTGGAGGGGATCGACCCGTGCCGCGATTACCGCTGTTTCTGGTCGCTGAACTTCGCCATGCACCGTGATGACTGGCAGCGGGCAGGGGGCTTTGACGAACGCTTTACCGGCTATGGCGGTGAGGATACGGATTTCGGGCGCAGCGTGGCCGAAAGGAAAATCCCCCTCTGGTGGCAGCGCGGCGCGCGGGTCTATCATCAGTATCATGCGCATTGCATGCCGCCGATCCACCACGTCGCCTCGATCCTGCACAACACGCAGGTTTTCGCGGACAAGTGGGGCCACCGCACGATGGAGCACTGGTTGCGGGCCTTTCGCCTGATGGGGTTGATCCGCGAGGGTGCCGACGGGCTGGAGGTCGCCCGCGCCCCGGATGAGGCCGACTTCGCCCTGTGCCGTCAGCTGCAGCATCAGCCCTTTGCCAGCTCGGACAAGGTGTTGAAGGAACTGGAGCGCCGCGCCGCAGAAGGCGACGCCGCCACCATCGCGGCGCAATAGGATGGACCGGCCCCTTAGAATTGCCCTGATCGCCCATGTTCGCCACCCCATCGCCCAGCCGTTCAAGGGCGGGATGGAGGCGCATGCCTTTCAACTGTGCCACTGGCTGACCCAGACCGGGCATGAGGTGACGCTGTTCGCCTCGGGCGATAGCGATGCGCCCGGCGCGCTGGTTCCGCTGATGCAGGAGCATTACGACAGGCACTATCCGTGGCACCGGTTCCATGGAACGGAGGTTTTGACGAACCTGCTCGACACGGCCTTTGCCGGCGCCTTGCCCCGGCTGGCGGATTTCGATGTGGTGCACAACAACAGCCTGCACCGCTATCCGCCGCGCCTGTCCCGGCGGGACCGCATTCCGATGGTCACCTCCCTGCACATTCCGCCCTTTCAGGCCCTGCGCCAATCCGTGAATGACAGCGCCGCGCCGTGGTGCCGCTTTACCGTTTGTTCGGAGCGGCAGAGGGATGTCTGGTGGCCCGCCGGTGCGCCGTCCAGCGCGCATGTGTTGTATAACGGCATCGACACGGACAGCTTTACCTTTCAGCCGCGGGGCAATGGCCGGGCGCTGTGGGCCGGGCGGATCACGCCGAACAAAGGCACGCATCTGGCCGTCGCGGCGGCGGCGATGGCCTGCGGCGTGCCGGTCGCGGCGCTGGCGAATGGTGCCACGGAGGAGGTGATCGGCCGGGGCGGCGTCGTGGCGGCAGCAGAGACGGGCGAGGCAGATACGGCGGAGGCCTTGGCCACCGCGATCCGGCAGGCGCTGACGCTGGACCGCCGCGCGGTGCACGACTGGGCGACCTCACGCTATGGCAAGCGGCGCATGGTGGAAAATTGCGTGGCCCTGTACCGCACCGCGATGGCGCAGCGCGACGCCCCGGCGGGGGACGTGGCGTTCGGCCAGGGCGACCTGCCGGGCGGGGGCGTCGATCTGGGGCGCAGCGCGGCGTGATTTCCGACCGGATGCTGCCAGATTCTGCTGGGCGACGGGGGCCTAACCGGCGGCCTTCAGCGCCTGTTGCAGGAGGGCGCGATCGCCCACATGGTTGGCCAGGACGAGGATCAGCCGCGCGTTGAACGCATCGCTTTCCGGCTTGCTCAACCCCTCATGCGCGGCGAGCAGTTCATCGTAAAACCCGTCCGGGTCGGGGATGTTTGGGTTCAGATTGAGTTCCTCGGTCATGTCCCTCGTCCTGTTGCATTTCGCATGGCGGTTTCGATCTCTGCGGCACTGGCTGTGGCCCACCGCGCAACGATGTGCTGATCGGGGCGGATCAGATAGATGCCACGGGGCTGATCCCCCAGATAGCGCGCGGCAATGGCACCGGTCGGATCGTCGCGCGATGTCTCCAACGTGATTGTGCGAAGGGCAATACCGTCGGTATCCGCCATGTCCGGCGGCGTGGTGTTGAGAGCCAGAAGCGTGAAATCGCCCCCAAGGCGGTTGAGCAGAAAGCCCTCCGCCATGGGGGCATCGGCGCAGGTCGCACCCACCCGGCTGCGCGCGGGTCCGTCCAGTTCATCGGGCCCGTTCAGCGACAGCCCGTCATAGACACAAGGTGTCGAAAGACGGCCGGAATTGACCAGGGGCCGCGCGAAGGCGTGCTGCTGCGCCAGTTTCAGGACCGCGTTGCGAAAGGTCTTGCTGATCTCGGTCTTGGGGGTCAGGAAATCGGTCGCGCGCACGGAATTGAGGATGTTTTCATCCGCCGCGCGCACGCGTTCCTCGGAATAGGTGTCGAGCAGGCTGTCAGGTGCCAGGCCCTTGACGACCAGGTCCAGCTTCCACGCCAGATTGTCCGCATCCTGAACGCCGGAATTCGCGCCGCGCGCCCCGAAGGGCGAGACCTGGTGCGCGCTGTCGCCGGCGAACAGAACGCGGCCGTGGCGGAATTTTTCCATGCGCCGGCACTGGAACGTGTAGATCGAGGTCCAGTCCAGCTCATATTCCGCGCCTTCGCCCAGCATCGCGTCTATGCGGGCGCGGATCTTGTCGGGTTGAAGTTCGGTGGCGCGGTCGATGTCCCAGCCCAGCTGGAAATCAATGCGCCAGATGTCGTCCGGTTGCTTGTGCAGCAGGGCGGAGGCTCCGCTGTCCTTGAAGGGCGGTTCAAACCAGAACCAACGCTCCGTCGGGAAGTCGGCTTTCATCTTGACATCGGCGATCAGGAAATTGTCCTCGAACACGCGCCCGTCAAAGCTGAGGCCCAGAACCTCACGCGTGGTGGAGCGGGCACCGTCGCAGGCGATCAGCCATTCGGCCTCAACCTGATAGGGCCCGTCCGGCGTGTCCAGATCCAGCCGCACGTGATCGTCATGCCGGGTCAGCCCGACAAGCGCGTTCTGGCCGCGAATTTCGATCGGCGCGCCCTCGGCCTGCGCGGCGCGGATTTCGTCCACCAGGAATTTCTCGAAATAGGGCTGTTGCAGATTGATGAAGGCGGGCGCCTTGTGGCCATCCTCGGGCTGAAGGTTGAACTCGAACACCCGCTCATCCCCGTGAAAGACCTTGCCGACATTCCAGACGACGCCCTTGTCCAGCATGACCTTTCCCGTTCCGAGACGGTCACAGATTTCCAGCGTCCGCTTGGCAAAGCAGATGGCGCGGCTGCCCCGCCCGATGCCCTCATGATCGTCCAGCACCAGAACCGGCGTTCCCTTGCGCCCCAGATCGAGAGCGGCGGCCATGCCGACCGGGCCGCCCCCCACGATGACGACGGGATGGCGCACCGGCGCGGCCCCCATCGCGGGCACCTTCCGGTAAGGGTACATCTTGAACGCGATGTCGTAACGGACGTCTACCATCTGCCCGGCTCCTATCCCTGCAATTGCGCCCACATCTCCAGATCACGTGTGTCGGTCCAGATGCGGGGGTGCCAGATGCCGCGCGCCTCGTCATATGCGCGG
>NZ_CP049816.1:0-33885 GCF_011290545.1 Pontivivens nitratireducens | reverse complement strand
GCTGTCACCAGTTGACTATGAAATGAAACAGAAAATAATGAATGAGGAAGGCGTTTAGAAAACTAGGGGCACCTCAAAAGGTCTAAAAACTGTTGCGTTTTCTTGGGGAGGCGTGCCGTTTTCCTTATCTTACGATTGGCAGCGACGGGCTTCTCACCGGAAGGCGCACCCCGCCCAAGCCAACTTCGTTGAAAACCCCCGGCCCATTTGGTGGGGGGAAGCTTCATACGGGGGAAGGGGTCGAGTGCGGCTGAGTGCTAAATCCCCCTTTAAGCAGAATTTCGGATAAGCTGCCGTATGTTTGAAGCGCGGCGGATTCAACGAGTTAGTCCAGTCTATCGGAGGCAGCGCAGCCCATGATTGTCGGCTCTCAGAGTTTTCGGCGCGGGATCGGCACTTTCGATTTCTTCAGCGAGGATGCGCCCTTAGTTCGTCATAGCTGATTGCGACGTGTTCACGGAAAGCGGGGCGAAGCATGAGGCGATCAAAGTAGCCCTTGAGCGATGACCAGTTCGGACGCTCAATATCAATGTCGAAGTAGCGGAAAAGAATATGGCCGAACTGAATGTCCGCCAGAGTAAATGACGAACCCGCGAGCCATCCCGTCTTCTCTATACGCGTTTCAGCGATTGCCAGAATGTCGTGCAAAGCTCGCAGAGCTGCGGCAATTGCGGCAGGGTCTCGCTCAGTCTCAGGCGTCCGGACAACACGCCAGAAAACTGGCACAGTGAACCCCATCGCTACATTGATTTTTGCCCACTCAGCCCATTTGTCGACCTCAGCTCTTTCCACGGGGTCGTCAGGCCAGAAGGAGGTCGAACCATAGCGGTTGGCAAGGTATCTGAGAATTGCACCCGTCTCCCAGATCGCTGGACCGTCCGCGTCTTGCAGCACCGGAACGGTCCTGTTGGGGTTCAATGCAGCGAAAGCGTCGGTTTCAGTGACGCCGTAACGACCGCCCGCGTCGTGGCGGACATGAGGCAGTGCCAATTCACCGACACACCACATGAGGGCCTGAACGTTAGATGATGAACGACGCCCCCAAATCTCAAGCATATCCAGTATCGCCCCTCACTCTGCTAGCTCCGACTGGTAAGCAGCTTGAACCCTGCAAAGGCAAAAAACGCTCCGAGTGTCGCCTGAATATACTGGCGCGCCTTTCCGTACAGAGATACCATGATCGGGGTCGAAAACGCGACAATGTAGAGGGCATGGATCACGATTGAAAGCAAAAAAGCCCCTGTCACGATGACGACAGCCACCCAGAGTGGTGCCCCAGGCTGTAGCCCGAGTGAATCGCCCCGAGTTTATCGGAGACCATCAAGGCTCATACGAAACGCAGGCGGGCGCAATCGCAGCCATTGCCCCTAGATTGGCTGTATTCGACAGACCTTGAGCCGATGGTTCAAGCAGGCCGGGAATGACAGTGGCATGCGCGACGGCGTCACGACCGAGAAACGAGATCGGATTAAAGCTCTCGAACGTGAGATCCGCGAGCTGCGTCAGACGAATGAGATATTGCGCAAGGCGTCAGCTTATTTGCGCCCACTCTCGTGACCTTGCTGCGCGAGGCACTGCCGTGCAGCGGGACGGAACTCGACCGCCCACTGAAGCGATGATCGCCTTCATTGAAGATCAGCGCGCACGCTATCAGCGGGTCCATGGCGCAACATGCAGGAGCTGGAAATGGACGCGCGCGATGGACCGTTTGCGGATGTGGAAGGGCTGAAGAAACGCGCGCGCCTCGACGTGGGAAGCCTGCGCCGCCCTGCGCGACGCGCCCAGCTTGCCGATATTTAAGCACGCAGAGGCGGAGACTACCGGAGCCGAACCTGACGTCGCACTCCCCGCCATGCGCCGCGCGAAACATGTCGTTGCCGATCATCCCGAAGACCGCTTCGACCGGTTGGAAAGCCTCTCCCAGAACGACATGCCCGGCATCACCACACGCGGCGACCCCGACCAACCCACTGTCCGGACAAGTCGGCATCCGCGCCCATCCGCGGAACGTGCGTGTCATTCCCAAATCACGCGATTTCCATTGAAGCGGTGGCCATACTCACGGCGGTTGAGCGCCGCTTTGGCACCGCCCGCATCTCGCAACCGGGCTGTCATGATCCTGGATCGTTAAACAACATTGGGGCGGCTTCTCGTAGAAATCTCGTAGAAAGGACCTATGGCGTGCCACCACATTTGAAAAATTGCGCCCCGTCTGGACAGCCGTTTCTCTTGTGAAAAACAATATGTCATCTCACTCGCCAGGCCTGAGCGGGAGCGGTTTTCCGAGAAACCGGAACGACTGGGCGGGGTCGCAAATGCGTGTATCCGCTGAACTTGCGCGAGGGTTATCCACATAAAACCCGCTGATCGAACGCATCCGGTGCTGACAGCCAAAGATCAGGCTCGATAGCCTTTGGGTACATCACGATGAGGTATCCGAATGTCCAAAGCTCAAACCAAATTCACCGTCCGTATGGCTCCCGAAGCCTTGATGCAGATCGACGCTTTGCGGGGCAGTTTGGCTTTACTTCGCGCACGGCATTCCTCGAATGCGGCGGGTCTTGCCTACCCGTGGACAAGCAGGATCGTGACGAAAACAGCGTGAACCGGGTGAGCGCGGACCCAAACCGCGACACCCCCAATCTCTCATTCATCCCACATCAGCTGAAACGACCGATCTTCCCATCCAACCACTGGCCCCGCGTGTGCGGGGGAGCCTCCACCGCTGCCCGCTCCGCAGATAGGATCGCGGGTCTATCCCCGCGTGTGCGGGGGAGCCTTGAACCGAAACCAATAGGTGCCGTCAATATAAGGTCTATCCCCGCGTGTGCGGGGAGCCAATATTCCAAAGTCGCCAGCACCCCCGTCATGCGGTCTATCCCCGCGTGTGCGGGGGAGCCGGGAAGAGGTCCAGCAGGCTCAAATGCTTGGGGGGTCTATCCCCGCGTGTGCGGGGGAGCCCCCCGCCGCTTACCTGCACGACTTCTTCGAGCGGGTCTATCCCCGCGTGTGCGGGGGAGCCCCTGTAAGGTAACGGATTGTTAGCAAAGGAAAAGCCCAAATCTTCGGTTGTATTTTCTAAATTCACTCGCGTTTTACGAGCAATACGCCGTCCGCATCCACGATTGTCTTCTTGGGAAGGCCCAATGTCTCGATCCGCAGGCCCCCGGGCGCTTGCCTGTCTGCCCAGACCAGCACCAGCGATCCCGTCTGAAGCACTTCCCACCAGCTTTCCATCACCGACCAGACCCGCGTGCGCACACCCGCGCTCATCCGTGGGGAAACATAGGTGCCCGGCGCGATTTCGAGCATTACGGATGTCAGAAAACCGCGATAACGGTCCTGCACGTTGCTCGTCACGATCATGGCCAGCGGCATCTCAGGCACCCTCCCCCGCGATAAGGGTCTTGATCTGGCCGATCATCTCCGGGATCACCTTGCGCCGCGCCAGAACATCACCGGTCATGCGCCGGGCCAACCGCTCGATGTTCTCGGACGGGCGCTCCGCCGCTTGCTTGGCCGCGCGAAACGCGGTGGGGATCGTCACCTCCACACGCCATAAATCCGCGATGTCCAGCACGAAGGACTGCCCCGGATCCTCGTGAATGAAGCCCAGCTGGGGGATCGTCGCGGTCGCGGCCACGGCGATCGCCGCCGCGGCCTCCACCGCGCTGGAGGCATGGTTAAGCGCCTGATTGGGCAGGTCGGCACTGCCCGGATTGCCCCGCTCGTAGCGCCGCCCCTCCCAGCGCACGCCGACCTGATCCGCGATCAGGCGATAGCTTTGCTTCATGCGCGCGCCCTCGATGCCGCGCAGGCCGTCCATGTCACGATGGGCCAGAACCTCGCCCAGGCGCCACGCATACATGCGCCGGGCAATATCGATGCGCATCGCATCATCCGCCCAGAGCCGCGCCTGCACCCGTGCCAAACCTGATCGGTCGGGGATCAAGGGCGGCGCGGTGTAAAGGCGTACGCCGTCCTCCCCCACCGCAGCCAGCGCCGTGCGCGCATGAGCCAGAAGCCGCAATGCGTCATGGCTTACCGTCGAACCGGGCCCGAGCAGGATCATCGAGACCCCTTGCAACGGAATGGCATAATCTCCCGTGTCGAGCGCATCCGCCCCCGACGCCTCCCCCCGCAGAAAGGCCAATGTGCCGCTGCGCGCGCTCAACGCCCCGCGTGCTAGGTAGAGAAGCCCCTCACGATCCGCATGGGGCACCTTCGCACTGTCAAGCCCGAGCCGTCCTTTCAGCACAGCGAATTCCCCCGATCAGGGTCTGGGAATACCGCAAACCGAGGAAGACCTCCCCCTGTGGCACCTCATGACCATTGCCAGTTCACACGACCATCCACGCACAAACCCGCCGCCAACCCAAGACCCAAACGAACAAAGGCACTGAATAACCCCGAATGGATAGCTTCCGGCCAGAACCTGAATCTATCCCCGCGGGTGCGGGGGAGCCCAGCGTGTATTCTGCGCCAGCCTTGCCGATGTGGGTCTATCCCCGCGGGTGCGGGGGAGCCAGTGAGGGCAGGACGACGAACCACACGATAGCGGGTCTATCCCCGCGGGTGCGGGGGAGCCATGAGCGCTTCGGACAGGACCCAAGTGATAAGGGGTCTATCCCCGCGGGTGCGGGGGAGCCCCCCCTCGTTGTCCGCTAGGGCCACTAAGCAAGGGTCTATCCCCGCGGGTGCGGGGGAGCCTGCCTTGAGGTGTTCAAAATCCATCGACAATGGGGTCTATCCCCGCGGGTGCGGGGGAGCCTCTAGGGCGCAAGGTATTGACTCTCATGAATATTTGCAAATTTCAAGTTGTATTACCTCCCCTTCACTCCCCAATAGGTTGTTCCTGCGGCGCTCTCAGCAGCACCATGCCATAGCCATAGGCGGTGTGACGGCCGATACCCCGATGCAACAGGTCGGCGAAGGCGGCGGGGCGCTCGATCACCAGCGTGCCGCGCAGAACGGCGGCGGGGCCCTCCACTGCGCGGCCCTTGCGCACGGCCCGCTCCCGCGCGAAGGAGACGAGCTCGGCCGGCCCCTCCAGCCGGGCGATCCCGTCACCGGCCAGCCGCTCGGCCAGCCAGTCGCCATAGACGGCGGCGCGGCTGCGCCCTGACGTCAGCATCCCGTTCTCATCCGCGTCAAAGCGGCTCAGCGCCTCATGCACGAAGACGTCGATCTCCGCCCCCGGGCGCCGCCCGCCGACAGCCTTCTTGAGCCTGCGCACCGGGCGCACGCGCAGATCGAAGCCGACCCGCTGGCCCGCCGTCCAGTTTTGCGGCATCGGCTTGGCCCGCAACCCCTCGGGCGACATCAGATCCGCAATCTCCGGCGGTGCAATGGCATGGGCCGTCCCGCGCAGCGCATCGGCGGTGTGGTGCGAATAACCATACAGCGCCGCCGACCGGCCACCGGGCGCGACCATCAGGCGAAAGGGCTTGAGCGCGCCCGGCCCGAACGCCTCCACGCTCAGATGATGCAGGGCGACGCCTTCGTCAAAGGTGCCCACGGGATCGCGCGCGGTGGCGCGGGTCCAGCCGCGCTGACCCGCGATGCGGGCCAGATCGTGCGGTGCCAGCGGGATGTGGACCATGTGCAGACCGCTCATGCCATCGCTCCGATCCGGCCGGTCTGCACCGCCCGCCGCCCGCCATGCAGGCCCGTGCGCCAGTTGCGCAAATCAGCCAGGTCCTGCGCCCCGTCATCGGGCCCCTGCCCCATCGGCCATTGCGCGCGCAGCGATCCCGTAATGCCATGCGCCAGCAACGCGGCCTTCAGCGCCTCATGCGCGGTCTGGCCCGCCACCTCGCCACCCAGCACGGGGCGCGAGGGCAGGCACGGCTTGCGCCCCAGAAACAACGGTCGGGCCGGGCACTGCAACGCGGTCTTCACCTGGTCGAGGTCAGGCCCCGCCATGTCCTTGAGCCGCAGCACGCAGATCACCCGCCCATCCGCCAGATAAGCGCGCGCCCGCCTGTGCGGCGCCCCATATGTGCCGCCGTCACGCCCCTCGGGCATGTTGCGCGTGGTCCAGCCCTTGTCCGCAGCGGCAAGCTGCGCGTTCTGCATGTCGGTCACCCGCTCCGGCTCCTCCACCACGACGCTGGCAAGGACGAGGCGCGATTGCAGTTGCGCATGGGCCTGCCTCTCACGCCAGTCGAGGCCGAGCGCATTGGCCACCAGCCCGGTTATCATCGAGAGCGCGGGAAAATCGCGCACCGGCCCGACCTGATCTACCGCCACGCCGCCAAAGGCCATCATCGGGCCGCAAAGGTCGAGGATCAGCCAGCGCGTCACGCCTGCCGCTCCCCGCCTTGCCCGGCAATTCCGGCGCCAAACCGCGCCAGATCCGCCAGCCCGCCACGGGTCATCCCGTCCAGGTCGCCATTGGCCAGCGACATCGCGTGACGTTCCTCCCCCGTGGCATAGCATTCGTCGAAGCGGGCAAGCTGCCCGGTCAACGCGGCCACCGCACTGCCCAGATCCGGCTTGCACGGCACACGAAACGCCTCCGCCAGGCTGCGCGGCTGGCGGTCCCCGGCCTCGACCATCATGAACCCGGCCCGGCCATAGGGCGCGGTGGAGCCCAGCTTGGCCCCCGGCGTTACTTCCGCAATCAGGTGGATCAGGTTGTGCACCACCTGCCCCGCCATGTCGCCATCGCCCCCCAGATTGGACAGCAATCCCGCAAGGTCGATCACGACATAACCGTAATAAAGGCCGGAGGTCAGTTCCGTCTCTCCCAGATTGCCGGCGCCTTCCTCAGGGTCCAGATCATCGACGGCGGCGTAGAAATCCAGCTCGCTCTCCGCCGGATGCACGGTAAAGGAATGGGCGACATGCACCGGGGCCGCGATGTTCGCCTCCGGGTCCGATGTCACCATGCGCCCGAACAATGCGCCGGTCAGGCCGCCGGGCAGCGCGGTTGCCTCGCGCATGGCCTTTGCATTGGCGCGAAACGCCTTGTGCCAGTCCTTTGCCAGCTCCGCCGCCTGTTTGGCATCGCCGCCTGCCTCCCCGGCCAGACGCTCCACCTCGGATTTCAGCCAGCGCAGTTCGGGCGCACCCAGCAGCAGAATCTGGCGGCTGGTCCTGCTGTGCCCCTTGTCGCCATAAACGGCCAGCTGGAAGGCGTCTCCGATGGCCTTGGCGATGTCGGCGCCGTGGCTGACGGTCAGCGGGGCGATGATCTCATGCGTTACCGCCTCACGCGAACGTCTGGCCGCCTCGGCCCCGTCGATCGTATGCAATGAATGCACATCGTCAGCCATGCGCCAGTGCCGCTTGAGGCATTGGGAGGAGACCCGCGTGCGGATCGCACCGCCATAGGGCAGGCGCTTTGCCAAGCCGTTATCATCGCGGTTGAGCAGGGCGGCGCTATAGCCGGTCAGCGTGTGAATCTGGAGAAATCGAAGGGTCATACGCCCTGCTCCTTCGTGGTCTGTTTGCGTTCGGCCCGGTCGAGCCGTTTGTAATATTCGCTGGCGATATGTGCAGTCCTGTCCGGGGCCAGCACGGCGAAGGCGACGTCCCCCGCCCGGATCGCCACATCCGGCGGCAGCCTGCGCGCGATGCCCGTCAGGACACGCCGCAGCGCATCCTCCCGCAACGGGCCCTGCTGGGCCAGCAGCCGCGCCAGCCGTTCCTCCGACACGACGGCGCGCGCGTCATCCTGCCCCCATGCCGTATTGCCGCCATCGCACAGCGCACGGCCCAGCGGCACGAAATCGCGCGTGATCGTCACGCGCTCCAACGGGTCGCCGCGCGGCGTCAGAATCGCGAGGATCTGCACGATCTGCGCCCACGCCTCGGGCTGCCGTGCAATCTGGGGAAACTCCGAATGGCAGCGCCAGAAAAACGGACTGCCCTGCGCGGGAGAGGTCCGGCGCGCTGCCGCCGCATCGCCGGGGTCCAGCCGGTCGAGCCGCCGGGCGATCTCCCGCGCGATGCCGGCGGTATCCATCTCATCGCTCATGCGTCATCCTCCATTTCCTCTGTGCGCAGCCTGGCCAGCATGATGTCGAGCGTCCGGCGCGCCCGTGCCTCGGCCCGGTGGCGAAACAGCGCATCCACCGCGTAGCCCTGCCATTCCGCCTCGAAGGTCGCGCGCGCCTGCGCACGCACCTCGGCCTGAAACGCCTCGCGCGGGGCGCCCTCCAACCGCGCGCCCAGATAATCGAAGAACACCGCATCCAGCCGCGCCTGCATCCGATCCCCGGATGAGCGTACCAGAACGCGATCCTCCTTGGACGGATCAGCGCCGCCCGCCACCACCAGGGCCAGCGCGGTGTTCAGCGCCTTGGCCCCCTCCGCAATGTCCGCGATCTGCTCCTTGGAAAAGACACCCGCATCCACCTCACGCCCGTTCAGCGCCCTGGGCATCACCACCACCCGACTGCGAAATCCCTCGGTCTTGGAATTGCCGCGGGCCAGTGCCTCGAACAGCAGCAGAACCGGGCCGTCCGCATCATCGGGCTGGGCGGTGGACAGCAGCGGGCGCTCCCAATCCGTGCCGAAATACAACTTGTCGATGGTGCGATAGTCGAAATCGCCGGAGGACAGCGTGAACGCCTTGCCCTCCCCCTTGTGAACCGGTGCCCAGGGATCGCCCACCGCGCCCTTTTGCGCCTTCGCCTCGATCCGCCCGGCGGTGGAGGTCGCGCGCATGGCCCGGATCGCTCCGGCCGCATCGCGGTAGAGCCGCACCCGGCGACACACCTCCACGAACCACGGGTCCAGCGCACCGATGGACAATTTGCGCCCCTCGGGCCATGGCAGCGTCCAGATCAGCGCCGGGCCGCCCTCGGTCCCGATATGCCGATGCCGCCCCTCGGCGCGCGCGCGCAACAATGCGGTGACATCGCGGCGAAACCAGGCGGAGGGGTCTATGCGCAGACCCGCGCCCATCGGCACGCGGGCGACCATCGCCCGACTGGATGAGCCGCCGTTCATCCGCGCAATCCCGTGATTGCCGCGCCCGCCATAGCCTTCGCTGACCTGAAGGGAGACCAGCGCGAACAGCCAGTCCTGCGCCTCCGCCTCGGCCGCGATTTCCCGCTTCAGGTCGTGATTGCGTGAGGTAATCAACAGGTCGAGCGCATCGGGCGTCGCCACCTGCGTCCACTTCAGCGCTCCGGGGTCGGCGGGTTGCGGGAATCCGGGCTCCCCCTCCTGCGGGATCAGCGCCTAGGGGGCCTCCTCCCCCTGCGTCAGACCCAGCAACATGTCGCGCCACCCGCCCTCGTCCTCCGCCAGATCCCCCTGCCCTGCCTGCCAGCAGGCAAGTGCCGCGATCTGCACACAGGTCATATGCCACGCCGCCCGCTGATGCGGCCGCAGCGCCGGCAGATCCGAGACTTCGCCCCGTGACAGGGCCGCGAACAGACCGGGCAAGCTGAACAACCGCCCGGCCTGATCGGAAATGAGGGGATCGTGAAGAAGGGTCATCGTGACATTCTATTCCGGCGTAGCCGGGCAACGTGTGGCAAAGCGCCCATTCAAGTCATCTTCCACAATCCGGTCCGGTCATAGCCGAACCGCCGCACGGTTCCATCCAGCAGCGGCACGTTCAACACCTCACCCTCCAACCTGGCGATTTGATCCGCGACGCCCTGCCCCCACCACGTCTCAACAGCGGCCCCTGCGCGCCCAGCCGGGTCGCGACATGCTCATCGTAATCGGGAAACTCCAGCGTCTCGAACGGCATCGCACGATCGAGGCGCAGCCGTCTGCCCGCGGCGGATTCGGCCAGCGACAAACCCTCCAGCCCTTGCCTGTCCGCGACCCAGCTTTCGCCCATCTGCTGCGTCAGGGCCTCCAATGTCCGGGGATGCGTTGCCCGCTCCACCAGCATCCGGTTCATCGCAGGTATCTTCCAGACCGGATGCGCCCCAATCAGACGCCGCGTGGCCTCCAACCCGGCCAGGTCCATATAGATACCCCCCTCACTCCAACGCCCCAAGCCATTGAAAAAACTTGGTTTTGTCAGCGACGCCAACCCGTTTTCAGGCAGGGCGATCACAGCACGCGGCTGTTCGAACCCCTCGGGTCGCGCACGGTCATGGCGGTGCAGCCGCCCGAACCGTTGCAGCAGCACATCCACCGGCGCAAGGTCGGTGATCAGGAAATCCGCATCAATATCAAGGCTTTGCTCCAGAGTTTGCGAACCGCAAACCACCAGCCCCCCTGCCCTGCTGGCCTTGCCCAGAGCAGCCTCCACCGCGGCATCCAGCCGGGCGCGATCCTCCACCGCGAAGCGCGCGTAATGCAATGTGCGCACGCCTTCGACGCACAGGCACGGCGCATCGTCGAGCGCTGTCAGACAGTCGCGCGCCGCCTGCACCGTGTTGCGGATCACCAGCACCCGCGCCCAGCGTCGCGGACATCAGCAAAACGTGCCCCCCCGTCGCCATGTGATCGCGCAGGAACGGCGCCAGCACCGCGCGACCATAAGTGTCCGAGGCATGGACCTCATCCACCACCAGCAAGGCCCGTGACAGACCGGCCCCCCGCGCCAGCGCGTGTTTCGTCTGCAACCCCGCCAGCATCACCTGATCCACGGTGCCCACGGCGACCTGCGCGCTCAGGAACCGTGTCGCGTGTTCCGCCGCCCAGCGTGCGCCACGCGGGGCATCATCATCCCAGCGCACCTCCCATCCGGGCAGCCGCGTTCCTGTCGCCTCGCCTGAGGCGAGCTGAGCCGGAACAGCCAGAACGGCCTCGATACCCAGAAACCTCTGCACCGCCTCATCCACCCGCCGGTGCAATTGCCGGGCCGCCGCCCGCGTGGGCACCGCGAAATACAGGGCGGAAACCTCCCCCGCCACCAGCAGATGCACGAAGCGCCACAACGCTGCTTCCGTCTTGCCCGATCCGGTTTCCGCCTCCAGGATCATCAGTTGCTGATCGCTCGGTATCTCCGCGATCTTCGCCTGCAACGGGCGCGGTTGCGCAAACCCGGTCAATGCCGCGAAATCCGGCACGGGCGCCGCAGCCCCTATCATGCCGCACATGCGAACGGCCCTGTTTGCCTGCCTGCGTGCAAGCTGCGCATAATCCTGCGTCACCACCTCATGAAACGGAAAATGGTCGGCATCCGAGCCTATCCAGTCGGCAATCGACAGCAACCCCGCCCATTGCGCCATGAAGGCAGGTTCCGCCGGCAAGGCCCCGCCGGGGGCAAAGGCCTCGGGCCAGGTGGTCCGCGCAATCCGGGCATAAGCCTTCGCATCCTCACGCCCATCGAAGCGGCTGTCTTTGACCGAGGCTTCTCTCGCATCTGCAATCTGAATAGGCTGCCCGTGATGCGCCATCATGGCCGCAATATATCCCTCGGTCGCGGGTCCGGCCCAATCCTCCAGCGCCACGGCAATGTCCCGCACGGGGTTCGCGGGCATACGCAAGGCGCGCAAAAGGATGCCACGCCCCGCTTGTTCCGCGATTTTGAGCTGAAAACCCGGCGCGAGTTTTCCGACATCGTGCAGATAGGCCAGGACGCATAAGCGGGACAGCATCCGGTCATCCACCGGAATCTCCGTCAGCTTCTGCAAACCCCGCCGAATGCGCGGCGCGCCCATGACAGCTTCCAGCACCATGGCCACATCGAGGCAATGCGCAACCAATGCATGGGAGGCCCCGCTTTCGCGATCGTATTTCCCCCAGGCCATCGCCGGTTTCGCCGAAGCACTCATGACGGGTTCCGTCTCTTTCACCAGCCGCCAATCGCATCAGAAGGGCGAAGACGATGTTCCATGTTCGAGTTGACAGCTGTCAACTTTCTGAGCTCCTTGCCCAGTCTTCCATGTTCGCAAAGCCATGTCAGATAGGCCGTGGGCGATTTCACCTCATCGAAGCGTTGCAGCAGCAGGCAGATAGAAACGGCCATCCGTTGAAGTCCGACCCGGGGTGTCAGACGCGTGACGACTTCCCTGGATACGCCCATCATCGGAGCAATTCGCAAGGCAGCATCCGTCACATTTCGCCAGTCCACCCGTGTGTCATCGAGGTGATCCAACAGGGCGGGGCAATGATCCAGAACGGTGTGCAGCGTAATTTCTTCAGTATGTTGACTCTGTATGTGCTGCTCATTTCGGGCGTCATTGCTGCTCGAAACACAGGTTTTTTCGCTGGGTTCGAGACGGTCGAGCAGGGCGTTGTGCAGGGCAGAAAGGCGTTTGAACAGGCTTTGCAAAACGTCCAGAGGCGACTTGCGGCGCAGGCTTCTCCGGACCTCAATGAGGTCCTGATCGGGGTTGAGAGTCATGATATCGCGCAGCATCGCGGACAGGCGTGCACGCAGATCGCGGCGTTGCTCTTCGGCCTCGGTCACTTTCGCGGCCATCGCGATGATCTCCTCGGCCCGGGCGAGCAGGGGGGTGAGGTCGAGCCCGAAGGCCACGGCCTCACCATCGCGGCGGGTGCGGAACCGCTTGCCGTTGGCGCTGTCGTGACGGGCCAGAAATCCGCTGTCGATCAGGCAGGCGACATGGCGGCGCATGGTGCTTTCGGGCATGTTCTGCGCCCGCTCCGCAATCTTGCGGTTCGAGGCGAAGACGATCAGCGAACCGCTGCTGTCCAGTACACGCGGGCCGTGCAGGCTGAGCAGGGCGCGCAAAACGTTCATCTGCCGATGGCTGAGCCCGAATTCAGGGGCCGCAATCTCGAAGGCGTTGAGCAGGTCCCACTTGTCGCGGGGGATGTGGATTACGGCACGCTGCTCGCTCTCGCGCCGAATCCGGGCGAGGTCGATCGCGCGCCGCCCGAACGGGGTGGCGGTAATGTGTTTCATGGTGATGTCACGCGGCACAAAAAAGCCGTTCGCCGAATCGACGTCAGTTGACAGCTGTCAACTTCGCTCCTACCTTCGGATTGCTAGATACGAAGAAGGGCCTCTCGGGATACGCTTTCCGGGGGGCTTTTTTCAGTCTGCCAGTGCGTGCCTCCTTTTCATCCTGTTGCGTGGGTCGGTTCATTCATCATCGCGGGTCTTCCACGTCTGATGAATCTCGGGCAGATGCTCGGTCAGCCATTCGGCGAAACGCGCGCCCTCTGCAGTGTCGAAATCGAAAGCGATCTTCTTACCCTTGTGCCGCACCGTGGCCAGTGGCGTATCGTCCGCGCCGGTCAAACGGGTCGGCGCCGGGGCAGGGCGTTTTGGCGAACGGGTCGCGTCGAGCAGGGCGTTCATCAGGCCCTCGAACCTGTCCTGCGACGTGGGGCCGTGGGTCGGAAGCTGCGCGATTGCCACGGCTCCCTCAGTTTCCATGTCCGATGCTCGCAACAATTCGCCCAGCTTCAGCCAGCGCGGGCGGCCGACGCCGTGGGCCGATCCGATGGCGACGATAACCTGCGACGGCACGGCATCGGCGACCTGAATCATGCGCGACAGGGTGGTCTTGTCGACATGCAGGGCATCGCAGATCAGATTGCGTGCATAGCCCGCATCGCGCATCTGGCTGGCGAAATTGACCTTTTCGATGAAGCTCAGATCACGCCGGGCGGTGTTTTCCTGACCCTGGGCGAGGATGAGATCCTGATCGTCGAGATCGCGGATCATCGCGCGGATCGGAATGCCCAGATCGCGGGCGGCCAGAACGCGGCGGCGGCCGTAGACGATCTGGTAGCGGGTGGAATCCTGAGGGCTGGGGCGCACGAGGATCGGCACCTGTTGGCCGTAGTTGCGCATGCTTTCCATCAGGGCGGCGTGCTCACCCTCATCATATTCCAGCCGATCCTCGATGCCGCCGGCCTCGATCATGTGCGGGTCTATATCGGTGAGCGAGCGGCTCTTGAGCTCGGCAATGGATTGCGAGACCGCACCGATCGCGCCCTTCTGATAGCGGGGCCGGACGGCATCGACGCGGGCGTGGTCGCCGGACGTGTCGTCCGGGCGGGCAGGGGGCTTGGCGCTGTCGTCCATCAGGCCCTTGAGCAGGTCCTTGCGTGCCATCTCAGCGCCCCCATGCCTGTTGGATCAAATCCTCGATCTCACCGTTGACGGCGTTGAGGCTTTCCATCGCGCGCTCGTAGGTGGAGCGGGTGAACTGGCTTCGATCCACCTCATAGAGCGTCTGCTTGGTGATGCCCGCATCAGAAATAGCTACTGATTTCAACATGGTATGGTTCAACACGTGCTCCCCGAACATGGAGCGCATGAAACTGACCATCTGGTTTTGCGGCCCGTCGCCGGGCTCGTATCGCGTGATGACGTAGCGCATCCAGTCGTAATTCATGTCCCCTCCGGCCTCGGCCACGACGCCGAGCAGGTTTGATGTCATCAGGAGGAACTGGCACATCGACATCACGTCGAGCATCTGCGGATGCACCGTCACCAGGACGGCCGTTGCCGCCGACAGGGCGGACATCGTGATATAGCCAAGCTGAGGCGGGCAATCCACGACCACAATGTCGTAATCCTGCTCCACCTCCATCAGCTTGTCCCCGATTCTGGTAAAGAAAAGGTTACTGTCGCGCGCCGCCAGCGCGCGGGGGGTGTCATGCTCGAATTCCATCAGGTCCAGATTGCCGGGGATCAGGTCCAGATTGGTGAAATAGGTCTTCTGAATCACGTCCGTCAGTGGCACCGGATCGTCATAGCGGATCGCATCGTAGAGCGTGCCGCCATCGGGCAGGTCGAATTCGGGCTGGAAGCCGTGCAGCGCGGACAGGCTGGCCTGCGGATCGAGGTCGATGGCCAGCACGCGGTAACCGTCCAGCGCACATTTCTGCGCCAGATGCGCGGAGGTCGTCGTTTTGCCCGAACCGCCCTTGAAGTTGATGACGGTGATGACCTGAAGCGGATCGCCGGCGCGCCGGCCGGGCAGATAGGTGCCGGGGCTCTTGGCCCCTTGCTCCAGCATCTCACGCAGGGCCTGAATGTCGGCGGGGGAGTAGTAGCGCCGCCCGCCGGTGCGCACCTCGGGGTGGGGGCCCTTGCCCTCCAGATGCAGCTTGCGCAGGTAGGCATCCTTGACGCCCAGCAGGGTCGCCGCCTCACCCGATGTGAAGCGGCGCAGTTCCTTGCGCGAATCCGGCGGGAAAAGCTGCGCCCGATGTGCCTGTAGACGTTCCGACAGCCGTGCGGCATGATCGCCCACAAGCCTGTCAATGCGTTCCTGACGCTGTGCCATGTTCGGTATGTCCGCCCTGACTATTCTTCTCGTTGCCTGCCCGACACCGAGTACCGTTTGTTACGGCTTTCGGCGTCATATTCTGTATTTACCGTAAATTAATGCAGAGCAAGGGGATTCGACGCAAGCGATTCTGCGGATCGTGTCGCATGAATGCGGCATCCGAACCGGCAATGGATCGGGAAACGAATTTGGGCTCACGCGCGTGAACGCCTTGTGCTAAAGGGGATTGAGCGGGAGAGAACCGGCACTTGATCCGGCAGTAGAGGGGGAAATGATTTCATGACTGGCTGGTCCGTCACCTCGGTTGAGCCGCTGCTGCCGGAGGAGGCTTCGCGCCATCGCGCGGCCCTCGATGATCTGGTGGTCGAGCTTAGCGCCGCCGCCGCCGGTCTGCGTGAGAGTTTGCCCCAAGGGCTGCGCGCCCCCCTGGCCGACGCCGTTCGCGCCATGAACTGCTATTATTCCAACCTGATTGAGGGGCACGACACCCACCCTCATGACATCGAACGCGCCCTTGCCGCCGATTTCAGCAGGGAGCCGGAACAGCGTGACCTCCAACTCGAAGCGCTTGCCCATATACGGGTGCAGAAATGGGTGGATTCAGGCGGCCTGCGCGCGCATCCGATGGCGCGTGAGAGCCTGTGCGAAATCCATGCGCGTTTTTGCGAAAACCTGCCCGAAAGCCTGCTGGTGCTGGAGGACGGCACCCGGATCGAGGGCGGCGCCCTGCGCACCGGGCATGTGCGCGTCGGGCGGCATGTCGCCCCCGAGGCCGAAGCGGTGCCGCGACTGCTGGAGCATATGCAGCAACGCTATGCCATGTTGGGCCGGGCAGGGGGCATCCTTGGGCTGGCCTGTGCGCATCATCGCCTGATGTGGGTGCATCCGTTCGCGGATCTCAACGGCCGGGTGGGGCGTATGGTCTCGCACGCGTGGCTGCGCACCGCTGTCGGCTCGGCCGGTTTGTGGTCGGTGAGCAGGGGCCTCGCGCGGAACGAGGCGGAATACAAGCGCCGCCTGATGGCCGCGGATGAGCCGCGCCACGGGGGCGCCGACGGGCGCGGCGCGCTGTCCGAACAACGGCTGGCGGAGTTCGCGCGCTTCTTTCTGGAGACCTGCCTGGATCAGGTGCGCTTCATGGAGGGGTTGATGCGCCCCGATCAGTTGCGCGGGCGCATCGAGGCCTGGGCCACGCAGGAAACCGCGCAGGGCAGGCTGCCCGCCGGGGCGTGGCCGGTCCTGCGCGAGGCTCTCTATACCGGGGAGGTCGCGCGTGCAGCATTGCCGGGGCTGTTGGGCGTGGGGGAACGGCAGGCGCGCAACGTCTCCGCCGCGCTGGTGGGGGCAGGGGCGCTGAACGCGCAATCGAGCCGCGCCCCGTTGCGGCTGACATTCTCGGCCAGACTGGCCGGGGTGTGGATGCCGGGCCTGTTTCCGTAGGTGTGATTGGGCTGCTGCCGGTCCCGTCACGTCAGGGGGACATAGAGCCGATTCTGACCCGATCCACGGGACCGGGCCAGCAGTCGACCGCGTACGCTTCTTTTTCAATTCGCCCAGCATCCGTGAATACCGAGCGATAGTTTAGGCGTTAGTCGGCTGCACCAACCGAGAAGACCACCTTGCCGAGCGCTTGACGTCGTGCCATGCGCTCGAAACCGGCTGCGGAATCGGACAGAGGGAAAATCTCGTCGATCTGTGATTTCAGCTTGCCCACGGCTAGTGCGGCAAAGGCGTCGTGCACCGCCTGTGTCAGTTCGGGATCGCGCGCGCGCATCAGCCGTTGCAGAGAAGACCCGAAGACCATCACGTCCTTGACCAGCAGATAGCCTGCGTTCAGCGTCGGAAGATCGCCACTGGCAAAGCCGACGATCACATACCGTCCGCCGGGTCGGACACAGCGCAACGCACCCTCGCCCACGTTGCCGCCGACCATGTCGATGATGGCATCTACATGGTGGAACCCCTGCTCGCGGATCGCAAGCCGGACCTCCTGGACAGGATCCGCCATACCTGCGGTCAACACCACAGCCTCAGCCCCGAGCGACCGGGCCAGCGCAGCCTTCTCTTCGTTCGACACCACGGCAATCGGGCGCACGCCCAACAACAGCGCATATTGGATCGCCATTGACCCGACGCCGCCGGTCGCGCCCGTGATGATGACGCTCTGACCCGGTTTCAGATCAGCGCGCAGCTTCATTGCGCCGGCCACCGTAGCAATCGCCGTGGCGCAGGCGGCCGCGTCCTCAAACCCGATCTCGGGCGGCAGAACCGTGCATGACCAGTCAGGAGAGCAGTCGTATTCCGCAAACGCCCCTGTCGAATCCTGAGTACACACCCGGTCGCCCACCTTAAATCCTGTCACACCCGGACCGGCGGCGACCACAACGCCGGCCGCGTCCCGGCCGGCTATGAAAGGCAGATCGGGTTTCACCTGATACTTGCCTTCCATCATCAGGAGGTCGGCGAAATTGAGCGAGGCCGCCGCGACCTTGATCAACACATCCCTTTCGCCGGGCACGGGCAACGGCACATCCTCGACGGCGGCGCTTTGCCACCCTGCATAGTCGCGCAGCACCAGCGCCTTCATACTTTTGGGCAGGCTCATTCGTCGATTTCCTCAAGGCTATGAAAGTTCGGTTTGCGTTTCTTTAATCTGGCGACAACGCTACGCCACCCCGCTGATCGGTGGCAGAGAGAACGCGACAATTCCCACATATGTGCCTTGGCCACGGTCCCGTTTCCACATGGATGCGCTATTGTCCCCGGCGGGATGTAGCATCCCGTCCGTTCGCCCTAAGCATGACTTCAGCTGGATAACGTATGGATGATGCATGACCTTTCCTGACCCAAACCTCGATCACATCTTTCGCCCTCGCTCGGTCGCGATTGTCGGTGCCTCGAACGATCCTTCGCGAATTTCTGGGCGGCCGCTGCGCTATCTCAAGGAGCGGGGTTACAAAGGCAAGATCTACCCGATCAACCCAACGCGCGACGTCGTCCAGGGCATGAAAGCCTGGCCGTCGCTGGCCGATCTGCCCGAGGCGCCGGACGTCGCGATCCTGGCCATTCCGTCAACGCTGATTCCGGGTGTGCTGCGCGACGGGGCCGTAATCGGTCTGAAAGGCGCGATCATCATGTCCTCGGGATTCGCCGAAGCCGGCGAGGAAGGAGCCGTGCTTCAAGCCGAGATCACGGCCATTGCACAGGAAACCGGCATCCGGATTTTGGGGCCGAACTGCGTCGGCCTGTTCAGCACCAACATCAATTTCTACGGCACCTTCACACAGTCCATTGATCGCGACGTACCACCCCTCGGTGGCGTTGCTGTGGTGTCGCAGAGCGGGGCATATGGGGGCTATATCGCTTATCTAGCCAGCCAGCGCGGGCTGGGCATCAACTACTGGGTGACGACCGGCAACGAAGCCGACCTGGAGGTCGGCGAATGCATCGCCTGGCTGGCCGGACGCGACGACGTCAAGGTGATTGCGCTCTATCTCGAAGGTGTCCGCAAAGGCCCGGCCTTCCGCGAAGGTCTGGCGCGGGCCCGAGCGGCGGGCAAACCAGTGATCGCGATGAAGGTCGGAAGGTCGGCAGCGGGAGAGAAGGCTGCGCAATCACACACCGCGTCAATGGCCGGGTCGGATGATGTCTACGATGCGATCTTCCGAGATTACGGGGTCTATCGCGCCACAACGACCGAAGAACAGCTGGATATCGCCGAGGCCTGCTTGACCGGCCCCTATCCGGTTGGGCGCAAGCTGGGGATCCTGACCTTGTCGGGCGGGGTCGGCGTGCAGATGTGCGACGCCGCCGAGGTCTATGGCCTCGACGTCGCGACCATGCCGGAGGATGCCGGGCGCAAACTGAAAAAGCTTCTGCCCTTCGCTGCCGTCGGCAACCCGATCGACACTACCGCGCAGGTGATGAACGATATGTCGCTCCTGTCCGAAAACATCCGTATCGTGCTGGAGGAAGGTGGCTACGACATGATCGTGTTCTTCCTGACCACGACACCGGCGGCGGACGCCTATGCGATCCCGATCCGCGACGCGATTCTTAAAGGGCTGAGGGGCCAAAAGGACAAGCTCGTCGTGCTGTGCATGGGTGCACGCGAGGAAATCCGCAAAAGCTATCGCGAAATGGGATTTCTGGTCTACCAGGACGCCGACCGGGCAGTGCAGATTGCCGGCGCGCTAACCCATTTCGGCCAGGCCTTTGCCACTGTCCCCCGACACGCGCCTGTACCCCTCGGAAGGCGTGTCGAGGGGACCGGTCCAATGTCGGAACATGCGGCCAAGAAGGTCCTTGCCTCGGCCGGAGTGCCCTTTTTGACTGAGGTTCTCGCCACCACTGCTGAAGAGGCGGCTAAGGCAGCTAAAACCGCCGGTGGTCCGGTGGCGATGAAGGTTGCCTCTCCCGACATTCAGCACAAAACCGAAATCGGCGGCGTTGCGCTGAACGTGGCCACGGTCAACGTCCGGGCAGCTTTCCACCGGTTAACGCATAACGTCGCAGAAAAGGCGCCTGATGCAACACTAGAAGGGATTCTTGTTGCACCCATGGCGCCCAAAGGCATCGAGGTGATCGTCGGCACGATCACTGATGCAGTCTTTGGACCCGTGGTAATGTTTGGTATGGGTGGCATTCTGGTGGAGCTAGTACCCGACGTAACGTTCCAGCCTGCCCCCTTCGACCTCGACACCGCTCGTGAAATGGTCGCGCGGATCAAGGCGGCACCCCTTTTCGACGGCTATCGAGGCGCTCCGAAAGCCGATACCGAGGCATTGGCGCAGCTTCTGTCCAACCTCTCCTTATTTGCCGCCGCGAATGCAGGAACGCTCCAGAGCATCGACTTGAACCCCGTTTTGGTACTGGAGGACGGCAAGGGGGTCGTTGCGCTTGATGCCGTCGTCGAACGCCGTAGCGCATAATCCGCTGCTGATGTGCTAGGCGCGCCCGGTGTGTTCAATCCGCCGAGCATCTGAAGGTCGGCCGCTTCATGATCCAGCGCGGCCGGTCCAACGGTCGCCATGTCTTTCACCCCCCGCGTGGCCGAACCGCGGACCGGCGCGCGATCTCAAATCTTGGGCAAGGGCACCGTCTATGCGGCCACGGTGATCGGCTACCAGGTCGATCTATGCCGACGGCGCGGTGGCCTATCTTGAGGATTTCCTCCGGGCCGAGCGTGACAGCCAGCCCGCACTGTTCCGCTGCTACGGCCTTTCTGGAAAAGCGCAAACAGACCTTCACGACAACCTGAGGCAGGCTACGGAGGTTACAGTGCCCCCTTTTCCTTCCAGCTCTCCAGATGCTTCAGCACCTCCCAGCCTTCCAGCGCATGGGCCGGGTCCGTCTCGGCTGCGGGCACGACGGGTTCGGGCACGTCGGGAACGGTGCGCGAAAAACGCGGCGCGGGAACCGGCTGCACCACGCCGTCCGCCTCGAAATAAACGTTGCGGGCCTGCATATGCGGATGAGCCGGAGCTTCCTCCAGCGTCAGGACAGGGGCAAAGCAGGCGTCTGTTTTACCCAGCAGTTCGGTCCATTCGTCCCGCGTCTTTTCAAGGAATTTCGCGGCGAAGATCGCGCGCATTTCGGGCCAGCGGGCCTTGTCATTCTGGGGCGGCATCGTGTCTTCGGGAAGTTCAAGCAGCTTAACAAGCAGCGCAAAGAACTTGGGTTCGATCGGGGCGATCGAGACATAGCGCCCGTCCTTGCAGAGATAGACATCGTAATAGGGCGCGCCGCCGTCGATGATGTTCGTGCCGCGCTCGGGCGTGATGATCCCGGCCCCGAGCAGGCCGTGGAAATTGGTCATCAGATGCGCGACCCCATCAGAAATCGCGGCATCCACCACCTGCCCCTTGCCAGATTGGCGCGCCTCGATGATCGCCGCGCAGATTCCAAAGGCAAGATACAGCGCCCCACCGCCAAGGTCGCCGACCAGCGACAGCGGTACGGTCGGCGGCTGACCCTCGCGCCCGATCATCGACAGCGCACCGGTAATCGCGATGTAGTTGAGATCGTGGCCGGCGGATTGAGCCAGCGGCCCCTCCTGGCCCCAGCCGGTCATCCGGCCATAGACCACCCGAGGATTGACCCTGAACAAATCGTCGGGCCCAAGTCCCAGACGTTCCGTCACGCCGGGGCGGAACCCTTCGATCACCGCATCGGATTCGGCCACAAGCGCGCGGACAAAGGCGACACCTTCGGGGTCTTTCAGATCGACCGCGACCTGACGGCGCCCCCTGTTCAGTAGATTGAACTTGGGCGGGCGTTTGATGCCCAGCTGGGATTCTACCTTGCGTTCGACCCGGATCACGGTCGCGCCAAGATCCGCCAACAACATCGCGCACATCGGACCGGGTCCGATCCCGGCCAGTTCCACGATCTTTACCCCTGCAAGCGGTCCCATACGACATCCTCTCTGAATATGTTGTATCGGCGCAGCCTAGGTCGTGCCAAAGCCGCCGGCCATAGGACGCGGCGGCTCTGACGCATATGCGTGAAAATCGGAACTAGCGCATTCCGGCACCGCGAATCTTGCCCTCTTTAGGGACCTTCCACATAGACGCGGTGCGACGGCGTTCTGCCAGCTCCACGTAGCTGCCGAAATGCTTGTCAATCTCTTCGCGCAGCAAGGACACCAGTTCATGCTCGCGATCCTGAATCATGGACGTCGGAGCTCCGAGGCCGATGGCCAGGGGCCGGTCGGTACATTCCCGCGGCAGCAGCATTGCAATCAGACCCGATCCCTGCACGACCTGGTCAATCGAGACGAAATATCCTTGCTCCCGGACTTTTTGAACAGAATTGATCAGCGCTTCGATATCGAGCGGATCTTGACCGTCTGGCCTATAAGCATTGATACGCCGGAACATGCGGCGGATCTCGTTGTCATCCATGGTAGACAGAAGCACATACCCCACACCCGAAGCGCCAAGCGGCCGCCGAGTCCCGACTGCGATATGATGCGCCACCGATTTCTTCGGGTTGGACACATGATAATATAGGGCATGATCGCCGTTCTGCGCGCCCAGCAGGCACAAAAGGCCGCTCCGTTCGACCACCGTATCCACCAAGCGCAACAGCGCCCCGCCACCAAAAAGAGCGGGGCTCATCCAGCTGCCGATCAAGGGCACGCGATCGGTCGGATAATAAGTGCGGGCGCCGTTGTCATAGGTCAGAAAACCGAGCGCGACCATGCTTTTCAGCAGCGCGGAGGTGCTGGACTGGGGGTATCCCAGCCGCATCGCCACTTCGACGATATTCACGGGCCGACGCAGTTCGTCGAACAGCTCTAGTGTTTCTAGAGTGCGCGCCACCGACTTCACGACATGTACTTGCCGCCCGTCCGTCGTAGGAAATAGTGCAAGCATCGACTCCTCCCAAATCGATATTGCCAATTGTGTTTGTTATTGTGAACCTTCGAGCACGCCTGTCAAGCAAATCGACATTTTTAAACTTTCTCGTTTGCGACGTCCGCATACCGCAGCACCCCCATACCGCAGATTGGACCTGAGGCGGTTTGATGCCGGTCCTTTGATGGCACTTACTGCAACAAAGGAGATGAACTAGGGGACTGAAACGGCTGGACGAATTTCGCAAGGTAGAGGAAGAGGCGGTCGCGGGATTTCGACCATTTGCAGCCTTGAGTTGTAGTAGGTCAGCCATTTGCCGACCCCGACTGGCACTTCAGAGCCTGTCTCAAAGGCATTCAGATAGACGCATTCATACTTCAGCGACCGTCATAGCAGCTTTGGCCTTCAAATCAGGCGAGTGGTTCTTTCGTTTCGTCATTTTGGATCATCTCTTTCACAAGTTGATCCACCTTAACTACTGGTCCGAAATCCTGAGACCACCTCTGCGTGTGCCGTGCCTATAGGATTGCGCGACTCAACACATGTATGCGGAAGACGGGTCGCCGCATTGCTGGAAACGCAATCTCATAACATATTCTGTTCAACAAATACGGTCTGGGGCCATGCGGATCCCGGCCCATCAAGAAGGGATGAGACGTGAACATGTTCAAACTTGGCGAAGATCAGATCCTGGTACAAGACCTTGTCCGGCGCGTAGCCCGCGAAAAGGTCGCTCCGCGCGCGCAGGAGATCGACCGCACGGCGGAATACCCCCATGACATGTTCGAGATGTTGAAGGAGCTTGGCCTATTCCTTCTTCCCTTCCCCGAAGAATACGGTGGCGCGAACTCCATGCTGTCGGCCTGCGTCGCGGTCGAGGAATTCGGGCGTGTCTGCTACAATACCGCCTATCTACTTCTGGTGCAGTGGGTGCCGATCGGAGCCATTCTGGCTGGCGGCACACAGGAACAAAAAGACCGTTACCTGCCCGGCCTGGCCAAAGGTGAGCTGCGGGGGGCCCTTTCCCTGACCGAACCGCAAAGCGGATCTGATGTCTCGGGGATCAAGACCAAGGCTCGCAAGGACGGGGGCGACTACATCCTTGATGGCAACAAGATCTGGTGCACCAATTCCGGTATGGCCGATTTTGTTCTGGTTGCGGCCAAGACTGGCACTGGCGATGAACGTGGCAAGATCAACCTGTTCATCGTCGATACAGACACGCCCGGTTTCAATGTTGGCCCCAAGGAAGACAAGATGGGCGCGCGCGGCGTGCCGTCCCATTCGCTCTATCTTGAAAACTGCCGCGTCCCCGCATCGGCAATGTTGGGCGATGAGGAAACAGGCTTTCGCGTCGCTATGGCCGCGCTGAACGATTCACGTCCGATCATCGGCGCTCGGGCAGTCGGGTGTGCGCAGGGCGCGCTGGATCACGCGGTGGAGTTCATTAAAAACCGCCATGCCTTTGGCCAAACCATCGCCGACTTCCAGGGGATAAAATGGATGGTCGCGGACATGGAAACGCAGACTGCCGCTGCTCGCCTCCTGGTCTATCAAGCGGCTGCGGCCCTGGACGCAGGCGTCAAAGGCAAGGAACTCGCGCATTTGGCAGCAATGGCCAAGGCCTTCTCAACCGACACTGCGATGAAGGTCGCAACGGATGCGGTGCAACTTTTCGGCGCGGCCGGCATATCCAACGAGTACGGGATTAACCGCTATTTCCGCGATGCGAAGGTCCTCCAAATCATCGAAGGTACCAACCAAATTCAACGCAACATTATCTCTCGCTCCGTATTGGCCTGAGTTTTAAGAAGGAAACACCCATGGAAACCCTCGGCCTCGGCCTGTTTTTCGAAGACGTCACCGTCGGCCGCACTTTCAAGACGATCGGGCGGACCATCTCGGAAGCTGACATCATCAATTTTGTCACCTGCACCGGCATGACCGAAGTGCTCTTCACAAACAGCGTCTTTCAAGAGGAAGAATCCCTCATCAAGGGCCGCGTCGTGCCATCTGCCCTAGTCTACACCTTTATGGAGGGTCTGCTGGTCCAAAGCACTATGCAGCACACTGGATTTGCTTTTCTAGAGATGTCCTACAAAGTCGGCGGCCCAACCGTTGCAGGCGACACGATCCACTGTGAAGTCGAGATCGTCGAGGCGCGGCGGTCGAAGAAGCGGCCAGACAAAGGCATCGTAACCAGCCACAACCGGGTCATCAATCAGCGGGGCGAGCTCGTATTGGACTACAAGCCGACGCGTATGGTCAATGCCCGCACAAAGGGAGAATGATCTTGACAGACGCTCCTGATCCCCGTCGCGGGCCATTGTCCGGCCTTAGGGTGGTTGATCTGACGATCAACGTCCTAGGGCCGGTCTGCACCCAGATTCTGGGCGACATGGGCGCAGATATCATCAAGGTCGAAGAGCCCAAGGGAGACTACACCCGCCATGTCGGTCCCCGCGTCAGCGATGACATGGGAGCGCTCTTTTTGGGTCTGAACCGGAACAAGCGGTCAATTGTCTTGAACCTCAAGGATTCACAGGATTCCGCCGTCTTGACTCGTCTTCTTGAGACGGCGGATGTCATGGTTCATGCCATGCGGCCGGGGGCCATCGACCGGCTGGGGCTCACTTATGATAAGGTCCGTGCAATCAAGCCGGACATCATCTACGCGTCGGCGACTGGTTTTCGCCCCGGATCGTCACGCAGGGAAACACCCGCCTATGACGATGTGGTGCAGGGCTTGACCGGAACCGCGGCCATGAACGGCTGGCGCGATGGTGTGCCCGACTACCTACCAACCGTGATTGCCGACAAGCATTCGGGCTATGTTCTGGCCAATGCCATTACCTCGGCACTATTCTGGCGTGAACGGACTGGCGAAGGTCAGGAGGTTCACGTGCCCATGATGGAAAGTGTCATTGTCTTCAACCTTCTGGAACATCTCTGGGGGCGCGCCCTGCCCGCCACAGGCGGCAAAGCGGGCTACACTCGGCTGATGAATGCTGATCGCAGGCCTTACCGCACGGCGGACGGGTATCTGTGCGTCATGGCCAATACCGATGCGCAATGGCAACGGTTTCTCGAACTGCTTGGCCATGGCGACTTGGCGCGCGATCCACGTTATGAACGGACTCAGCAACGGTCGGCAAACATCCAAGATCTCTATGCCATCGTGGCCAAGCGGCTGGTGGACCGCACCACAGCCGACTGGGGCGCGGCGCTGGATCAGGCCGATATTCCGAACGGTCCAGCCAGCACCTTCGACGAGTTGTTCGAAGATCCCTATCTGTTGGAAACCGGCTTCTTCGAGACCAACACGCACCCGACCGAAGGTGCGATGACCCTGCCGGGAATCGCGCCTAGTTTTTCGGCCTGCACCCCGTCGATCCGCCGTCTGCCGCCCCGGCTAGGCGCCGATACCCACGAAATTCTCAACGAGCTCGCGCAGACACCAGACCGCAACAGACACGAAAACGATTTAAAGATCCGGTCACGACTATGAAACCCCTTTCCGGCACCCGTGTTCTGGATATGTCGCGTATTCTGGCCGGCCCTTGGCCGCGCAATACCTCGCCGATCTCGGGGCCGAGGTCATCAAGATTGAACGGGCAAGCCTAGGAAAAGATGCGCGTCAGTTCGGTCCGCCTTTCGCCCAGCGGGCCGCCGGAACGATGAGCAGCGAAGATTTCGCCGCACATCTGGTGCAATCGTAGCAAGTCGTCGCTGACCTAGGATATCTCGAAACCGAAAGGGCAGGAGATTATCCGCAAGTTGACCGGCGAATGCGACATTCTAGTGGAGAACCGCCCCGGCTATGATGCGGTCTTTCAAGGCATGTGCGACCTGATGAATGTGACCGGCATTTCCGAAGGGGAACCGGCGCGGGCCCTTTGAAGGTTGGCCCTTCGATCGTTGATGCCCTACGGAGTCGCACTCGGCTGCGCGAAGGGCATCCACCAGTTTGGCGAAGACGGCTATGGACAGGCAGTTGAACACATCGGGACACGCAAGCTGCAACACGATTGTGCTATCTTTACGAAAAGTCTTGTTAAACTGGTTCATCGGGTCGCACGCTCGGAGTATTAGGAAGGGCACAAATTGCCTTGATTGCAAATTGCCTTGGTTGTCAGCACAAGTTGACGAACATCTGGAGGTATCAAAGTGAAATGCCCAAATGGCTAGACAAGAACACAATCAGGCGAAATCCGGTCCTTCGGCCAAAACGCGCCGCGATCCGCCACGATCGATCAACCGCCTGCTCGGTATTTTCGAAAGGATCGCAGAAGTAACCGAGGTCGGTATGACCCTGGCGGATCTCAGCGTAGCTCTCGACGCACCCAAGAGTTCTCTTCTCATCATGCTCAGGCCACTTGTGGATCAGGACTATTTGATCCACGAGTCCAACACCTACCGACTTGGTCCGCGCATGTTCCAGTTTGCGTCAGCCATCCTGGCCAACAGCCGATTTTCCAGCCTCGTACGGCATCATATGACGCTGCTGCGGGACTGGACCGACGAAACTGTCATCTATGCGACCCTCGATCTGGACAGCCGCCGCATCGTCTACGAGGATGTTGTCGAAGGTAGTTCGCTTATCCGCTATGTGGTCAATGCGGGCGCCAATCGTCCGGCCTATCCGACGGCGAGCGGGCGCGTTCTGATCGGCCACGCCCCGACGGAATGGCAGAACAGGTATTTTGCGGATCTCCAGGCTGACAAGCTGACCAGCAGGACCATCACCGATATCGCCGGGATAAAAGCCGCGGTCAAGGAATGCCGGCAGCGCGGGGTCTGCTTCACCAACGGCGAAGCGATAGACGGCGCCGCCGGTGTCTCAGCCCCTGTCCGCGACCGGGCCGGAGAGGTGATCGGTGTCCTGGTGCTCGGGGCGCCCCGCGAACGCGGCGTCGAACGCCGCGAGCTCTACGAACGAAAGACAGTCGATGCGGCAGACAGGCTGTCCGTGGCAATAGGCTACCGCCCGCCAAGCTGACCCCGAGGGGTCAGACCGGCGGGCTGATCGGGAAAGACAGCTTGCGCTCTCTTTTCAGAGACAGCGAGACATGTGGCTCGGTTTAAGCAGGCAGTGCTTCGCGGTTCCGCTCTGCCATCCAGTTCAATCCTATCATCAGCACCATCACTGCCAAACTGATAGCCTCCAGCCACAGAATCTGTTGCAACGTGCCGATACCGGCCGCCAGTACCACAAGCCGCGACACCCCGTTGATCCGTCCGAACAGATAACCCTCTAGTGCTGCGACGAAGCCGACACAGGTGAAAAAGGCCAGTACGCCACTCCAAAGTACGAGAGGCACTGGTCCTCCAATGATTATTTCGGGGTTAAACACCATAAAAAGCGGGATGATGTAGAGGCCTTTGGCAAACTTCCAAGCTTGGAGGCTTGTAGCAATCGGTGGACTCTTGGCGATCGCCGCTGCCGCAAAACCAGCCAAGGCGATAGGCGGTGTGACGTTTGAGTCCTGCGAATACCAAAACACCACCAGATGAACAATCAAGAGAGGGATGCCGAACTCGGAACTCATAGCGGGGCCGACCAGGATGATCAGCACGATGTAGCTGGCCGTCACCGGTAGGCCGACGCCCAGGATCAAGCTGGCTATCATGACAATGAACAAGGCGAGCACGACATTGCCACCCGAGAATGTCATCATCAGGGCTGAGAACTTAAGCCCCAGTCCGGTCAGCCCTACAACGCCGACGATTATGCCGCCGATGGCGCAGGCAAGGCTAACGGTCAGTGCGTTCCTTACCCCCAGTTCGCAGGCTTCGACGGCCTTGTTCAGCCCAGCCTTCAGTACCAGCGCCAACGGCAGACGTTCATAGATGATTTCTTCCTTCACCGTGCCATCGGGATGCATGTGGTGAACACGAGTTGGTTCATTGCGCAACCATCCCCACATATAGCGCAGAACAGCAACGGCAAGAATTGATAAAATGGCATAGAAACCGACCCGCATCGGCGACAAGCCAATGACCAGAAGATATATTAACATGATGAGCGGTAGAAGAAAATGCCAGCCTTCTTTCATCACCGCGCGCACCGACGGCAAATCTTTGGCCGGTATGCCGTGCATGTTTTGCTTCAGCGCAATAATATGAACGAAGAGATAGACAGTGAGCAAATATAGAAGCGCCGGATATATGCTAACCTTGATGATTTCGACATAGGGCGTGCCAGTATATTCAGCGATCAGAAACGCACCCGCACCCATCAGAGGCGGGGTGATCTGCCCGCCGGTGGAAGCTGCCGCCTCGATACCGCCGGCCTGGGCGGGCTTGTAGCCTAGCCGCTTCATGAGCGGGATGGTGAAGGGGCCTGTGGTTGCGACATTGGCGATGGCGCTACCGGTAATCGAGCCCATGCTGAGAGACGCCACAACCGCAGCTTTGGCTGGCCCCCCACGCTGGCGGCCGGTGGCGGCAAAGGAAAGATCGATAAAAAAGCGCCCCCCACCCGTCACTTCCAGCACTGCGCCGAACAAAACGAAAATAAAAACATAGGTCGCGGCGATCCCCAGCGGCAAACCGAAGATGCCTTCTTGTCCGAGATAGAGCTGAGACACCAACCGTTCGACCGAGGCGCCGCGATGAGACAAGATGCCGGGCATGAACTCCCCCAACCAGGGCAGCGCGCCACGCGGACCGGCAAGCGCGTACAGTACGAAGATGAACCCGATCACGGTGATCCCCATGCCTACGACGCGACGGCTTGCTTCCAGCAGGGTAATGATCGCGAAGCTACCGACTATGATATCGGTTCGGGTCCAAAAGCCCGCACGCGCGATGATCGCGTCCAGGTTGACGACTATGTAGAGGCCCGAGACAATAGCCCCAGTGAAAAAGGCTGCGTCGATCACCCAGCCCATCACACCGCGTTTGCGGTGCAGGCCGAAAGCTGGAAAGACGAGGAAAGCGACCATCATGATCAACATGAGGTGGATTGGGCGCTGATAGAACAAACCCATCGGCCGTATACCAGCGGCGTAGAGTTGAAAACCGCACAGTACGATCGACAGCAGGATGATCAGCTTCGCGATTGGCCAAGGCGGGGCTGGGATGATTCTGCCGGTAAGATCTTTATTAGTATCTGCGCAAATGGGTTCGGACTTTTCTTGCATCTGTTTCCCCTAGACACCACCCCGAAGGCGGTTACCGGCATTCTTCATTTACCCTTCTGTCAGCGTCATCTGACAGAAGGGTGATTGCGACCCGTTCCCCAGCGAAAATCTCGCTGAGATTGACCGTTGCAGAGCCGTAAGTCAGGCGATGGTTAATCCTCTGCCCGCCGATCCGTACGAACACACGATTACAAGGCATGACCTCGGCTATATCGACGATCCAGTCCCCATCAGTCGCGGAGCGCAATATTCGGCCACGCCCAAGAACCTCACCAAGTCCCGCAGCGGCGGGATCGTGCAGGAAACTGCGGTCGAGGAAAACGTGCCCGTCGATCGTTTGGAAGCAATCGGTCACGAGCCCGCCCGAAACAGAGTGCTGCCAGTGAAGACACCATTCGGTCTGCTCCAACAGGTCCGGCATGATGCTGTGTCCGCTTTGGCCGGTTATCAACAGACGGTCAGCTTGTGCTGACCCTGCGAGGAGAATGACCAGAGGAACCGCGCAGAGCCAGCTATTCAAGGAAGTAGCCGCGCCGGGATCTCAGCTCCGACCTCTTCGTAGTAGCGCCTTGCGCCAGGATGCAAGGGAACGGTGCTCGAAGCTAGCGAGAACTCTACAGTGGTTTCCTTGGCGGACGGGTGGACGGCCACGATTTCCTGCGTGTATTCGAACAGGACTCGGGTGATCTGGTAGGCCAGCTCCTCATCCATCGCATCGTTCACCAGCAGCATATTGGGAGTGGAGAACGTCAAAACGTCTTCATCTTGCCCGTCATAAGTCCCCGCCCGGAGCACATAGGGAGCAAACGCCGATTCAGATTCAACGATACGGTCGACCTCTTCCTGGGTCAGTGGGAGAATTGAAATGTCTTGTCCCGCGGCAAGAGCCATCACCGAGCTTGCCGGCGGGGCTGCGAGAATGACGGCTGCATCCAGGCTTCCGTCGCGCATCGCATCCACGGACTCGGTGTAACTGAGGCGCTGCGCCCCGACTTCTTCATAGGTTATACCCTGAAGTTCGAGCATCCGCCGACTGGTCAGCTCAGTCGCTGATCCCGGCGCGCCAACGGAAAGCCTTTTGTTTCGAAGATCGTCGAGTGACTGGATGCCGCTCTCTTCCAAGACAGCAATCTGGACGACATTAGCGTAGAGAGCGCCCAGTGCAGCTATATTGTCAACGCGGCGCCCCTCAAAGGCGTCCAGTCCTTCGACCGCGTTCTTCACAGCGTCGGCCGCGGCGATGATAATGTCGGTTTCCCCGCGGGTCAGCAACGCGAGATTTTCAACGGATGCGGCTGTAACTTCGACCGTAACGCTGGTGCCCTCGATATGCCTCTCAATTACTTGTGCGAAGCCGCTCCCGTACGGGTAGTATGTGCCACCAGTTCCGCCAGTGGCGATCGAAAGCTCCTGCGCGGTTGCTGCTCCACTGAGCGCCGCTATGGAACAAAATGCGAATGCTATCCGGTTCATTTTTCTCTCCCTATTGTTATTGAGGCAAACTACAAACAAATGTGCAGGCCAGATACCTGAATGGCTTCGTTCGACACATATGTGTAACTCTCGACGTTGGCGCCTGCTGACCTGCCACTGAACCTTCACCCAGCTGCGACAGGAGTCCGAGGGTTTTTTTACGCCGATTGGCGCAGGTTGAGAAATCGCCCGACGCGCGGATCTTTTATCTCGTGCAGTGGGGCGGGCGATTGCCGTGGCGAGGGACCGCGAGTCGATGGGCGTCTGATATTCCAAGCAGAATGCGGGCGTTCAGCGTTGTAGTCGGTGGCCCAGGCAGAGGTCACGACGGGGCATGGACGAGATTGCGGAACATGGTCTCGTCAAGCAACTCGTCGCGCATCCGACCGTTGAAATTCTCGACGAACCCATTCTGCATCGGCCTGCCCTCTCTCGGGATCATGTATTGCATGACCCTGCCGGGCAGTGGGACGCAATGTAGTGCCACTCGACCCGGTTCTAGGAACACCCGCGCTGGATCGCATTCGAGGTCAGTTCCGTCCCATTGTCACTGACAATCATTCCCGGCTTTCCACGGCGCTCGATCAGGGTCGAAAGTTCACCGGCAACACGTCGACGCGAGATCGAGGTGTCCGGGATCGCCCCCAAGCATTCACGGGTTACGTCGTCGACCACATTAAACACCCGGAAGCGCTATCCATTTCAAAAATAATTAAATATTCTTTATAATTTATATTTAATTTACAGTACTGATATAGTATAAATCCAAAAAAGGAACCAACAATAATTGATGCCAACCCCATTTCCACCACCCCAATTATAAATGGTGTAGAAAGTATTCTAATAGAATGAGAGATTGAGGGCTTCCAGCATTTTTCGAACAGAAAAAATAACTATTTGCCCCATAGAAATTTAATATCAATCTAGCCTCAGAAGGTGGGTTGCCTTTTTTTATAAAAATCTTCCCTTTTGAAATTAAAAACTTCAAAAGTTGATGCCAGTAAGTGTTCTGATGCCCATATTGAAAAATATGCAAAAAATAATTAGGTACAAAATCATTACAAATCGAGAATTCTGGCTAATTTACCCCATAACTTCTTAATAAATTAATTGAAAACGAGATAGTGACCGAATTATGTGAATTATAGAACGTATCTTTAGTATGCATGCGGACTTGCGGTCGAGCCCAAAACAGCCCCGGCACGACCGTCATTCGGTAGAACCGGCGCGCGTTCTTTGACGTGTCGGCGTGTCAGGTCCATGTCTACCCCCACATCCTGGCCGCAATGTCCTGCTCTTCCTTGCCTACGGCGTCGGCATAGATCGCCGTCGTGCTAAGCTGGGCATGGCCCATCCACTTTTGCAGCATGTGCAGCGGAATGCCGTTGACCGTGGCATTGATTCCGAAGCCGTGGCGCAGGCCCTTGGGGCTGCGGTGCGGCGCATCCGGTATCCCGGCCTCGATCATAATGCCTTTGACGATCTGCCAGACGCGGACGCGGCTGAGCGGCCAGATCGGTGTGGCCGCCTGTTTGCGCGATTTCTGGGCTTCTCTGATGCCGTGCGCAGTGTTGAGAGTGTCGAGGTAGTCCGGCGGTACTGGAACGCTCCTGTAGACGATCTTATTGCGGCCAGAGGCGTCCTTGCGTTTCTTCAGGCTGCGGATGGCGATCGTGCCGCCGGATAGGTCCACCCTGGCAGGCGTGATCTCCAACATCTCTGAGGGACGGCAGCCGGTGAAGAGCAGCGTTTCGCAGAGGGTGCGATCTCGGGCCGGCTTGCGCCGTGCCACGGCCAGGAAGGCGGCCCGCTCTTCCGCGTTGAGATAGAGCCGGTTTCCGTTGGTATCGTGAAGGCGCATTTCGCTCATATTTAACAGTGTATCCGAAAACTGTTAAACGGGGGAGCGGAAATTGCAGCCCTATCCTATCGACTCACAGGATCGGGGCGCGGGGCGTTTAACACTATTAGTAATAGTGTTAAACACACAGCATAACTCCATTCTGGAGAATGAATACGACGGGCCTGCCAGAGAAACCAGATGTGCGCGCAAAAAGAACGTAGTGTGAACATGCGCCTATAGATGCGCGCCAGACAGAGCTGCTCCAACAGGCTTGGACGGACAGCGGCAAGGTCTATGGCTATCGCAAATTAACGGATGACCTGCGTGATGCTGGCGAGACCTGTTCTGAGAACCGTGTTGTAAGCTTGGCCAGTCTCGCAGGCATCACCGCGCAGATTGGGTATAAACGTCGCCCTGGTCGCTATGGCGGCAAGCCTGCTGTCGTTGCTGACAACATCCTAGACCGGCAATTCGAAGTCGATGCACCTGATCGCAATTGGGTGACCGATATCACCTACATACGGACGCACGAAGGTTGGTCTTATCCGGCCGTCGTCATTGATTTGTTCTCGAGGCGGGTCGTCGGATGGTCTATTCAATCTCGGATGACGACTGACTTAGCTTTGCAGGCATTGTTGGCTGCCGTTTGGCGGCGCAAGCCAAAGCAAAAGGTCATGATCCATTCTGACCAGGGTTCCCAATTTACCGGCGGGGGCGGCAATCGTTCCTGGGCAAACACAACCTGGCCGCCAACATGAGCCGTCGTGGAAATTGTCATGACAATGCCGTCGCAGAGAGCTTTTTCCAGCTATTGAAAAGAAAGCGCATCAGGCTGCGGACATACCTCACACGCGACGCTGCAAGACAGGACGTGTTCGATTACACCGAGATGTTCCCAACACGCAAGCACACCAACAACGGCA
>NZ_CP049815.1:0-151263 GCF_011290545.1 Pontivivens nitratireducens | reverse complement strand
TCTGCCTCGATTCGTGGGCGCGTTTTTTATATGACCGCGCGTTATTTATCGAGACTATTGCCCGAGCTATCAGATTCGTGCAAGCTCTTTCTAGATATGGTGTGGTTCAACCACACAGACACAAGCGCAGGCACTACTCAATTCAGTCAAGCAACCCAAGTTTCTCAGCGCGTTCCAGAAGCATTTTCACCGATGACGGCTGCCACTTGGACCTTCCGCGGGGCGTGCGCTCGCGCATCGCTTCCAGCCGGGTGCAGATCGCCTGGAGCGTAATGCCGGGATCCGCGCCCTTGATGGCGGCGACGATGGCGGGCAGACGGTCGTCGGTTTCGCGGCGACCGGCGCGGGCCAAAACTGTCTCGGGCAGGAAGCCGTCGCGGACATAGGCCTTCACGGCGCGTTGAAGGCGGCTTTGGTTCCAGCGACGCGCCTCGGGCAGGGGGCCGTTGATGATGCGCAACACGTCTTCCCAGGCCAAGTCGGGGCGCAACCGGCGCACATGAGGCACCCAATCTTGTGCCGTTTCGTTCAGACGCTCAATGTAGCCGTCCTGTCGCGCCAGTCGCACCTTGCGAAGAGCGGCAGGGTCTTTGGCCCGCAGCCCAGGGTTCCCGCCAATGCGGCCCTTTGTGCGTGCGCTGGCAAGGCCGGCCTTGGTGCGTTCCCGGATCAGGGCGCGTTCGAACTCGGCCGCAGCCCCCAGTACTTGCAACGTGAACTTGCCCTGCGGGGATGCGGTGTCGATCGGATCCTCGATCGAGCGGAAGAATGCGCCCTTTGCCTCAAGCCGTTCGATCACCTCCAGCAGATGCGACAGCGACCGCGCCAGTCGGTCGATCCGAACGACGACCAGCGTGTCGCCTTTGCCGATGCGTTCCAACACCCGCGCAAGCACCGGCCGCGCACGATTGCCGCCCGAGGCCTGTTCTTCATGGATCTCGGCGCAACCCGCGGATTTCAGGGCCTGCGATTGGGGCAGGGGGGTCTGATCCTCGGTCGATACGCGGGCATAACCGATTAGGGGCATCAAATTCTGCCTTTTGCAGTTTCATATATTACTAATAAACGACCGTTTGTAAGCGAATGCAAGTGCGGGCTCTGTGGGGCTGTTCAGTACAAAGCCCTTGGTTCCCTTACGCTGAGCGCGATCAGCGAGCTCTCGCAGACCATTGCGCGCGCGTGCTATATAAAGTGTGTAGGCGCACCCTGACAAAACCCTTGGGTAAAACGCAAAAGTTCCGTATTTTGCACATATGGAGCCTCAAGCATTTATAAAGTGTAATATTTTTGATGATCCTCTTGAGGATGCGGAGGAGCTTGAAGAGACTTCTGAGGATGTCGCGTTTAGTTCCTGATTTCAATTGAAGCCGTAAGCTGAAACTGAAGCGCTGGAATTTCATCTTAGCGCTTCACCAACGCGTCAAGATTCCTGAGCTTCACAGCCCTGCGGCTTTGGTCAGGTTCACCCTGAACCTGTCGCGCCTGCGCTGGTAGCGCCGGGTCATCTCGGCCGACGCATGTCCGAGTTGCTTTTGAACATAACGCTCATCAACCTCTGCCGACGAGGCGAGCCCGGCGCGCAAGGAATGGCCAGAGAACATTGCCAGCCGTTTGGCTTCCGGCAAATCGGATCTGACGCCGCTCTTCAGAACGGTTGCTTTGATCAGCCGTGCGACGTGCTTGTCGGAAAGGCGGGCCTCGAGCGCACGTTTGCCATCCCGCGATGTTCGCACGAAGACCGGCCCGAAGTCGATCTTTGCAAAATACAGCCATTGCTCAAGTGCGTGGACAGGACAGGTCTGGTCGCTTGAGCCGCGCCCGACCTCGACCTCGCGCCACCCGGTCTTGGCGTTCAGCGTCAGCAGAGCGCCATCTTCGAAAATCTCGATCCAACCGCCGGAGTCCGGTGTATCATCCTTGTGCACGTCAAGGCTCACGATCTCGGAGCGACGGAGACCTCCAGCATAGCCCAGAAGTAAGGTCGCCCGGTCTCGAAGCCCGCGGAGATCATAGGGAAGGGTGCCCACCATGGCCTGGATGTCATCGGGCAGGATCGCTTCCTTCTGAACCGGCGGACGCGCGTGTCTGCGCCTAATCCCGGCCAGAACGGTGGCGACATGGCGGTCCTTGCGATCAAGAGTGAACCCGCGCTGCCTGTAGTTCCAAGCGAGGCCGGAGAGGCGCCGCTCAATGGTGGAGACCGAGAGAGCAGGGGCCTTACCAGTCGCGGCGGCCAGGTCCGCCACATAGAGCCCGACCATCTCGGGCGAGGGGGGCAGGGGATCCGTCCCTTTCAACCGGCACCAACGGGTGAAGTGTTTCCAGTCGGCCGAGTAGGCCTTGTTGGTGTTCTCAGCTGTTGAGGCCTCGGCGTAGTCGCGCGCGGTGTCGATCAGCCGGTCGAGCGCGCCGGAGCCGGCCACATGAGCGGGCAGAGCGATTGAGGCTCCGTCCCGAGAGGTTCTCTCGTCGTGTTCGTCACTGTTCAGCGAGTCATAGGACGCTGAGCTCGAAATCTCTGCGTCAGACGCGTCGGAATCCTCGATTCTGGTGCCGTTATTCGTGAGACTGCTCATGTTTCCGAGCATATCAGTTTTACGTCCGATAACGCAAGGTTATTGGACGTATTAAGGTTCGGCAAAGAGGGGCGGTTTTTACACTATATGGTAGCAAAAAGCGCCGCCACAAAATAGTGTTGTGGCATGACATATGCCCGCCCAACCTTCGACAGCGACCCTGATAGCTTACCCCGGATGCCGCCCTGGGTCACCTCGGCACGCGCCGAAACCCCTGAAGATGTGGCGTTTTTGTCCGGCGCAGCACTGAACCACCTGCATCTTGTGTTAGGATACGATCCTGTCCCCCAGGCCTTGCTGCGGGACAGGCTCGCGCTGCGTGCGACGGAGGCTTGTGTCGCGTTTTCGGGTCGTCTGGAGCGGGCAGGGGAGCTGCGCGACGTGGTCCATCTGCTGCGCCCCGGCGACCTGCCCGGCCCGGCAGGCGAAACCTGTCTGGCGTGGCGTCGCGCCACAGAAAGGCCGGTGACCGTGCAAGCTCTGGTCCGGGCGCTGCCTGAACTTCAGGGTGATCAGATCGCGAGTTGGCTCGATGCCGGGCAGGGGGCACCGGTCGGTCGCGCGGCAATGGTGCTGGAGGCGGTACTAAACGATGCCCCCCGTGCCGAGGTGCCCGCACTCCTCCTTGCTGACGCGGCCCTCGCTCAGGCGCTTGGTTGGGATCATGTCGTGCCGCTTCTGGCCGCAGGCCTGAAACGCGCCAACATGCGCAAGCGAGGCAAAGACCTACGCTCGGCTTGTCATCGTGCGCTCGTCTCATCGGCGGTCGATGCCGTGCGTCTCTCAACTGACCTCGCGCGGCGGGCAGCGCATCTCAAAGCGGTCGCGCCGAAGCTGCGCGCCAAAGGCGCAGAGGCCGCCGTCGCGATGTTCCTGACCCAAGATGCCGTCGCGCCTGCGGCCCTCCCACTACCGGACCGGTCCGCACGGCGGCTCTGTGACCGGTTGGTCGATCTCGGCGCGGTGCGCGAGCTGACCGGCCGCGACACGTTCCGGCTCTACGGGATCTGAGCGATGGCCAAGGATCACGCCGAAACTGACTTCGATCGGGAACTGAACGATCTGCCAGCCGAATTGCGCTGGCGCGAATGGATGCGGCGGATTGAAGCCGTTCTTTTCGCCAGCGCATCGCCGGTGCCGCGCGAGGACCTGGCTCGGGTGGTAGGGCAAGGAGCTTCGATTGAGCTTCTGATCGAGGACCTGGCCGCTGACCTTGACGGCCGATCATTCGAAGTGACAAAGGTCGTCGGCGGTTGGATGCTGAGGACGAGGCCCGCCTACGCCCCGGCGATACGGACCGCCGCTGATATAGGTGAACAGGACCTCGATCTGCGCGAGTACGATGTCGCTGTCCTGGCCGCCATCGCCTACCACCAGCCGATCACACGGGACGGCCTGAAAGACATCTTCGGCAAAGAGATCAGCCGAGATCTGATCGGAAGATTGCATGCGCGTGGATTGATCGTCACCGGGCCACGGTCGCCGCGGCGCGGGGCACCCTATACCTATGTGACGACGGAGCAGTTCCTGGTCGCGTTCGATCTGGAGTCGCTGCAGGACCTGCCCGATCGGGAGCAGATGGAGGATGCAGGGGTCATCAATTCGCAGGCATAGCCGTTGCCAATGATGTGCGGCGGTTTGAATGAAGGCGAACGATGACCTGTCGTAAGTCCGCCAAATCAGGATGTCTGGAGCGCGTCTTTGTTCCCGGTGTGATCTGTGACGTGATCTCTGCTCTCAATGACGCCACCAAGTCGGAATGCTTGGGCGCAGCCCGTGCAATGCGGGTCCAGAGATCAATTGCAGGATGCACGGAACGTTTTTGGAGGTGCGTCATTCCATCGGCCAACTGGCGGAACAATACGTAGCGGACCCGGTGCGGCAAGCGCGAAATTGACGTCGGCTGGCCATTGAACGTGAAACAAGCAGCCCCAAGCATGGCGGGCAGGGATGTCTTTCCATGCCGTCCATGTCCTGCAACATGCATTCGAAGCAAATCGTCGATGAGCCGTTCGAGACGCTGCACATCATACTCGGCGGGCAGGGTGGGTTTTCGGAGATCAGCATCGCACCAGACGCAGAAATGTTGCGGCAGAAGCCGGTTCTGTCGAGCAGGCGCAATGCCGCCGCCGCAGGCAGGGCAGTGATCGCGCAAGCGGCATCCATGCCGAAAGCAGGAAACGCGCGTCGCCAGGCTCCAGCCGCGCCGGAAGAACGGTGCGCGATCCTCTTTCAGGCATGCCGGGCAATATTGCAGGCGATTGACCCGAGCGGTCAATGTGCGGGCATCTCCTGATCCTGTGATCTGCCGCACTCGCAACCGGGCCAGCGGGTCGCGGTGCAAAGCCAGGCCATCAATCTCCTCGGCGGGCAACCGGGTTCGCTCGACCAGCAAACTGAGGATTCGCCCGGGAAGGTCTCGGTCAAGCTTCGCAGACCAATCTCCAACTGCGACATCCAGAACCCGCCCAAAATATTGAGGTGGAATTCCATTGGCCATGGCCAGCCGATGCAGCCAGCTCGACAGAAGCTCTCCGCGTGCCGGTGCAACAACGCCGGGCCAGCCTTGCCCCACCTCATTGCCGTAGTCGCGCGCTGGTGTGACTGTGATCTCGGACGCAGACTGGTTCACATCATTTCGCGGCGCAAAGGCGCGTTTCGGCGTTTCGACAGGGGCGTGTAACCAAGCGAGGTAATGGTCGCTTCAGAAATGTGTTCCTCGCCGTTCCTTATCGCCTTGATGGCCGCGCTACTCACGATATCGACGACCTCTCCGATCAAGCCCTCTGACAATTCATGGATGATCTCAGCCAGTGACGGTCGCGACAGGTTCGAGGCGTGGGCGAGAGGGATGCTGGTTTCAAGACTGTCGAGGAGCGTCGCGAAATCCTCGTCATACGCCCATCTGGGAATAGGGATCGTATCGAACCGCGATCCCATTTCCTCGGTGTCGTGTACCGCGTCATAGACCGCAACCTCGCCAACCAGTACGGGCGAAATGTCGTGGACACGTGCGATACGGCGCAGGAACGAAAAGATAGATTTCACGTCCTGTCGGCGCCCTCGAAGGGCGCTGTGAAACTCATCGAAGATGAGCAGGCGGGGTTTCAAGCTGTCCAGCAAATGATCCACCTGCTCGCCCGCGCGCGACAGGCTCCGCCAACCAGATGCCTGAGGCGCGCGCAACCCGGCAAGAATGCTGGCATAGAAGTGAGACAGTCCGGCACCTTCTCGGGTCTGGATCACCCAGATCCTTTGACGTTCTGACTGCAGCAAATGTTCAATCGCAAAGCGTTCGGCGATCATCGTCTTGCCATTGTGATAGGGGCCTGTCAGCAAGAGCCCTCTGGGACGCAAGGTTACTGGCCGATCAAGCAGCAGACTCATGGCGTTATGGGCGCGACTTGCAACCGGATGGCTGATCCAACGGGCCGACCGGATATGGGCGATGCGGCACGCGTCACCGGCATCGAGAAGTGATGCGGCGGAGTCTAGGAGGTGATCAATCATTTCACCAATCCTCAACCGGAAAGACGCGGCGCGGGCGCTCAGAGTCAGGCGTTTCCCGGATGGGTGTCGGGGCAGGAGTCAGGCTCTGGTAGGGTTTCGGCGCCTGAGCCGCATGCCTGGCCCGTGCGATTTCCTTCAGCCTTTGCTTCTTGGTTGCTGAGGCATCCACGGTCGCTGCGATTTCGCGGCGGATCGCGGTCTTCTCCTCGATCGGGCGCCGACCAGTTTCGCGCGCTCGGTTTCTCTCGGCCCTGTGCTGCCAGAGGGTGACCGCTTCAAGCAGTCCATCCCGACGCGCCACAGGGCGCCAGACTCCTATATCGGGGTCCTTGATGTAGATGTGGCTAATGTCCCGAGGATCATAACGAACATCGAGAGCATCCAATCGATCACGGCGGGCGACCAATGGGCCCATCCATGGGTCGAAATAGTCATTGGCAAACAGGCTGACACCCTGAGGTGAAATCCTGCGTGTCTTGTGCGGGAGAAAGCTGAGCAGAACATCGAAAGGGTTGTCTTCCGGGCCATCCGGCTGACGGCATTTTCGTTCCCATGCAATTGTCGGGACCGTCAGCTTGCGTTCATTCTGGCTAAGATTGTGATCGATAATCGCCAGCGCGATACAGCGTTCGAGGTCTGCAAAGTTCAGCCTCGCACGGTCTTCGGACAGATACTCACCCCGATCCGCGATGGAACGCCCGGTCTTGCCAGGCAGGGAGCGCAGCACCGTATTCACCTTGCCTAGAAGCCGTTCGACAACCCCGCCACGATGGACGGTCCCCTTGTTCCGGCTTTGAATTACAATGCCGTACTCGGCACAACCTCGGATGAAACTGGTGCTTCTGAATTCCATGGCGGAATCCACGACGATCTTCTTCGGGCGGCCAAACATTGACCAGGAATGATTGATGTCGCGCGCTGCCAGCCAGTCCTCCTTGCGGCACATCACCTGCGCCAGACAGAGGGCGACCGACAGGCGTGAGGGCTGCTCAAGGGTCAGGCAGAAGCCGATAATCGCGCTTGTTGCAACATCGGCTGCGATAGTGAGATAGGGGCGTCCAACATAGATGCCCTGACCGTCGATGACTTCCACAAACTGGATGTCGGCGGGGGTATGGTCTATCTGGACAACATCGAGTGCGTGTTTGGCCCGGATATAGCCTGGGCGGGGTTTCAGGCGCCGTAGATTTTTCCCTCCTGAATGTCGCCGTCGTGCAATCTCCTCGGGCGTGAACAGTCGTGGGATACGCTTGGAAACGGTGACATAGGCAGGCGGATCAAGTCCTTCGCTGCCGCATCGGGCGCGGATTTCATCGACAATCGGCGCAAGGTCCGGTTGCTCGGGCCGAAGCCACATCTCCCGAAGGGTTGCCGAAATGATCTCCTCAACAGCCGGGCTGATCCTTGCGCGCCTGGCTCCACCTGTCTTTGGCAACAGCGAAGACACCCGGCGCTCGGCACGATATCGGCGCAGGTGGTTGTAGACTTGGCGCGTCGAGAGACGCAATTCGGATGCGGCGCGAGAAACTGCGGGGCGCATAGGCTCTTGCCCGTCCAAAATTCGGTCCAGCTCGCGCGCAATACGCGTTGCCTTGGCCCAAGCCTCGTCAGACGCTTCGTTTTCGCGCAGCGTCATGAACCCGCTGCTCCACGGTTTCTAAACCCCATCTTCTGCCCCATTTTCTCGCTTGTTGAAACGCGAGCTAAAAATTGAAATCGAAACGTAAAATACCACGTCGGATTACGCTTCATCCTACTGGAATCCTGTAAGAACTTTTTGATGAAACGGCAAAGCAATTGCGACAGAGGACGACCTGTGGTTCCTGCCCGGTCCGATGGAAGAGGAGCCGCATTATCTGCCGCCCGGACCTAGGGCCGAAGTGCGTGAGACCGCTGTTCTCGACGATTGGCGACGTGCCGAGGCGGGCCATGCTGCCCGCCTTGCCCGTGTGGCCGGCCGGATCGGGGCGCTAGACGACCGTCTGAAGCGTGGCCCGGAAGGCTGGCGGCACAGGCTTGCGTTGATCGAGGCGGCAGACCTCAGCTGGTTTGCAGGCGACCGAATTGGCCCGGATCGGCTGGCGCTCTGGATCTCCATGCGCCTGCCCGGCGTGCAGGATGACACCGCAGCGCTTACGCGTGTCGGATGGGCGGTGCGGCGTCTTACAGGCGGTCCCGGCCCAGAGGTGGACCTGTCCGCCTTCCTCGATCGCCGTGACCCCGAGAACATGGTGGATGAAGCCGAGCCCTTCGCGGATCGCGCGGGCGGGTGGCTTGACATGATGGCGCAAGCCGCCGACCTGCACCCGATCACGCGTGCCTGCATGGGATTTCACCTCTGGAGCCTCGCGGGCCTCGAACAGCAGAGCGACGGAATGGAAGCGGCGGTCACGGCGTCGCGCATTGCCGCGCATGAGGGCGAGGGGGCGATATTCGCACCCTTGGCCATGGGTGGGGCGGGGGCGCTGCGCACCGGCGGCCCACCCGCTAACCGCCTGGCGCGCTGGCTCGACGGGATGGAAACGGCATGCCTGACCGCGATGCGTCACCTCGACGATATCGAGACATGGTCGGCGCGGGCGGAAGCCGAGATGACTCCGCTCTCGGGCAAGACGCCACCAGCCCTGCGCGAAGTGCTGACCGAATGGCCCCTGGTCTCTGCCCCCATGGCCGAGGCCCTGACCGGAGCCAGCCGCGCCGCTGTCCAGCGCAACCTCGCCTGGATGGAAGCACGGAATCTGGTCCGCGAGCTAACAGGGCAAGGACGGTTCCGAATGTGGCGCGCCACAAACTGATTGTCGAAGCGATCTGTGCGGTGCCCATGTTGCGTCTATCCGCAGCACGGCTGAAACGGTGAGGAGCACCGTTTTGCAGATGCTCGAGGTCAAAGAGTTCGGCTGATCGGCTGAGACAATTCGGCTATCGCCGCGTCTACAACTACCATGAAAGCATTGTCGACTGGGTCGTGACCGGTCTACGGGTATAAACCGGACAGAGCATACAACGCTCCAAGCGACGAACGAGCCGTTGTCGCAATGGCCTGTCCAGTGATGTCTTCTTGAAAATTGCCGACGGAAAGAGCAGGGGCAGGACATAAAGCTGCAAAATCTCGAACGCCATCAAGCCTGGATATATCTCGCTGCCATCCTCTCCGGTCTGGTCTTGGGCGCGCTCGCGCCCAGTATCGCGGGGGTGTTAGAAGCGCTGCTGTGGCCGGTGCTGGGATTTATGCTTTTCACTACTTTCGCTCAGATGCCGCTCGCGCACCTGCCGCGCGCGACGCGCGACCGGCGTTTCATCGGCACCATGCTGATCGGCAACTTTGTCCTGGTGCCGCTGCTGGTCTGGGGGCTGATCGCGTTCCTGCCTGACGATCCTGCGCTTCGGCTCGGGGTGCTTGTCGTGCTGCTGGTGCCCTGCACCGACTGGTTCATCACATTCACCCATCTCGGTCGCGGCGATGCGGTGCGTGCCGCGACCGCGACACCGATCCTCCTCGCGGTTCAGTTCGCCTGTCTGCCGCTCTTCCTCTGGCTGTTTCTCGGCGAGGCATTCCTTGAGCTTCTCGCCGCCGACCGCATTGCCGCCGTCTTTGCGGCGCTTGTCCTGCTGCCGCTCACAGCGGCTTTCCTGCTGGAGCGTTGGGCAGAGGCGCGCCCGGAGCGGGCCGCGATAGTAAATCGCCTCGCCTGGCTGCCGGTTCCGCTTCTGGCTGTCGTGGTGTTCCTGATCGCGGCCTCGCAAGTCGACGCGGTAAGGGATGCGCTGCCGGTTCTGGCGCAGGTGGCGGGCGTCTACGTCGCCTACCTCGTCGCCGCAGCACTTCTCGGTGCGGCGACCGGGCGGGCGGCCGGATTGCCCACTAGCGGGCGACGAACGGTCATCTTCTCGCTCGGAACCCGCAACTCCTTCGTCGTACTTCCGCTGGTGTTGGCGCTCGGACCGGAGTGGAACGTGGCGGCCGTGGTCATCGTCTTCCAGTCGCTCGTCGAGCTCTTCGGCATGGCCGCCTATCTGTGGATCGTGCCGCGCTATCTGGTCCCCGAACATGCGGCGATCACGCGGGACTCCGCACGGAACGAATGATCGCAAACAACGGCGCTGGCACCATTGTCCGCTTGGCTGACATGCGTGGGCGTCCTCAACTATGGCCCTTCAGGTCACCTCCGTCAGCGCGTCGATCACAGGGCATTCAGGGACATCGTCACCGGTGCATTGCGCCACGGTGGAGGACAGCACGCGTTCGATGTGTTTGAGATCGTCGATCTTGGCGCGGACCGAGGCGAGATGCGAATTTGCAAGACCCTGCACCTCACCGCAGGTCTGGACCCCGCCATCGACCAATGCGAGCAGATCGCGGACTTCGTCCAGCGTGAACCCCAGCTCGCGCGCCCGCATGATGAAGCGCAGGCGCCCGACATGGCTCTCGTCATAGGCCCGGTAATTCTTCGACGTGCGCGGCGGCTCGGGCATGACGCCGATGTTCTCGTAGTAGCGGATGGTCTCGAGGTTGCATCCGGTCAGTTTGGCCAGATCGCCGCGCCTGAGGACCTTCACCGATCTGTGATGATTTTTCACGTTTGACCCCCTTGAGCCTGTACCAGCTACAGACCCTAGATTGAGATCATCACTGAGGCAAGGATGCTTCGAACCATGACTGAGACCACATCCGCGGGCCGGCAGACGGCAATGGACGAAACAGTGGCTGCCGACAAAAAAGCATGGGCGACAACCTGGCTCGGCGCGCTTGGCGCGCTGGCCATGACCTCATGCTGCATCCTGCCGCTGGTGCTGGTCAGCTTCGGCGTTACCGGCGTGTTCATTGCGCAGCTGGGCGTTCTCTACCAGTACAAATGGATCACCTTCGCGCTGAGTGCCGCCTTCATCGGCTATGGATTTTACAAGGCCTATCGTCCGATCGCGGCCAAAGTCTGCGCGGATGGCACCTGCGCGCGTCCCATGAACCGGACACTCATGCGATCCATTCTTTGGATTGCCACCGCAATCGTCGCCGTCGCGATGATCTTTCCCTATCTCACCCCATACCTTCTGTCCTACTGAAAGGCCGAACCCATGAAGTCACTCCATCTTGCCCTTGCGGTCGTTGGAACTCTCGCAGCTTTCCCCGCCAGCGCCGCCGAACAGCGCATCAATATCGGGGTCGGCGAACTGACATGTCCGACCTGCTCCTACACGGTGGCGGCGGCCATGCGGGGCGTTCCCTCGGTCGAGATCATCGACTTCACGGAAGGAGAGGAATTCGGCACCGGCACCTACATCGTCGCCTTTGATGACGAGGCCGCCGATCAGGACATGATCGTCGAAGCAATCCGCGCCACCGGCTATCCGGCGGACATCGTCGAGTCCGGCGATTCCTGATCGCATTCACCGACCCGCACTCGGAGCTGGAGACAGCATGACAGACATGAACAATAAAAATGAACCCACGACCCTTTTGCGGCGCGGCCTCATCGGCAGCGTATTTGCGGCGATCTGTTGCTTCACGCCGTTCCTGGTGCTGATCGTCGCCGGGGTCGGACTTTCTGCCGTTGTTGGTTGGCTCGACTACGCGCTTTTCCCGATGCTCTTCGCCTCGCTGAGTGCGGTTGCATATGCCTTGTGGCAGCAAGCCGACAGACAAGGGCACAGTCCGAAAGCCCTTCTCATCGGCTTGGCGGTTGTTCTTTCGGCTCTGCTGTTCTGGCTGGAGTTCCGCTTTGCTCTGCGGATCTCGATTGCCGCCGCTTTGGCGGTGGCGGGATATGCGCTCTGGCTCAGAAAATCAGGCAGTTCAGCAGTGAGCCAGATCAAGAGAAACTGGCACTAGGAAAGGAACAGGTATGACCAAGACGTATGACCTCATCGTGATCGGCGGCGGCACCGCTGGAAATGGCGTCGCCCGGACGGCCGCGGATGCAGGCTGGAGCGTCGCCAGCATTGACAGCGAACCCCATGGCGGCACCTGCGCCCTGCGCGGCTGCGATCCCAAGAAAATGCTGGTCGCGGTCACCGAGGGTGTCGAATGGGCCGAAAACATGAAGGGCAAGGGGCTGGAGGCGCAACCTTCGGTCAACTGGTCCGACATGATCGCCTTCAAGCGCAGCTTCACCGACAACATGCCGCCGCGCATCCAAGGCGGAATGGAGAAGGCGGGGATTGACGTTTTGCACGGAGAGGCGCGGTTCACCGGCTCCGATACGATCGAGTGGAACGGAGAAACCCTGACGGCGAAGCATTTCCACATCGCCACCGGCGCGCGGCCGATGACGCTGAACATTCCCGGCGAAGAGCATCTGACCACTAGCACCGAGTTTCTTGAACTCCCCGAACGGCCTGACCGCATCGCCTTTGTCGGCGGTGGCTTCATCGCGATGGAATTCGCACATATCGTCAGGCGCGCCGGGTTCAGCGAAGTGACCGTGCTGGAAATGGCGGATCGCCCCCTTGGTAACTTCGACCCCGACCTGGTCGAAATGCTGGTCGAAGGCACCGAGAAACTTGGCATCGACCTACGCACCAAGGCGAAGGTCACGAAGATCGAGAAACAGGGCGATGAATTTACCGTCACAGTGGAACGCGCCGACGCCACCGAAACCGTGACCTGCGACCTGGTGGTGCATGGCACGGGCAGGGTGCCGAATATCGACGGGCTGAATCTTGAGGCGGCCGGCGTCGAATACACGCGCCGCGGCATCAAGGTGAGCCACGCGATGGGCACCACCAACCCGGCCATCTTCGCGGCTGGCGATTGCGCCGATAGCGGGCTCAATCTCACCCCAGTATCGGCGGCAGAGGGGCGCATCGCGGGCAAGAACCTGCTCGCCGGAGAGGACGCCAAGGAGATCAAATACCCGCCGATCCCGTCGGTTGTCTTCACCCTGCCGATGGTGGCCACGGTCGGCTTGTCGGAAGCGGAAGCCAAGGAACAAGGGCGGAAGTTCGATGTGCATTTCGAGAAGACTGAAGGCTGGTATTCGTCGCTGCGCGTCGGCGCGAAACATACCGGATTCAAGGTTCTTGTCGAACAGGGCAGCGGGCAGATCCTCGGCGCGCATCTGATCGGACCGGGCTCCGAGGAACAGATCAATCTCTTCGCCATGGCCATGGGTGCCGGGCAGACCGCCAACCAGATCAAGGCGATGATCTTCGCCTATCCGAGCTATGCCTCCGACATCGGGTCGATGGTGTAATTTCAGAATTTTGGCCGGGCGACCGTCGCGATGTCCGGTCGCAGGCCAAGGAAGAAGACATGGACCAGACCGTCAAGAAAAAGGATTGCTGCTCATCGAAAGAGGTGAGCGGCGACCAATATGACCTCATCGTCGTGGGAGCCGGCTCGGCCGGGTTCTCTGCCTCGATCACGGCAGCCGAGGCCGGAAAGCGCGTGGCTCTTGTCGGGCACGGCACCATCGGCGGCACCTGTGTGAACGTCGGCTGCGTGCCATCCAAGGCGATGATCCGCGCCGCCGAGGCGGTCCATGGCGGCGCGTCCGCTGCCCGGTTTCCGGGCATCTCGCCTTGCGCCCATGCCGTGGACTGGGGTGGCGTGGTGAAAGGCACCGCCGATCTGGTCGAGGAGATGCGGCAGAAGAAATACATCGACCTGCTGCCCGCCTATGAGAACGTCACCTATATCGAGGAAGGCCCGGCGCGACTGGTTGAGGGTGGCGTCGCTGTCGGAGGCCGGGTGATATCCGCGCCGCGCGTCCTGATTGCCACCGGGTCTCGCCCGCATATACCTGTAATTGACGGGATCGAGGCCGTGGAGGCGTTGGATTCCTGGGGACTGCTGACTCTACCCGACCGGCCCGAAAGCATCCTCTTTCTGGGCGGCGGCTATATCGGCTGCGAGCTGGCGCAAATGGCCTCGAGACTGGGGGTGAAGGTCACGCTAGTGACCCGCTCACGCCTTCTGCCAGGCGCCGAGCCGGAGGTGACCGAGGCGCTGACGGAGGCGCTGAAGGTCGAGGGCATCACGGTCGAGACCGGTCTTGCTTACGTCTCGGTCGCGAAAGCTGCGGGCGGCGTCAGTCTGACTGTCGAACGGGGTGGCAAGACCGAGGATCTGACCGCCGAACGGCTGGTTGTGACCACCGGCCGGATCGCCAATTCCGAGAACCTTGGATTGGAAGAGCTTGGCATCGAGACCGATGCGCGCGGCTCGGTCATGGTCGGCCCCGACATGGCGACCACGCGTGCCGGCGTCTGGGCCGCGGGCGATGTCACTGACCGTGACCAGTTCGTCTACATGGCGGCCTATGGTGCCAAGGTGGCGATCAATAATGCCCTTGGATTGGAGCAGATGCGCTATGACAACGCGGCGATGCCGTGGGTCGTGTTTACCGACCCGCAAGTGGCCGGCGTCGGCCTTTCGGAGGCCGAGGCCAAGACGGCGGGGTACGACGTCAAGACCAGCGTGATCACGCTCGACAACGTCCCGCGCGCCGCCGCTGCACGCGATACCCGCGGCGTGATCAAGCTGGTGGCCGACGTCAAGACCGACCGCTTGCTGGGCGGTCAGATCGCAGCACCCGAGGGCTCCGAGACCATCCAGACGCTTGCCATGACCCTCAAGTTCGGTATGACCGCAGGGGCGCTCGGCGAAACGATCTTCCCATATCTGACCACGGTTGAAGGACTGAAACTGGCCGCACAAACCTTTGACAAGGATGTGGCAAAGCTCAGCTGCTGCGCGGGGTGAGACCATGGCATCAGGCGATAGATCGGACTTCTTGTCGACGCTTCCCGGGGGGCTGATCGGCTGGGGCTTGCCAATCGCCGCGATGCTCCTGGCGATCGGCGTCCCGCATCCGGTCAAGACCTGGGTCTGGGTCATAGCGCTGATCTGGATGGGAGCAGCTTGTCTTTGGAACGCGCACCGGTGCAAGCGGCGGCATTGCTTCTGGACCGGACCGTTTTTCCTTGTGATGGGGCTGGCCGTATTGGCTTACGGGTACGGTTTCGTGGATCTTGGCGGCCAAGGCTGGAAGTGGCTGGGTGCGGTGATCGGGATTGGCGCGTGGGCTATCGCGGCCATCACGGAGCGCGAGGGCAGGTATCGTTGATAAGCCGTGCGGAACGACGACTTTTTATCGTCGCTGTCGGCGTCGCCTACAATTTTGCAGAACACTCGGTCAATCGACAGGAGAGTGCTGTATCCGCGCGATGGATTATTGGACCCGGGAGCTTGATGCAGGTCATAACCGGACCGTCCGCAACCTGAGAGCATTTCCAATTACCGAAACAGAAGAAAGACTCATCGCAGCGGCTGCAAACATTGGAGAGATCAACAGCCCGAAGAATGGATACAGGATCCCCGCTGCGATCGGTACGCCAGCCGTGTTGTAGATCATCGCGAAGAAGAGGTTCTGCCGGATGTTCCGCATCGTCGCCAGCGAAAGACGCCGCGCGCGGACAAGTCCGTTCAAATCGCCCTTCAACAGCGTGAAGCCGGCACTCTCAATCGCCACATCGGCACCGGTTCCCATTGCTATCCCAACATCCGCCTGTGCCAGTGCCGGCGCGTCGTTCACGCCATCGCCAGCCATCGCGACCTTGCGACCCTCGGCCTGAAGCTCACGGATGATTCGCGCCTTGTCTTCGGGCAAGACATCGGCCCGGACATCATCGATGCCGAGCCGTGACGCGACGGCACGCGCCGTGCGTTCGTTGTCACCTGTCGCCATGACAATCCGGAAGCCCAGTTCGTGCAGCGCCTTCAATGCGGCGGGCGTGGTTTCCTTGACCGGATCGGCGACACTGACAAGGCCCGCCACGGCACCGTCGATGATGACGAACATCACCGTTTCACCTTGATCGCGGCGATCATTGGCCACCTCGGTCGCGGCGGGCGCATTGAGGCCAATTTCGCCGATCATCCGGGCGTTTCCGAGAGCGACGGACTTGCCGTCCACGATTCCCTTGACCCCCATGCCGGTGACCGCCTCGAAGTCATGCGCGCTGGCAAGGTCTATCCCGCGCGCCTCGGCCCCGCGAACAATGGCTTCGGCCAGGGGGTGCTCTGACCCGCGTTCAAGGCTGGCGGCCAGCCGCAGGAGATCTTCCTCGTCATGGCCGTCCTCGGGAAGGACGGCGGCAAGCTCCGGCTTTCCCATGGTCAATGTGCCGGTCTTGTCGACGATCAGGGTGTCTACCTTCTCGAACGCTTCCAGGGCTTCGGCATTCTTGATGAGGACGCCCGCCTGAGCGCCGCGTCCGGTCGCCGTCATGATCGACATCGGTGTCGCGAGCCCGAGCGCACAGGGACAAGCGATGATGAGCACCGCAATGGCGGAAACGAGACCATAGGCGAGGGCAGGGGTGGGCCCCCAAATCGACCAGGCAATGAATGAAACGATGGCCACGGCGATCACCGCCGGCACGAAATACCCTGCCACTGCGTCGGCGAGCTTCTGGATCGGTGCGCGTGACCTTTGTGCGGCTGCCACCATTTCGACGATCTGCGCAAGCATCGTGTCCTCGCCGACGCGTTTCGCTTCGATGATCATACTGCCAGTGCCGTTGATCGTAGCGCCGGTAACGGCATCGCCTGTCACCTTTTCGACCGGTACGGGTTCGCCGGTGAGCATCGACTCGTCGACAGAGGACCGCCCGTCGATCACTTCGCCATCCACCGGCACTTTCTCGCCCGGACGTACCCGGATGTGATCGCCGATCTGGACATCCTCAAGCGCTACTTCTTCCTCGCTTCCATCGGCTCGGATAATCCTCGCGCTCTTGGCGGCAAGGTCAAGCAGGGCCCGGATGGCGGAGCCAGTTCGCTCACGTGCGCGCAGCTCCAGGATCTGACCGAGCAGAACCAGCACGACAATCACTGCCCCTGCCTCGAAATAGATGCCGACATTGCCCTGGTCGTCGCGGAAGCCTGCGGGGAAAAGGCCTGGTGCGATCACCGCGAAGGTGCTGAAGGTCCAGGCCGCGAAGACGCCCATGGCGATCAGGCTGAACATGTTGAGATTCAGCGTGCGGAAGCTCTTCCAGCCTCGCACGAGAAACGGCCAGCCGGCCCAGAGAATGACCGGCGTCGCCAGGATCAGCTCTAGCCAGTGAGCAAGCCTTTCCCCTGTCCAGTCGCGGATGGGCATGCCGACATAGCCGCCCATCGCGAGCAGGACGACCGGGATGGTCAGCGACGCGCCAATCCAGAAGCGGCGGGTGAAATCAACGAGTTCGGGATTCGGGCCTTCGTCACCAGTGGGCACGCCCTTGGGTTCCAAAGCCATCCCGCAGATCGGGCAGTCACCCGGTCCGACCTGCTCGATTTCGGGGTGCATCGGGCAGGTGAAAATCGTTCCCTCGGGCATCGGCTCCGGCGCCGGCCCTGCACCCAAATACGTCTCGGGCTCGGCGTCGAACTTGTCCTTGCATCGTGACGAGCAGAACAGAAACTCTTCGCCCGCGTGAGTTGATCGGTGTTTGGCCGTCGCGTGATCGACCTTCATCCCGCAGACGGGATCAGTGACTTCGCGTGTTTCTGCTTTTTTAGTGTCCATGTCAGGTTCCTTCGGCAGGCTGCTGACAATTTACTTAATGCTTCTAGTCGCTGGAAGGTCAATAGAAGCCTGCACCCTTTCAAATGTTCGATCCCAGACGCGGCCTCCAACCTTCCAGCGCTGGAAATTGAAACCAAATGCCAATGACTTAGTTGAACCGGTAGCAACTGAAAGAAGGAAGAAGATCATGATGGATGGGGGAATGATGGGTGGCGGCATGATGATTGGCATGGGAATCGTCTGGCTTCTTGTCATCGTGGTGCTGGTTCTCGCGATCGTGGCACTGGTGAAATACCTGCGCACGTAGCTTGAAGCCGGAGTGCCACCGTGACGGATGAAAGCAAACCTGTCGTCATTGTCACCGGGTCGAGCGGGTATCTCGGATCAGCGGTGGTGCGACGGCTGCATGAGTCCTACCGCGTCGTCGGACTTGACCGGTATTCGCCACCCCATCCACCGCATCAAGCCGAGTGCGTCTGTTTCGACATCACCGATCAGGCAAGTGTCGATACCGCGCTTGATCGCGTACGGCTGGCATATGGCGACAGTATTGCCGCCTGCATCCATCTTGCCGCCTATTTCGACCTCTCTGGCGAGGATGATCCCGCCTATGATGCGGTTACCGTCGAAGGGTCGAAACGTCTTCTGAAGGGCCTTCAGGAATTCAAGCTGGAACAGTTCGTCTTCGCGTCCACCATGCTGGCGCATGCGCCGACCGAGCCTGGCGAGCCGATAGACGAAGATCATCCTTTCGATCCCAAATTGCCTTACCGGGCGTCGAAGGTGCGGACCGAAAGAATGCTGCGCGAAGAACGGGGTGACGAGAAACTCGTGCTGATGCGCCCCGCCGGAATCTACGATGACAAAGGGCAGTCGACTTTTCTGACCCATCAGATCGTCCGCATCCACGAGAAGCGCTTCAGCGGCAAGCTCTATCCCGGCGACCTGTCGCGCGGGCAGGCCTTCCTGCATCTTGACGATTTTCTTGACGCGGTGGAAAGCATCGTCGACCGGCGCGCCAAGTTGCCGGACGTTTTTCCGGTACTTTTGGGTGAATCAGACCCGATTCCGTTCGGCGAGTTGCAGCGCCTGATCGGGCGCGAGCTGCACGGTGAGGACTGGATCACCTGGAACGTGCCGCCCCAACTGGCCAAGCTCGGCACCTGGACGGAAAACAAGATATTTGGCGAGGATGCCTTCATCAGGGCGTGGATGGTCGATATTTCCAACGATCACTACGAGCTAGACCTTTCGGCGGCTAAAAAACACCTGGACTGGACGCCTGAACACAGCCTCCGCGACGACATGCCGGGCATCCTTCAGCGACTGAAGGACGATCCCTACGAATGGTACAAAGCGAACGGTTTGAACGCCGCACGGGTCTCGGCGGCCAAGGTCGAAAACGCCGTGGCTGAAGAGGCCGCCGAGGAGACGCCATCCGAGGCTGAAGCGAGCGAAAACAGGCGCGAACACGACGACCACATGCGGCAGATGCATTTCTCGATGCTCTGGGTGCATTGGCTGGTCATGGCGCTCGGCCTGTGGCTGGCCACCGCCCCGTCGGTTTTCGGTACATTCGATCAGACCGAATTCAGCGCAGCGGTCCAGCGGGTGACGGAAGATCGCGGGCTGTGGGCCGCCTCGACCCGCAGCTGGCTCACCGCGTGGAACGATGTCTTCACCGGGCTTGCCATCATGGTCTTTGCGGCGCTGTCGCTGCGCCATGGCAACGGCTGGGCGCAATGGGCGAATGCCGCACTGGGCGTCTGGCTGCTGGCCGCGCCGCTGGTGTTCTGGACGCCGGATGCGGCCGTCTATGCCAATGACACGCTGATCGGCGCGCTGGTGGTCGCGCTGACGATCCTGATCCCGATGATGCCGGGCATGTCGCGCGAGGGGATGATGGACGACAGCGACATTCCGCCCGGCTGGACTTATTGCCCCTCCACCTACGTCCAGCGCCTGCCGATCATCGCGCTCGGTGTCGTGGGCTTCATCCTGTCGCGCATCCTGTCGGCCTATCAGCTCGGCCATGTCGATAGCGTGTGGGAACCGTTCTTTTCGTCGCCCTCGGCGCTGAACGGCAGCGAATACATCATTACCTCGGATGTCTCGAAAGCCTGGCCCATTGCTGACGGCGGTCTTGGCGCGATGAGTTACATGTTCGAGATCATGATGGGCGTCATGGGCAGCCGCCTGCGCTGGCGCACGATGCCCTGGATGGTCGCACTGTTCGGCATCGTGGTCGGGCCGCTCGGCGTGATCAGCATCTATTTCATCATCATCCAGCCGATCACGATCGGCACCTACTGCACGATCTGCCTGATGGCGGCGCTGGCCATGCTGATCATGATCCCGTTCTCGCTCGATGAGATTGTCGCGATGGTGCAGTTCATGGTGTGGAACACGCGCCGGGGCAGACCGTTCTGGCGCGCGTTCTTCAGGGGCGATGCACTGCCCGGTGGCGCAACCGGGGGCGAAATGAGCTTCGACGCGCGACCGATGCAGATTTTCCGACAAAGCGCGCGTGGGGTTACCGTCCCATGGACACTCGGGCTGAGTGCTGCGATCGGGGCCTTCCTGATGCTGTCGCGCGCGATCTTTGGCAATGAAGCAGCGATGGCGAACAGCGATCACCTGCTGGGCGCACTGGTCCTGACCACAGCGGTCATCGCCTGGGCCGAGGTCGCGCGTCCACTGCGGTTCCTCAACATCCTATTCGGCCTCTGGCTCGTCATCGCGCCGTGGTTTCTGGGCGGAGGCACGGTGGCAGGCAGCCTTGTCGGTATCCTCGCCGGTATCGCTCTCATCGCGCTCAGCCTGCCGCGTGGGAAGCGCAGCGAGGAACACTATGGGAGTTGGGACAGGTTCATTTTTTGAAGGGGCGTCACAAAAAGATTGCCAAGCGTCCTTGACCTTCCAGTAGGTGGAAGGACTATCTGGTGTTTCAAGGAGAGGATTGTCAGCCATGAACATTGGAAATGTTTCGGAACAGAGCGGATTGCCGGCGAAAACGATCCGGTATTACGAGGATATCGGACTCGTGCAACCATCGCGGCGTGAAAACGGGTACCGCGATTTTGCTGTTCAGGATCTGCACAAGCTGGCGTTTCTCGGCCGGGCGCGGTCATTGGGTTTCAGCATCGATGAATGTCGCACGCTGTTGTCATTGTACGAGGACCGCGAGCGGTCCAGCGCCGACGTCAAGGCGATCGCACAAAGCCATCTCGCGCGGGTGGACCAAAAAATCGAGGAGTTGCAGGCGCTGAGCGCGACGCTTCGTGATCTCGTTGTTCGGTGTCATGGCGATGATCGTCCGGACTGCCCGATAATGGATGATCTGACGCGTTCCGACCTCCGGAGACGCGAAATCATCCCGCTGGAACAACCCTCTGAACACTGGTAAATTAGCCGCATGCACTTCGTCGCCCGCCTCATCATGATAGCCGTCCTTGCCGCCTTCGCGGTAAGCTCGGTTGCGCATGCGGCCGGTTCGGCCAGGATGGCATCTGAAATGATCACAGCCGGAGCTGAAATGCCAGGTGCCGACTGTGAGGCGTGCGATGATTCGGCGGGACCCTCAGGCATCGCTTGCGATTTCGTATGCAACTCGGCGGCCGCCGCCGCGCTGGTGGAAACGTCGGCGGAATTTGGTCTTCATGCAATTTCGAGCGCGCATGGCATGTCGATCGCGCGTGATTTTCGCGGTCTGACCAGCCCACCTGCCAAACAGCCTCCAAAATTCCTTCTCTGATCTGACACGCGCCGCGATTTCGCGGTCGCCGTGTCATGCCGTGACGCCGGAGCCATGCTGCTCCGCGCTGCGGGTATTCCCCAACCGCAGTTGCCGCTTTGGCTCCGGCGGAGGACCGAATTATCAGAGAGCCCCTGTCCGATGTCTTTCAAATACAAACCTACTGTCACGCGCCGCGCCTTTGTCGCGTCGTCGCTCGCGGGTGTGATGTCCGCCACCCTGCCTTTTCCGAGGATGGCAGAAGCCGCCACCCGGAAATTCTCGCTCCGGGCCGCACAGGGAAGGACACGGCTTGTTCCTGAGCCACATCCCGACACCGCGGCCTGGTGCTACAACGGCAAAGTACCGGGCCCGGAGATCCGCATCCGGCAAGGCGAACGCCTGCAGGTCGAGGTTACCAACGACCTTGCAGAGGAAACCACAGTGCATTGGCATGGTATCCGGCTTCCGAACGCGATGGACGGGGTGCCGCACCTTACACAGGTGCCGATCGGCCCGGGCGACAAGTTCGTCTATGAATTCGATGCAGTCGATGCCGGCACCTTCTGGTATCACCCACATCAGCGCAGCTTCGAGCAGGTCGGGCGCGGTCTCTACGGTCCCCTTATCGTCGAGGAGGCCAATCCCCCTCGTGTCGACCGCGAAGTTACCTGGATGCTGGACGACTGGCGACTGACCGACGACGCATCGATTTCTGACGATTTCGGCAATGCCCATGACGTGAGTCACGCGGGCCGCCTCGGCAACACCGTGACGATCAACGGTCTTGTGCCGGAGACATTCGCCGTGGCATCAGGCGAGCGGATCCGCCTCCGCCTGATCAACGCCGCGAATGCCCGGATCTTCGCGCTCGATTTCGGGGACCATACACCGCGCATCATCGCGCTCGATGGCCAACCCGTCACGCCACATGACCCGCCGGGCGGTCTTGTCGTTCTTGGACCCGCAATGCGCGCCGACGTAATCTTGGATTGCATCGGTGAGCCCGGCGCGCAATCCCAGCTTGTCGACCGTGCCTATCGCGGGAACGATTTTCGAGTCCTCGATTTCACCTACGCTGAAACCGCCCTGCGCGAGGCTACACCGGACTGGCCGATCACACTGCCAGTCAACCCTATTCCCGAACCAGACCTGAGTTCTACGCAGCGTCATGAGGTGACGTTCACCGGCGGGATGATGGGCATGATGGTGGAGCGAGAGATGGGCCTGGAGCCGCGTGGAGGCATGATGGGCGGCGGGATGATGGGCATGATGCATGACGGGCGCGGCATCTGGTTCATCAACGGAAAAGCCGCCGAGGGGCATGTGCTCGACCCGTTCCTGACGCTTAAACGCGACGCGAGTCACATCCTGGAAATGACCAACGCGACCGCTTTTGATCACCCGATTCATCTGCACGGCCACTCATTCCGCGTGATCAGCCGAAACGGTGCGCCGACGCCGCATCGGGAATGGCAGGACACGGTGCTCATGGCGCCCCGCGAACGGGTCGAGATCGCCTTCGTCGCCGACAATCCCGGCGACTGGATGTTCCACTGCCACATTCTCGAACACCAAGCTGCGGGAATGATGGGCGTGATCCGCGTCGCATGAGCCCCGGAGGAGGAGGACAAGAGATGACAAACAGTACCTTGAATTTTGAGCCGGACAGACGCCACTTCCTGGCACTGGGTATGGGTGCAGCCGCAGTGCTCGTGTTGCCCGGCGCGGCCCGCGCGGCCGGCGGGACGGCCGATATCCGAACGCTCGCCTTCGATGGCGACACGCTGCTGATCGCAGGGGCAACACTGAGGGCCAGCCCCGACGGCGGTCGCAGTTGGCATGACAGGCCAACACCTTCCCCGGTCTCCTCGATCGCCACGCATCCTGCGCGTCCCGGACGTCTCCTTGCCGGTTTGGCGCGGGGAGGGGTGGCCGTGTCCGGCGATGGCGGATCGTCATGGACTACCCGAAGCGACGGGCTTGCGTCCGGCGAGGTCACCGCACTGGCTGTGGCCGCCGGAACCCCCGACATGATCTATGCCGCAATCCGCGGCGACGGCCTTTGGAAGAGCGAGGACGCAGGTGCCAGCTGGGCCCTCGCGATGGACCGGCCCTGGCTCGACGCGGCCGAGCGTGACCCGCTGACACTGGCATCGGTCGATCTCGATACCGGGATGGGCGGCATATGGATCTATGCAGGAACTGAGAAAGGCCTGACCCGTGTTCCGGACTGTTTCTGCCGCTGGCAGGACGTTCAGCCGGGCAATGCGATGGACGCTCTGGTGGCGGGCGATGCACCGCCTGCCGAGGCACCACTTCCGACGGGCGAACCGGTCCTGTCGCTGGCCAGTGCTCTGACGGCACCGTCTAAGCTTTACGCGGCGCTGCCGTCGGGGGTGTGGGCGTCGCAGGACGGCGGCGTGGTCTGGACGCACAAGGCAGAAGGGCAGGGGAGGGCCGTCGCGCTTCACCCAAGGGACGAAAATCACGTGGCCGCCATACTCGACGGCACTCTGAGACTCAGCCGCGATGGCGGCGCTACCTGGACCGCGATCACGGTCGCATGATGGAGAACCCCATGAACAGAAGAATTTTCTTGGCTTCGCTTGCTGCACTTGGTGTCGGCGGAACCTTCACTTTCACGACGCTGACTTCGGCACAAAGCACCGAACACGCGACCGGTCCCGCAAGTTCCGATACGGAAGGCGGGTCGAAACAGATCACCATCTGGCGCGACCCAGGCTGCGGCTGCTGCGACACCTACGCCGATTACCTGGAAGAGAACGGTTATACGGTAACACGCATCGACGATCGGGATTTCGACAAGCGCTCGATCGAAGTCGGCGTTCCCGAACAAGGGCTCGGTTGTCATCTTGCCGAGATCGAAGGCTATTATGTCAGTGGACTTGTGCCCTCGGAGATCCTGGAAAGGCTGGTCGCGGAGAAGCCCGACATCACCGGCATTACATTGCCGGGCATGCCTTCGAACGCGCCAGGCATGGCACGCGTAAAGACCGGTACGCTCAAGACCTACGCCTTCGGCGAGGGCGGGATCGCCGTTTACTCCGATGAGTAACTGCATGGACATGATGAACGGCCCGATGATGGGGGTGATGATGTTCGGTGGAGGGCTATTGCTCCTGCTCGTCGCCGCGGTTCTGGTGCTCAGCCTCGTCGCACTCGTGAAATACCTCAGGAGTTCGACATGAGAAGGGCCGCAACAATCGGTGCCGCCATCGTCGCACTATCCGTGATCGGCTTTGCCGTCCTCGCGCAGTCAGAAAGTGAAGAGGATTTGGTGGAAGGGCTTTCCTTCCTCGGCGAGCCCGTGGCTGTAGCCGACATCTCAGCAGGACAGGCGCTCTATGCGGAGAATTGTGCATCCTGTCACGGTGCCGAACTGGAGGGGCAGCCTGATTGGCGGCGGCGTCTGGACACCGGGCGCATGCCCGCTCCGCCACATGACGAAACCGGCCATACCTGGCACCATTCGGACCGGAACCTCTTTATCGTAACCAAAGGCGGCGTCGGTGCCGTCGTGCCCGGTTATGAAAGCGACATGCCGGCGTTTGAAGGCATCCTGACCGACGACGAGATTGCCGATGTTCTCTCTTACATCAAAAGCACCTGGCCGGATCGACAGCGCGAATTCCAGGCGGAAGTCTCTGTCAACGACAAGGGTGATTTATGAGCGCGGTCGAGGCCAATCGCCGTAAGGGTCGGCTTGTCACCGTGCTGCCAGTTGCGATCTTCGCCCTCATCGGCGCAGGTTTTTATTGGGGCCTGTTCAATGGCAACGACACTCTTCCTTCCCCACTTATTGGCAAGGCGGTGCCTGAGTTCGACTTGCCGCCGATAGAGGGACGAACCGACGGTCTGTCGACCGCCGACCTCAAAGGGCAGGTGTCTATCGTGAACGTCTGGGCGTCCTGGTGCGTGCCGTGCCGGGTAGAGATGCCCCTCCTGAACGAGTTGGCTGCCAGGGACGAGGTCGCGATCTTTGGAATCAACTACAAGGACCGCCCCGAGGAAGCCTTGGGCTTTCTCACCGAACTTGGTGACCCTTACACCCGCATCGGCGCCGACCGGAACGGGCGCGTGTCCATCGATTGGGGCGTCTACGGCTTGCCCGAGACCTTCGTGATCGATGCCGAGGGCCGGATTGCCTACAAGCATATCGGCCCCTTCAACCGCAACTCTCTGGAGGAAAACATCCTTCCCGTGGTGCGGCGTCTTCAGGAAGGAGCGGGATCATGAAACGACGTGAATTGTTGACTGGCATGGCGGCGATTGGCGTCGCAGGGCCGGTTCAAGCTAGACCATTGATGCCGCTTCACGAAAAGCCGCGAGAGATGTTGTCGCCACCCTTCGTGGACGGGGCGGGGCGCGATCTGACGCTGGCGGATTTCCGGGGCAGGGTGATCCTACTGAACATCTGGGCAACCTGGTGTGTTCCCTGCCGTGAAGAGATGCCCACCCTCGACGCTTTGCAGGAAAAGCTGGGCGGGGACGATTTCCATGTCCTGCCACTGTCCATCGACCGCGCGGGAATGAAGGTGGTGCGCCGCTTCTACGAGGAAATCGGCATTCGCCATCTGGGAATGTACCTCGCCGACAGCACAAGGGCGATGCTGGCATTCGGTGTACTTGGCCTTCCCACCACGATCCTGATCGACCGTGGCGGTTTCGAGCGCGGACGACTTGTGGGGCCGGCCGAATGGGACAGCCATGAAGTCATGGCCCAAATCCAGACCATCATCAACGAAAGGAGTGAATAGCCAATGTCCGAAACATCACCTTGCACCGAAACACCGGAGGCACGTCCGTGGCGGCCGCAATTGGGACGGCGAAGTCTGATTCTTGCGTCAATGGCGATCATTGGCGCCGGGCTTTACTTGAATTGGGGCTGGGTGACGGCCATCGGAGCCGCGCCGCTGATCCTGGCCGTGGCACCCTGCGCCGTTATGTGCGGGCTGGGTGTCTGCATGATGTGCAAATCAGATTCATGCGACAAGAAGAGCGCGGCCGCAGAGCCGGGCCTGCCGCGGGACTGAACCCGAAAACCTCAAGAAACCTTAAGGAGAAACTGATGACACTTATCAAGAAACTGAGCATGGCGACTGCCGTATCCACGGTTTTGGCCACCGGTGTATTCGCCCAGGACAACACCGGTTCGTCCGACCAGATGATGGACGGTGAGAACGGAATGGCGGGCAATATGATGGACGGCGATATGTCCGGCATGGACGGCATGATGCCCATGATGAAGATGATGCAGAAAATGGGCCCGATGATGGAGGCCTGCACAGAGATGATGGAGGCAATGAACAACTCCGAGAATGGAGTCGCCACTTCGACCGATAAGGGCTGAACAGTTATCGCCGGGGGCTGATGCCCCCGGCGATAAGGCGCGGAAAATCGAGATGACATTCAAAACTACCCTTCACATGCTTGCAGTTTTACTCTGGGCGCTGATTTCTGCGCCCGCGACTTCGCTAGCCCAGCAATCCACGCCGCTCGAGCAGGTTGAGCAAGAGGCCATCAAAGCCTTGATCCTGCAAACCATCCGCGAGAACCCGGAAGTTCTGGTGGATACGCTCCTGACCTTCCAGGAAGAGGCTGAAGCGGCAGCTCAGGCCCAACAACGTGCTGCGATCCAGCGCGTTGGTGAACTGCTGCGGACGGATGCGAACACCGGCGTGATGGGCAATCCTGATGGCGACATCGTGCTTGTCGAATTCTTTGACTACAACTGCCCCTATTGCCGACGCGCGGCCCCGGTCCTTTTCGAATTGATCGAGGAGAATCCGGATTTGCGCATCATCATGAGGGAGTGGCCCATTCTCGGGCCAGACTCCAAACTGGCGGCTCGGGCGTCGCTGGCGGCAGTAAAACAGAACAAGTTTGAAGCGTTTCACGAGGCTCTGATGGCGCAGCCTCGCGCCAATACCGTCTTCATAAGGCGGGCTGCTGAACAGGCGGGTCTGGATTACGACCAGTTGCAGGTGGACATGGCCGCGCCCGAAATCGACGCCCATATCGAAACGTCTCGAAACCTTGCGGGGCAGCTCGGGATATCCGGCACGCCGACGTTTCTGATCGGCGAGACGCTCGTTCCTGGATTGTTGGAAAAGGCCGATCTTCAGGCTTTGATTTCGGAGGCCGAAGATGTCGATTGAACCCAGTGAAACCTCTCCCAAGGCGCGGCTCTTGAGAACCATATTGTGGGGCACGATAGCTGTTGCGCTCGCAGGGCTAGCGATCTTTTGGGCTTTAGATAACTATCTCGGCAACGGATCGAAGACCGTCCGTTATTCGGGTGAGGCGGATATTCGATCCGAATTTTCACTCACGGATCATACCGGACAAGAGGTGACCCCAGCCGATTACACCTATCGCTGGCAACTTGTATTCTTCGGATTTACGAATTGTCCTGACATCTGCCCCACCACTCTGGCCTACATGGCCAGCGTCGTGGATCTGCTCGGCGAAGATGCGGACCAGGTGGCGCCGATCTTCATCACGGTCGATCCGGAACGCGACACAGTGCCGGTAATGGCTGAATATGTATCAGTCTTTCATCCGAGCCTGATCGGCCTGACCGGGACTGAAGCGCAGGTTGCCGAGGCCACCAGGAATTTCCGCACATGGTACGAGCGGACCGAGGACGATAGCGCGCCGGACGGTTATTTCATGGCGCATGCCGGACACATCTACCTCATGCAGCCCAGTGGCGAATTTGAGGCGGTCTATCAGGAAGGCGGCCAACCGCCGGAGGCGCTGGCGCAGGAAATCCGCAAAAAGTTATGAGTGAAGGAACTTACCAAATGAAGATCACCGCACTTGCAACCGTGTTAACACTCTGGCCGTTCTTCGCATCGGCCGATGTGACGATATCGGATGGTTGGGCCCGCGCGAGCATCCTCGCCTCCCGTCCGGCTGCGGCCTATCTCACGCTCACGAGCAATCAGAGTGATCAACTGGTCGCAATCACGACGCCGATCGCTGGGAACGTCACGATTCACGCCGTCGAGACCGACAACGATGGCATTAGCCGAATGGTTGAGGTCGACGGCTTGGACCTGCCCTCCGGAGAACCAGTAACCCTCGCGCCCGGCAGCATGCATCTGATGCTGATGGGCCTGTCGGAAAAACTCGAAGAAGGCACCGATTTGCCGTTGTTCCTGACCTTCGCATCGGGTGCCCGAATGGAAATCAGCGTTCCGGTTCTCGGACCGGGCGCGATGAGGCCGCAGGAGCAACAGCCATGAAAAACATACTCCTGCTGATAGCCCTCGTCGCGGGCCTCCCGGCCTACGCAGATCATCCCGGCGACCGTCTTGACGAGGTGATGGCACAGAAAGAACCTGCTTTCACCGCCGTTGACCTCAACGAATTGCCTGCGTTGGGTCTGCTCGGCCCTGACGGAGAACCGTTGGACTTGGAAAGCCTCTCCGATCAGGTCGTCGTTCTTAGTTTTGTACCGTCCGACTGCGGACAGCCTTGTGCTGATCAACAGGCACTTCTTGAAAAGGTGAGGGGCGGAGTGAATTCATCTCCCATGCTGGACATGGTGACCTTCCTTGTGGTGACCGACGCCAGTGATCCGGTTCCCGGACCGATTGCCAAGAACGTGGTCATTGCTCGCGCACAAGAGCCAATAGAGAATCTGATCGATCAGTATCGCGCGATTGCGCCTGACCATCCCGAGGCTCCGCTTGTGCATGTTATCGCGCGCGGCAACCGCCATGCCGGGGTCTTTGCGGGTTCCGGCTTCCGGCACATCAACATGATCCTGTACGTCAACGGCCTGACAAACGCGCATTAATCGAAGAACGGACCCGCAGCATGACAGCAAACACAGAAACCTTTGAGACAAGCGATACCGGATGGCTGACCGTCATCCGCCGATACATCGTTTATACCGCCGTCGGACACCTGATCTGGGAAATGGCGCATATCCCGCTCTACACAATCTGGGTCGAAGGCACCTTGGGGGAAATTGCGTTCGCGGTCGTGCACTGCACCGGCGGAGATCTATTGATCGCCATGAGCACGCTCTTGCTCGCCCTGTTTCTTGTTGGGGGGCACGCATGGCCGTCGGAACGCGCAGGGCGCGTCCTGCTTCTGGCCGTGGCCTTGGGCGTCTCTTACACGATCTTCAGCGAGTGGCTGAACATCGTGATCCGGGCGGCCTGGGCCTATCGCGACATCATGCCGGTGGTCCCCGTCATCGATGCCGGTCTCACGCCCCTGCTGCAATGGATCATCGTCCCGACCCTGGCATATTGGGCTGCCACAAGAGCGCCCTTGCGCAAGCTATTCAGGGGTGAACGTGGTTCATGGTAAATATCTCGCTTCTCGGCCTCACCGCCGCCCTCTTGGCCGGTACAATATCGTTTCTGTCACCCTGCGTGCTGCCTCTCGTGCCAGGATATGTCTCCTACGTGGCCGGACGCACAGCCGCTGAAAGCGGGGCGGCTGCGGCCTCGCCGTCACGCGCCGTTTGGCTGAGTCTGTGTTTTGTCCTCGGCTTCTCCACCATCTTCATCGGGCTTGGCGCATCAGCGACGGCAATGGGTCAGGCCCTACTTCGGTGGCGGTATGAACTCAACCTCGTTGGGGGCGGCATCGTCATTCTCTTCGGGCTCTTTATGATCGGAGCCGCGCGTGTTTCGGTCATGGAACGCGACTTCCGATTCAATCTCAACATTCCCGGGGGCCAACCCGCTGCGTCCTATGTTCTCGGTCTTGCTTTCGGTTTCGGATGGACGCCGTGCATCGGCCCGATCCTCGGCGCGATCCTGACAGCCAGTGCGGCGAGTGCCACTATGGGCGAAGGTATCATGCTGCTTGCCGTCTATTCCGCCGGCCTTGGAATACCGTTTCTGATCGTCGCCGGATTCACCGACCAGATCGCGGGACGGTTGCGGGCCATCGGCCGGGTTGGCCGCCGCCTCCACCAGATTGCAGGCGTCGTGATGATCCTCATGGGTGTGGCTATGATGACAGGACAGTTGAGCGCGCTGTCATACTGGATGCTCGATGCATTTCCGGTTCTTGGACGAATAGGATAACAGCTCATGCGGTTCTACGAAAAACATATACTTCCTGGCCTCACGCATCTCACCATGCGTCAGGAACAGCTTCTTCCCTACCGAAGGCGCGCGGTCTCAGGTGCGAAAGGACGCGTGCTGGAGATCGGGATCGGCTCGGGCCTGAACCTCGCGCTCTACCCCGACGCCGTGGATCAGATCGTCGGTGTGGACCCTTCACCAGAACTCCTTCATCGGGCCGCGCAGGCTTCTCAGGGCTTGACGCCGACAACGGAGATGATCGAGGGCGTGGCCGAAGCATTGCCGCTGGAAGATCGCAGCGTCGACTGCGTCGTCGCCACCTGGACGCTCTGCAGCGTGTCGGAGCCGGAGAAGGTGCTGGCCGAGATCCGGCGCGTTCTCAAGCCTGATGGCGTCTTCCGCTTCGTCGAGCATGGAACAGCGCCGGAACCCAGCGTCCAGCGTTGGCAGCGCTGGCTCACGCCTGCCTGGAAACGTTGTGCCGGGAATTGTCACCTTGACCGCCCGACAGACACTCTGGTCGAGCAGAACGGCTTCCGCATGGAGCGGCTCGACACCGGCTACGCGAAAGGGCCGAAACCTTTTGTTTTCATGTATGAGGGACAAGCTCGCCTCTACTGAGGAAGCTTGAGAAAATCAACATCGGCTTATAATAGCCCGGCGCAGTTCTGTTGGCGGATTAACCAATTTGGCCTCGAACTTTTGCTGCAGGTTCGGCGTTGATGCGTTGTTATGAGTAGTCAACAAGATAACCGGCAAACCAATCTGACCCGCGGCATCCGCGTCGAGATCGCCAGCCTCGTCTACAACATCATCGAGGTCGTCGTATCCGTCACCGTGGGGCTCCTAACCGGAAGCGCGGCACTGGTGAGCTGGGGTCTCGACAGCACGGTCGAAGCCACTTCGGCCGCAACGCTGATCTGGCGCTTGAAGGGCGAGAAGAACGGTGGCGACGAGCACACGGTCCTGCATCGCAAGAAAGTCGCGCTCTATGTGGTAGCCTGTGCTTTCTGGATCGTCGTCGCGGCAATCCTCTACGAGGCGGTGTCCGCTTTCATCTCGCAGGAGGCACCGGGCTTCAACTGGTGGGGGATCGCGATCCTGTTTGTCTCTTTAGTGGTCAATCCGCTGCTGGCTTGGGGCAAGTATCGCTACGGTAAGCGGCTCGATTCACCCGCTCTGAAATACGATGCCAAGGATACCTTGATCTGTGAATACCAGACCGTTGTAGTCTTGGCCGGGATTGGTCTGACGCAATGGATGGGCTGGTGGTGGGCCGATCCCGTCGCGGCGCTTATGATCGTGCCCTATGTTGCGTGGGAGGCGTTCGAGGCCACGAAAGACGCGCGGTCTGTCGATCCGGACGAGGCCGAAGCTACTGCCGACGCCTGACGTTGCGCATGATGAACCGGTTCTCGGGCAGGGGTGGCAGCTCTCCCGTGACCAGCTCCAAATCCTGATCCTGCACATCGTATTTGATGTCGTTCACAAGATATCTGCAAAACGCCTTCATCTGGCTGATCGCGATCCACTCGCCCGGGCAGCGGTGGTTCGTGTAGTGGTCGCCGCCGCCCTGTGGAATGAAGTCGTAGGGGTTTTCGGCACGGCTCCGAAACCGCTCGGGGCGGAACTCAAGCGGCGCATCCCATGAACGCGGATCGGTGTTCGTGCCATAGAGGTCGAGCAGGACCCTGCGCCCTTCCGGAAAGCGATACCCTTGCCACTCGAAAGCGCTTACTACCCGTGCCGCCACGGCAGGGAAGAACGGATAGAGGCGGCGGACCTCCTGCACGAAGGGTTCGAGCAGTCCTTCGTCGTTCCGCAGTTTTTCCTGCCATTCCGGATACCGGTGCAAGGCGTGCGCCGTCTGAACAATGAAAACGGACACCGCCACGGTCGGGCGCAAGACGTTCAACAACTCCACGGCGGCGACCTTCGGGGGCAGCATCGCGCCGTCGAGATCACACCACGTCGCGATGACATGAAGGGCGCTTTCCTGCGTCGGCTGAAGTTCGCCTTCACGCACCTGTTGAATCATCCGTGCTGACCAATTTTCCAGGCGGTGACGCGCCAGACGTGCAGCCCAGTGTTTCGGGCCGACGGCACCGGCGTCCTCAAAAAGCGCCGTAAGTTGCGCCGTTCGAGTCGCCACCTCCGCCTCGGGAATCGGAACCCCACACCAGGCGCAAACGGCTCTCGTGAGCATTTCGCGCACTTCGTCGTAGAAAACGACTTCGTTCCTCGCCTCCCAGTCCGGCGCATAGTTGTCCAGCATGTGAAGCGACATTCCCTGAAGCGCGGCTATATGCTCGGTCCCCATCAGCGACATGAACATCTTCTTGCGGTGCTGGTGGGCAGCGCCGTCCAATCCCTGAACGCCGCCTTCGCCCAGCAGGGTCTTCTGTATGCGGCTTGGCATCGAGCCTTGGCGAACCAGTTTATCCTCGGAATAAAAGACTTTCGCAGCCGCCGACCCGGTCATGCAGATCGTCTTTCGAAGGAGGATGCGGGTTTCAAACAGATCTGTGTCGAGCGCGCGGCAGGTCTGAGAGATGAACCCATACGGATTTCGCAGCAAGGTGAGTGTGCTGTCAAAGCCCTCTGCGGATGGTATGCCGGACATTCGTTATCCTCCTGTTTGCTTTCCCGTGCTCAGGCCCTGTTCAGCCTTGCTGTTCGCGGTTCGGAAGCGGCTCCGAAACATCAGTGCCGCTTCGAAGGAAATCACTGCATCCGCGCCCAAAACATCTTTCACCGCTGGATTAGCCGCGGCGCATCCGCATCCCCGAGGGACATTTCAGGCAGCCAGGTGATGAGTTGAGGGAACGAAATCAGCGCCGCAATCAACGCGATTTCAATGGCAACGAGCGGCACCGCGCCGCGATAGATATCGGATAGGTTGATACCCTTCGGTGCCGCCATCTTGGCAAAGAACAGGGCATAGCCGAAGGGAGGCGTCAGAAAAGACGTCTGCAAGGCCAGTGCTATCAGGCCAGCGATCCAGATTTGCGCAAAGTAGGCAGAGCCGACGTGATCTGCGAAGTCGAGTTCCGAAAAGATCGGCATCAACACGGGTATGAAAACCAGCAGCACCTCGATCCAGTCAAAAACAAACCCAAGGACGATGACCACACCAAGGAGCATCGCCAATAATTCCCATCGGGAGAGATCGAATGCGGATATCCAGTTGAAAATGACATCCGGTCCACCAACAAGGTGGAAACTCAGCGAGAAGACCGATGCGCCCAGTACAATGAAGAAGACCATCGACGTCATGGTACTTGTCTGCACCGTGACAGAGTTCAAAGAAGAGAAAGACAAGCGCTTTCGCAGCAGCGCGACCAACAGAGCGCCAAACACCCCTACGCCAGCCGCCTCTGTAAGTGTTGCAAAGCCCAGAATAATGCTGAGCGGAATGGATGCGATAACAGCGACTGAAGCGAGTACGAACAAAAGGTCTGACGCAAGATTGGTTTTCGGTGCGTCCAGGGGGACTTCGATGGTTTTTCGCAAGGTGACGGCAAAGTAGATCGCGAAGGCCATGACCATGAGAAGAACGGGCACAATGAGGGCCACATACATCAATCCGATGCGCAGATAGAATACGTTCGAGATGAAGAAAAGCATCACCGCTGGCGGGAACACGACACCGAGTGCCCCAGAGGCCGCGACAGCGGCACCCGCAGTTCGCGGAGCGTAGCCGGAAGCCATCATCGGGGCATAGGCCACCAGCGCCACGGTGATGACCGATGCGCCGATCACCCCGGCGGCCGGAGCGAGCACGAGGCCGATCAGCAGGGTTGCAACGGCATAGCGGCCCGGAACAGCTGTCAGAAGACGCCCCAGCAAGCGAAACATGGTTTCGGCAACTCCGCTGGCATTCAAGATCAGGCCGAGAAAGATCAGCATTGGAACGCTGGTGAATTGGACGGATTCATTAGTCAATACACCGCGGGCCCGAAGGTAGATCAGACCCAGATGCTGAAAATCAGTGATCCCCACCCAGACCGCTGCGACAAACCCTAAGAAGCCTGTCCCTGCCAGGACCAGCGCTACCGGAAAACCACTAAAGACCCCAATGGCCATCACGACAAGCATAGCGACCGTGAGGACTTCATTCACCATTATGGAGGCCGCCCGATTGTTCTGGAGCGCCTTGCGCACGTTTCCCTGCCAAAAAGGCGAGGTTGCGCAGGGCTACGATCACCCCCGCGAGAGCCAGCAGGATGGGGCCAATGACTCCAGCAATGCGTTCTGCCCACAACTGGGTCTCGGCGTATTTCGTCGTCCGCATCAGACCGTCCCACCCGTAATAGGTCAGGATGGCGGCGAGCGGCAGAAGGACAAAAAGGCCTCCTATCAGTTCGATCCACGCAATTCGGCGCGCGGACCAATGCCTGCGAAGAACATCCACACGCACGTGACCGTCGCGCAGGTAGGTATAGCCAAAGGTCAGGAAAATCAGGATGAACAGTAGAGACGTGGAAAGGTCCGGCAAATAGCTCGAAACGCCAAGTTGGAGCTTGCGATCCAGCATCTGAAGCGCGCCGTAAGCGGCAATCGAAACAATGGTCAGCCATGCAGTCACGACGCCGATGCCGCGAATGCCAAGGTCAATCCAATCCATGAATCTCAAGCTGAATCCCCTCCCAAAGTTCTTTGCCTGTTAGCTGTTATTCCCGGCTGGTAGCCCCTTTGCGGTAGTCTTTGTCGGGATTTTCTGGATTGCCTTTCGCTGCCCGAAAGCTGTCCCACAACAGCAATGCGGCTCCACAGAAGATTGCTACGTCCGCAAGATTGAAGGATGGCCAGTGGTATGACCCGTAATGGAAGTCGAGAAAGTCCGGGACGGCCTGATAGCGCACCCGGTCGAGGATATTGCCAAGCGCGCCTCCGATGATCAGACCGAGCGCCGCACCTGTCAGCCTGTCTGGAGCCTTCCACAGCCAGATCAGCAGCCATGCCACGATCACGGCAGCAAGTGCGATCAAACCCCACCAGGGAACGACCCCGCCGAGCATGCCAAAACTGACTCCATCGTTCAGAACCCGCACAAGATTGAGGAAGGGCAGAACCTCGACCCCGTTCTCAAGCGCGGGGGTGTTCAGGGCAAGAGCTTTGGTGCCCTGATCAAGACCAAACGCAGCGATGGCGCAAAGACCGCCAAGGATCCGGCTGTTCATGCCGCCGCCTTCAGATCGGCCCGCGCGTCGCGGATAATCGCCCAGGACGAATGCAGGAACAGTCCGGCGATACCAAAGGCGACGATAAGGTCGGGCCACGCGCTGCCCAGCCACGCCACGAGACCGGCGGCGATGACAACCGCCGCATTGCCGATGGCATCGTTCCGCGAGAATAGCCAGACGGCCCGCATATTCGCGTCGCCCTTACGGAATCGAAGAAGCGGCAGAACGGAGACGACATTGACGACAAGAGCGATCATGCCGAGCAGGCCCATGAGGGCCGCATCTGGCGTCGTCTGTTCGAAAACCCGCAAGATGGTTGTGCCGAGGACACCAAGGCCGAGAAGTCCGAGGAAAATGCCCTGAACCAGGGCCGAGCGCGCACGCCAGACCAAGCTCCAGCCGATGGCCAGCAGGCCGAGGAAGGTGATTGCGCCGTCGCCGACAAAATCAAGCGCATCCGCCTTCACGGCCTGCGACCCAGCGATGAACCCACCGATCATTTCAAGGACGCCATAACCAACATTCAGGATCACGACGATCCAGAGCGCGCGTCGGTAGGCCGGGTCCTGATGGGCCGGATTCGGCGGAATGTCTCCATCGGCCTCGATCCGGTCAAAGCCGTAGCCGGTCACCGCGACGGCCCTTTCGATGTCCGGCAGACGCACTTCGGGGGCGTTTAGTGTCATGATGTGCGTCGCGGCCGACACCTTGACATCTTTAGGTGCGACCCCGGCCGCCTGCGCCGCCCGCTCGATCTGTGCGGCATCCTTGGCGCAGTCCATGCCGGAGACCCGGTACCGGACGGCAGAGACTTCTAGTTGTGTGTTTTCTGTGTTGGCCATTATCGCGGCTCTCCTGCTAAAGTGGATGGAGAACTAATATATCAGTGAGAAATGATATGACGCAGTTTGCTGTGGACCGCAAGACCGCCACTATTGAACAGCGCGCAAAGTTGCTTCGCGGCTTCGCGGACCCCAGTCGGTTGGCAATCCTGGACGTCTTGTCAGAAGGTCCGATGGTCGTTCACGAACTCGTCGCCCGCACGGGTCTATCACAACCCAACGTCTCCAATCACTTGCGATGTTTGCTGGAGTGCGGGCTTGTTGCCAGCGATCGAAATGGCAGGTTTGTCCGTTACCGCATCAGCAGCCCACGCATTACCACGCTATTGACCGATGTAGATGCGCTTCTCGATGTCGTCGCTGCGGGGGTTGAGGCCTGTGAGAACTATCGCGGGATGTGATTCAAGATGTCGCGGCCTTCGATCAGGTGCCAACATCGCTGTGATTTGGCCCTTATTCAGCTAATTGTTCTGTTTAACGTCAGACAGAGTCGTGATTTTCGGCAATATTCTGTCAACCAATGAAGAGCACCGGCCCCGAACACAGAACATCGGGCCCTCCCGCGGAAGGTGCCCAGGTTCTCGGCTAGGACGCTCGTCGCGAACATCCCGTCGACTGCGACAGCGCACGCCACCTTAGTTTTTCTGAGCAGGATTTGTGGTGCGCCTCCTTTGGTATTTCGACCCCGAGTGTCTTGGGTCCGAGCTGGCGTTCCAACTCGCGGATGCGGTATTCCATACGTCGCACAGCGTGATTTTCGGAACGACATCGTCTCAAAGCACGGGCACAGTTCCTCTCTTCAGCACCAAACGCGCCGACGATATAACAAGTTCGGCGCCTCGCCATCGCGACGGACCACGGCATAGTTGCTGGCAGTATCGTCTGTCCTTGCCTAGGGTCAGTGACCTGCCACGGGATTTTTCCTCCACTTGGAATTAGAGTCCGACCCAACGAAGGGACGGACCATGAAGCGAACGAGATACACAGAAGAACAGATCATCGGCATTCTGACCGAGCATGAGGCGGGCGCGAAGTGCGCTGACCTGTGCCGCAAGCACGGGATGTCGGAAGGCACCTTTTATGCCTGGAAGGCGAAGTTTGGCGGGATGACGGTTTCCGATACCAAGCGGCTCAAGGCGCTCGAAGACGAGAACGCAAAACTGAAGAAGCTTTTGGCCGAGCAGATGCTTGATGCTGCGGCGATGAAGGAACTGCTCTCAAAAAAATGGTAGGGCCCGCCGTGAAGCGCGAAGCAGTTGCGCATCTGCAGGCCAAGCTGGGCCTGTCGGAGCGGCGGGCCTGCCGCCTTGTTGGAGCGGATCGCAAGATGATCCGCTACCAGTCCATACGACCGCCCGAGACGGAACTGCGCCAACGGCTGCGGGATCTGGCAAACGAACGCCGCCGGTTTGGCTATCGGCGTCTGTTCGTGCTGTTGCGCCGCGATGGCGAGCTGTCAGGGATTAACCGTATCTACCGGCTGTATCGAGAGGAAGGGCTCAAGGTGCGCAAGCGCCGGGCTCGGCGCAAAGCAGTAGGAACACGCGCCCCGATCCTGGTCGAGGCGCGGCCCAATGCCCGCTGGTCGCTCGACTTCGTGCATGACCAGCTCGCCTGTGGCCGGCGGTTCCGCATCCTGAACGTGGTCGACGATGTCACCCGAGAATGCCTCGCGGCAATCCCGGACACTTCGATCTCCGGGCGGCGCGTCGCGCGGGAATTGGCAACGCTAATCGAACGGCGTGGGAAGCCGGGAATGATTGTCAGCGACAACGGCACCGAACTGACCAGTAACGCGATCTTAACCTTTGCCACGGAGCGCAAGATCGAATGGCACTACATTGCCCCCGGCAAGCCAATGCAGAACGGTTTTGTCGAGAGTTTCAACGGGCGGATGCGCGATGAGCTTTTGAACGAGACCATGTTCCGGAACATGGCCCATGCCCGCGCCGTGATCCGGACCTGGGCCACCGACTTCAACGAAACACGCCCGCATTCAGCGCTTGGCTATCAGACACCAAAGGCATTCGCCGAACACCTCACCACCGCAACCGACACCCGCGCTGCGCCAACTCAAAACTCCGCACGGATGTCGGTTGCTCCTCCTGCGCCAATCGGCGTATCAACCCAAAGGGCTCTGGTTCCGGGTGGATGAAGGTTCAGTGGCAGGTCATCAGGACCCATTGATTTCGGCGTAGGGGCGTGATTCACGGTTCGAAAACCGAGCGATGAACATGTCTGATCTTTTCTGGCTGACGGAGGCGCAGATGGCGCGTCTTGAGCCCTTCTTTCCGAAGTCCCACGGCAAACCCCGCGTCGATGACCGGCGTGTGTTGAGCGGGATTATCTTCATCAATCGCAATGGCTTGCGGTGGCGTGACGCACCTGCAGCCTATGGCCCGCACAAAACGCTCTACAATCGCTGGAAGCGGTGGAGCGATAGGGGCGTCTTCGCCCGGATGATGGCGGGTCTGGCTGCCGACCACGGCGAACAGAAGACCGTGATGATCGACGCGACCTATCTCAAGGCCCACCGAACAGCGACCAGCATGGGCGTGAAAAAGGGGGGCGTGGACGCCTGATCGGTCGCACCAAGGGCGGGATGAACACCAAGCTGCACGCGATCTGCGACAGCCAGGGACGTCCTCTCAACCTGTTCGTCACGGCCGGACAGGTCAGCGACTACATCGGAGCACGGGCATTGCTGGGCAGCCTGCCGGACGTCGACTGGCTGCTGGGGGACCGCGGATATGATGCCGACTGGTTCAGAGAAGCGCTGAAAGATAAAGGGATACGCGCATGTATCCCTGGTCGAAAACAACGCAAGAAAACCGTCAAGTACGACAAGCGCCGATACAAACGGCGCAACCGGATCGAGATCATGTTTGGCAGGCTCAAGGATTGGCGGCGTGTGGCAACCCGATACGATAGGTGCCCGAAGGTCTTCCTCTCAGCCATCGCCCTCGCGGCAACCGTCATCTATTGGCTATGAGTCCTGACCCTAAGTGAGAACACAAAAGCACGTGTGACATCGGAATTTATTCTTGAACCTCTAGTAGCTTTAGGAGTTAAGCCACCGACAAAGAACGGCACCATGGAGCAAGTTGCCAATAACGCCTCACTCCTTCCCGGGCGAACAACACTGCGTTCGGGGTAAGGTTCGGTTTGCCGTCCAATGCGTGAACGGAGTATTCTATATGCTGACAAGACGACACTTCATCCAGACGACTGCCGCATTGTTCTCGGCGTCTATCTCGAGTCCACTCCTCGCTGACACCTGGCCCACTGAAGCGGAAAAGGCTGCTTGGGATGGACAGGTTACACCGCCGGGCTATAACCCAGCCACATCAAACCCGTGGGGCCTGCACCCGCGCTTTCTGCCGCAGCGGGTTGTAGCTAAAGATGGTCTTGTGGCCGGTGACATTCATGTGGATGCCGTGGCGCGCTATCTATACCATATCGAGGAAGGCGGCACTGCGATGCGCTACGGCGTCGCGATCGCTCGCGGCAAACTTTATGAGCCGGGTGTCTACACGATCAAGCGCAAGGTCAGGTGGCCGCATTGGCAGCCAACACAGAACATGATTGACCGCGACCCGGAGCTCTACGCCGACATCGCTGACGGTATGGAACCCGGACCTGAGAACGCGCTCGGGTCACGGGCGCTTTATCTCTATGTCGGCGACCGCGATACCTATCTTCGGATTCATGGCACACCGCATCCGAGTAGCATAGGCGGCCGGGCGAGTTCCGGTTGTGTCCGGATGGTCATGGCCCACATTAACGATCTTTACGCGAATGTGGCGATTGGCTCGACAGCGTTCCTTTATTCGGCCGAGGACAGCGTAACCCCGCGAAGCTGACCCATGGATCGTGGGCGGTGTGACGATCGAACGCGCCATTCAGGATTGGCGCACGGCGCAGATGGGATTGCCGCCTGGCGATCGCAACGGCACCAAGGTTGTTTCCACCGGCCCACTATGCGCGTACCAATAGCAATTATCTTCGGGACGAAGCCGGGCCGTGGTGAGATCCTGATCCGGCGCGGCAAGGGCAGCGACAGACTCTGGAATATTCCCGATCCTGAATGGATCGTTGTCTTCCTTCGGAGGTACTGCACAGCCAGCCAGGGCCAATGTTGCAACCATGATCACCGCATATTTTTGAAGCATATCTATCTCACTCTTTGGCAGGTCAGCCGCGTCCACAGACTTGGCAACGCGTTTCAAGGTTCCGCAGGCCGGTGTCCTTACTTGACCAAGTTTCTGTTTTAGCTCTTGAAGCTCTAGTTACTGTAGGGGCTATCTCAATGTGGAATGAACGAATCCCGAGGTCAATCCCATGTCTTCCAATGGCCACCGCCGCGACCACAAGCACAGCTCTGACTGCATTCACGATCATGGTGATGATCACAAACATGCGAGCGCAGTTCCTCACTCTCATGGAGAAGGTGCTGCGTGCTGCGGTGCTGGAGCCAATACAGGACCGGCACAATCCATCCCCTCGAATGGGCGAAGTTTTCAAGTTTCCGGTCTGGATTGTGCCGAAGAGGTGGCAATCCTGAATAGGGTGGTCGGTCCAAAAGTCGGCGGGACTGAGCATCTGGCGTTCGATGTCATCAATGGGCGGATGACAATTTTGGATACCGCAGTCGGGATTTCGGACAACGAGGTTTCGCAACTGGTCGCGAGTACCGGCATGAGCGCAAAACCGTGGGACGCCGACAACGCAGCAGAGGATCAGACCGCGCATCTGGCACGTCAAAAGCGGTTTACCGCGCTCAGCGGCGGCTTCTGGATAGCAGGTTTTCTCTACCACATCGTCGAAACCGGAATGGGGGGTGCGCTCGGGCTATTCGCAGGCCACGGAGAAACCACGATGCCACTCGCGGAAGCAGGGTTATTCGCGGTGGCAATTCTCTTCGGGGTCTGGCTGGTCGCACCCAAGGCTTGGTCTTCTGCGCGACGGTTTTCCCCTGACATGAACTTGTTGATGGTGGTCGCTGTGGCGGGTGCCATCGGGCTGGGCGAATTCTTCGAGGCCGCGACGGTTGCGTTTTTCTTCTCACTTTCGCTTTACCTTGAGAGCTGGAGTGTGGGGCGGGCCCGCAACGCGGTATCGGCCTTGCTGGATCTGGCGCCGCCAACAGCTCGGGTGATCCGATCAGATGGCAGCGAAAGAGATGTTCCTGCGGCAGAGGTTGCCGTGAACGATCGCTTCGTTGTGCGCGGCGGCGACCGGATCCCCCTCGACGGTGAGGTCGTGGACGGGGCAGGGGCCGTCGATCAGGCCCCAATTACTGGGGAAAGCGCGCTAGTGCCCAAGGAACCCGGCGACGAGGTCTATGCCGGCACGATCAACGGCGAGGGCACACTGACGGTGCGGGCGACGAAGGCCGCCTCGGACACGGTGCTCGCGAAAATCATTCGCATGGTGGGCGATGCCCATGCCCGCCGCGCGCCGGTCGAACAGTGGGTGGCCAAGTTCGCGCGCATCTACACACCCATCGTGATGGCGTTGGCGATTGCCATCGCGGTGGTGCCGCCACTCCTGCTCGGTGGCGCCTGGGACTACTGGTTCTACAATGCTCTGGTCCTTCTGGTCATCGCATGTCCTTGCGCGCTTGTCATTTCTACGCCGGTTTCCATCGTGGCGGCGCTGACCGCTTCGGCACGGGCGGGGGTGCTCATAAAGGGCGGCGCCTATGTCGAGGCGCCGGGGCGGACCACGGCACTGGCGATGGACAAGACCGGAACGATCACCATGGGCGAGCCCGAGGTGGCGACAGTCCATCCGCTGGGCGAAGCCTCCGCACGCGATCTTATGGCGCTGGCAGCAAGCCTGGAGGCGCGGTCCTCGCACCCGCTGGCACGCGCCATCCTCACGCGTGCCGAAACCGATGGTGTTTCCGTGTCTGCCGCAGAGGACACCCGCACCGTGCCCGGGCGCGGTCTGGAAGGACGCGCCGACGGGCGCGCGATCTGGCTCGGCTCGGATCGGTTCGCCGAGGAGAAGGGGTTCGGCAATGCCATTCCGGCGGAGCTGCGGGATCGGATCGAAGGGGCAGGGAGCACCCTCGTTGCCGTGGGTGACGAGACCGGCGTGACCGGCGTGCTGGAGCTTCGCGACCGCATCCGCCCTGATGCAAAGGGAATTGTTGCGCGGCTGCACGCGCAGGGAGTGAAGACGATCGTGATGCTGACCGGCGACAACGAACGCACCGCGCGCGCGGTGGCAGCCGAAGTCGGCATCGACGAGGTGCGCGCCGAACTTTTGCCAGAAGACAAGGTGACGGCCATTGAGGAACTCGTCGAAAGCCACGACATGGTGGCGATGATCGGCGACGGTGTGAATGACGCACCGGCCATGGCGCGGGCGCATTATGCCATCGCCATGGGCGCTGTCGGATCGGATGCCGCGATCGAGACGGCCGACATCGCGCTGATGACCGACGACATCGGCAAGGTACCCTGGCTTATCGGCCATTCGCGCCGGGCCATGACGATCATCCACCAGAATATCGGCATATCGCTGGGGACCAAGGCGCTGTTCGTCGGGCTGACCGCGTTCGGCATGGCCTCGATGTGGGGCGCCATCGCTGCGGATGTAGGCGTGTCGCTGCTGGTGGTCGCCAACGCACTTCGGCTCCTGAACGGCCATCAGGTTGAGGCCGGGCCTTCAGGCGGAGAACCGGTGGGCGAGCAGATGGCGAAGGGAGCACTGGCGCACGGTCATTGATCCGGCGGTTTCGGTAGAGTAACGTCTGACATCAACCAGACCTCGCAAAAGGGGCGTCGAGCAGTGATGAATACCAGAATTCCACGGCGGGTCTTGCTGTTGGGCGGATTGGCCGCCCTCCTGTCAGGCTGTGCCAGCAAGTTCCGGTCCTACAACGGACCCGAAGTGACCCGGCTGCGTATGTACAAGGCGCAGCGGCTGCTGGTTCTGGACGGCGCGGATGATGTCTTGCGGACCTATCCCATCGGATTGGGCTTCGCGCCCGAAGGCCACAAGCAGTTCGAAGGGGACGGCCGCACGCCGGAGGGCTCCTACGCGATTGACCGGCGCAACCCGGACAGCCTCTTCCACCTCTCCATCGGCATCTCATATCCCAATGAGGCCGACATCGCGTTCGCGGAGGCGCAAGGCCGATCTCCGGGAAAGGACATCTTCATTCATGGCGGCCCAAGACGCGGGATTGACCCTGTGAATGTACGCGACTGGACCGCGGGCTGTATCTCTGTCACCGACCGGCAGATCGAGGAAATCTACGCCATGGTCAGGGACGGAACCCCCATCGACATCTATGCCTGATCGTCAGGTGAAGCGACGGCGCAGCGCAACGTTGATGGCTTCGATGGCGATGACCATGACGACGACGGCAATCGTGACGCTGGCCGCCTTGTCATACTGGAAAGAGCGCACGTAGGTCTGGATGTAAAAGCCGATCCCGCCCGCGCCGACAATGCCGAGGATCAGCGACTCGCGCAGGTTCAACTCGAACCGGAAAATCGTGTCGCGGGCGACGACCGGCGCCATCTGCGGCCAGATCGCGTATCTGAGCCGCACGAGCGGCCCGGCGCCCGCGCTTTCCAGCGCGGCGATCGGCGCGCGGGACACGCCGTCGATCGCCTCGGCATAGAACTTGGCGAGCATCCCCGTTGCATGAAAGGCGACCGCGATGATGCCGGGCAGCGGCCCGAGCCCGACAGCGCCCACCATGAGCATGGCCACGAGGATCAGCGGAATCGCCCGGATGAAGGCAAGCAGCGTTCGGATCGGTCGGAACACCGCAGGCGATACCATCGTTTCGGAGGCGAGAATGCCGAGGGGAACGGACAGGATCACAGCACCGAGGGTGCCGAGGATCGCGATCCTCAGCGTTTCCGCGCTGCCCTTCTTGATCTCGGCCATCACCGTCGGGTCAGGCGGAAACATGCGACCGAGGAAATCGGCAATGCGCGGGCCGGCCGACATGAGACGCGACAACTCGACATCGGTCGTGGCGAAGGACCACAGGATCGCGGCTGCGATCAGACCGCTCGTCGCAAAGCCGCCAAACCCGCGGAACGCCATCAGGACACCGCCCTGAGGCCGATACCGGGGATTGGCTCTACCTCCCGATAGAGCTCCGCCGTCGCATCATCGTTCAACTCGGAGGTCGGTACATCGAAGGCGATCCGCCCGTCCCGCATGCCGATGATGCGCTGCGCGAAACGCCGCGCCAGGTCGGGCTGGTGCGACGAAAACAGCGCCGTCGCGCCGCGCGCTTGCGCCGCCCCGGTCAGCAGCGCCAGGATCTCACCTGCACGCGCGGGGTCGAGGTTGCTTACCGGTTCATCGGCCAGAATAAGCCGTGGTTCCTGCGCCAGACACCGCGCGATGGCGACGCGCTGCCGCTGCCCGCCGCTGAGGCTGTCGACCCTGCGTTCGGCAAGATCGGAAATGCCGCAATCGGCAAGTACCGTGCGCGCAATCTCCAGATCGTGCTTGGTCGATGACCCCATCAGGGCGCGCAGGGGAGACATGCGCCCCAGGCGGCCATTCAGGACGTTACGCAGAACCGTGGAGCGTTCGACCAATGCAAACTCCTGAAACACGAACCCGGTGTCGGGTCGGCGCGCGCGCGGCGGCGGTTGATCGGGATCGAGCGGCCCCCCCAGGACCGATACCCGCCCGGTCCAGCCTTGGAGCCTGCCGTCGAGCAGCGCCAGGAGCGTTGTTTTCCCCGCCCCGGACGGGCCGAGCAAAGCAACGCTTTCGCCTGCCGGAACACGCAGCGACACCCGCTCCAGCGCCGGGAAGTCCGCACCGGGATGTGCAAAGCTCAAGTCGTCGATCTGCGCGGCAGTACTCATTCCAGCAGCCCGTATCGCCGTGCCATGTCGCGCACGCCGTCATAGGCGGCGGCATCGGCCCTGACATAGCCGTCCGGGCCGTAGAGGTAACGCAGCTTATCGCTGTTCTCCGGCTCGTTGAGCCGCAGCATTGCGTCGACAAAACGGTCCCGCAGAGCGGCATCGAGCCCCGGGCGAGCGATCACCAAATGGCTCGGGATCGGCGCGCTTTCCGCGATCCAGGCTACCTCCGCCTGTTGCTGCGGCGTCAGAAGCAGGTCGGCATACTGGCTGGCGCCTGCGGCATCGACCAGGCCTTCGGCCATCGCCTGCATCGCCTGCTGGTAGCCGCCCGCGAAGAAGATGCGGCCGAAGAATGCCTCTGCCTCTCCCGGGCCTTCGACCAGCCCGGCCTCAACGAATTCGGCGAGCGGATAGAGATAGCCCGATTCCGAGATCGGATCCGCGAATGCGATGTCGCGCCCGCGCAGGTCGGCGAGCGCTCGGATGCCGCTGTCGCGGCGCACGAAGATGCGGCCCGTATAACTCGGCGCGCCCCGGTAGACTTCGGACAGGAGCGGCACGGCACCGATCTCGGCCTCGGCCAGAACGAAGGGCAGGGCGCCCATGAAGGAGATATCCGCGTCGCCGTTGCGCAGCGCCTCGACCGCCGCTGCATGGTCGATGGTGACGAACCCCTCGACGGGGACGCCGATCTCCTCTGCCAGCCATCCGGTGATGGCCTCGATGTCCCCCAGAAGCTTGTCGGGGTTCTCTTGCGGGATGAAGGCAAGCCGCAGGGTTACGTCTTGCGCGGCGAGAGGTGTCGCCAGCGACACCGCGCCCGCGCCGACCAAGGTCAGTATCGTTCTACGGGTCAGATGGACCGGCATCAGAATGCCCTCTCTTCGATTGCATCGGCTTCGGACTTGAACGCGGTCCAGCTTGCTTCGGCGGCCTTCCAGTCATCGGCACGGACGGCGGCGCCGACCGCGGCCAGACGTTCGGCCAGCGCATAGACCTCGGGCCGGGCGGGGAGGTTCGACATGGTACTGGCGTCCGCCGAGAGGTCCGCGGCCACGGTGTCGGTCAGCAGCAGGATATGCTCCGCGTCCCGCCGCGGCAGTAGCGTATCGATTGTCGAGGCGAAGGTCGTCAGTTCGGCGAATGCCAGCCGGAAAGCGGTGTTCTCGGTGTCGAAGGCTTCATAGGGCTCGTCTGCCGCGCCAACGGTCTCGAGATAGGCGGTTAGGTCGGCGCGGTCTTCCTCGGTAAGCCCAAGCGATTTCGTCTCGTCGAACCAGTCCACGACGGCGGCCAGCGTCGGCAATGACCCGTCGTGGAAATAGGGGGCGGTATAGGCCGTGCCGAGCAGCGTGGGCGTGTCCAGCGCACCGGCACGGGCACCTTCATAGGCTGGCGAAACGGAGCCGATGTCGTGGGCCTGCCGGTCGAGGAAGTTCGCGTCTGGCACGTGGCAACTGGCGCAGGACCGATCGCCGAGCCCGGCGAAGGGCCGGTTGAAGATCTCCTCGCCGCGCCGGGCGGCCTCTTGGGCCGTGTCGGTCAGGCGGCCATCGGTCGTCAGCATGGAATTCGGCAGGAAGTCGAACTCGAGCATGTAGGCGACGAGAGCGTCCATCATGAAGGGCGTCGGTTCCTTCCCGCCGAACTCGTTGACGATCACGTTGCGGGTGAAATCGCGCAGGGAGGCGAAACGACCATCGCGGCCGTAGGGCCCGGTGAAGCGCAGACCGCGCAGGCTCGGAATGTCGAGCGGGTCGTCACGCCGATCATTGAAGATCGGGTTGAAAAAGGCGCCGTCGACGTCGATCGCGCCCGGCTGGTGGCTGGCACCCGGAATGAACAGCCGTTGGTTGACGTCCGAGCGGTTGTGACAGGTCGAGCAGGCGAGACCGAGATCGCGCGCCGGGCTTCCGAAGATTTGCGCGCTGTCGAACAGCATGTCGCCGTAGGCCACGAGCGGCAGATCGGTCTCGTCGATGCCCTGCTCCTCGAAGTTGAGGACGAGCAGTGGTAACGGGTCCTGATCGAAAATGTCGGAGCCCGGTGGCAGGCTTGGCGGTACCTCGATGGCGCGACCGCTGAGTATCGCAGTTTCCGGCAAGGCGCTCAGCGTCTGACGCCGAGCAAAATCGTCAATGATATAGTTTTCCGCGAGGTAGTCGGAGATGACCCTGCGCGCGGCCACCATCGTGTTGCGATCAGCGGATGTGACGCCCGCGCCCAGGACCCCGGCGGAACCCATACTGCTGTTCAACTCCAGCCAGGCAAGGCCGATTTGCCTCGCGGCGTCTCGCTCCGCCGCGGCGATGCCGTCCTCAAACGCGCGATAGAGTTCGCGAGCTGTCCGTACGGCCTGCTGCGCATGCGCCGGGTCTTCGACCGCAACGGCCCGGTTCAGTTCCTCTTCGATCCTGAGCGCTATGAGCCGCGTCGCCTCGGCAAAGACCGCCTGCCGGTCTTCATGCGTGATCGCGTTCAGAAGCTGGGCAGCGTCAATGTCGCTTTCGCGATCCACCCACGCCAGGGCACCGATGGAGAATTCCGAACCCCGGTAGGGTTCCCTCCAGGCGGTCTCAATATCATCCCAGGGCAACGGCTCGAGATTTCCAAGAAAGAGCGTCAGCCGGTAGGCCGCCGCCTCGGGAAGCCAGGGGGTCTCCTTAGCAGGTGTTGCGGCCACAGGTCCGGACAGGACGAGCACACTGGCCAACGTGGCGAGCAACACTCCCAGGAAATTTCGTATCACCATAACCTCCAGAGACAAAAGTTAGACATGGCTAACTTATCTACCCTCAGCAAACAAGTTGTCAATCCCGCTGTTTCGCTGCAAAGTCCCAAGTATGACAAAGCTGCAATCACATGGGCGTGAACCGTTTGAAACTGTCGACAGAGCTCCCGAAGCACAGGCCGAGGGGTTTGCGACCGTGCGTCAGGCGCATGAGAGCGAAATGGCGGAGGACTACGTCGAGTTGATCGCGGAACTCATCGAGACGCGCGGGGAGGCCAGACCGGTCGAGATTGCAGAACGACTTGGCGTGAAACCGCCGACCGTGACCAAGAACATCTCGCGGCTCAAAGCTGCTGGCCTGGTGCGGCGGGAACCTTATCGCGCCATATTCCTCACGGATGCCGGTCGGGAGTTGGCCGAGGCCTGCCGCCGGCGGCACAGGATCGTCGTCGAGTTTCTACTCAGCCTGGGAATCGACGAAGAGACTGCGGAACGCGATGCGGAGGGGATCGAGCATCACGTCAGCACGACCACGCTGGAGGCCTTCGAACAAGCGCTGAAGCAATTCCGGAACCACGAATAGCGACACAGCGGGCTCTCGCAACAATGAGGACGTCACGACGACGATGGAGGCGATGCCAGCGGTCAAACGCCGGGACGAGACTTGAGCGCTGGTTTCGAACTCTGGCGCCAAACGCCAATTGATCTTTCGTACCCAGGTGAGCCGGAGGTGGTGCGTACCTAATCCTCTCTTTACGACTGACTGCTGGCCGAAGTTTCCGGTCGTTGGGACATGCCGTGGGCGCTACCCTGAATTTTTGTCGATCGTCAGAGCGCGTAGACGATCGTCACGAGCGTGATCATGACAATCGAGAACATGGCGAATGCGCCCAGAGCGAGTGTTCGGCCCATGTCGCGATTTGGCTTTTCCACTTTCAGACGCAACTCCGCGGCGGTTTCCGGAAACTCGAGCGCCGCCACATTCGAACCCCGCATCAACTCGTATCGGGTGTTCCATCGGCGCACTTCCGCCGCGTTCCAGCCGTTCAGCACAAGGATAATTGCCGCAATCAAAACCATCGAGGACGGGACCCAGATTGTGTAGCCACCGATCGTCTCGTCAGCCAAGGCGCTAAGTCCGCTACTGTTCCTTGCCGTTTGGTAGGACGCATAGAGACCCACCTCTTTTAGCGTCGTGAGGGCGCCCAGAAAAATATTCGAAACGATCACTACAAAACCGGATATCAGCCGCGCCCCTCGCCGCGCACCATCAGGCGGATCCCTGGGGTCGAACAGCATGCCGAAATACCAGATCCCTGCCAACACCATCGACAGGTGCGCGAGCATCTCGATCGCCGCAACGCGCTGCGCAAGTCCGTAAAGGACAGGAACCTGCCAAACGTATAGCGCGGCAACAAGCAAGGCAGTGGCGATCGCGGGATGCGCCATGAACCGCACGATGCCACGATTGCCAAGCGCATTGAGGTGCCGTCGCCATTCTCTTGCCAGACCAGCTTGCAGTATGCGCCATGGTTGGGACACCGCGAAAAGCAGCGGTCCGGCAAGGCGGAGAAGAAGATGCTCCACCTGGTGCAGGGAGAAGAGACTGTGTCCCAACGGGGCCAGGGGCGCGTTCGTGGCGACGAGGAGGCAGGCAATGCCGGTGAAGAACTGAACCTGTCGCCAGACAGTAATCCTTCCGAGAATGCGAGAGGATCGCGCGAGGCCGCGCATGTAGAGCCATGCGGCCAATCCGACGGAAACAAACCACACCGGTGAAATCGCATAGCCAAACGGATCGTAGTGGATGAGATACGTGATCATTGGCTCCTATCCTCTTTCGTACTCGAGCTGTCCTCTGATTTGGGTGACAGTCGAGATGTTCCTGCGGCACCACCGCGGGCCAAGGACAGATCCGTGCTCATCATTATGTATTTACCCTGCATCCACTTCGGAAAGAGGTTTTCGTAGAACCTTGAGAGAGGGTGCCCGGACTGACCGGCGGGCGTGATGAAATAGGAACCGCTTTCGTCCGAAAGCGACATGACCGCCTGAAAGTTGGTGCCCGCATCGGAGACAAATGGCCGATCATCGTAAGATGCAAATACTGTCGACATCAGAGTAAAGGGATCGCCCGGCGTTGGTGCTTCGAGAGACAACAAGTCGCTCACCATCCCGCCCGGTCTGATCGGCGACCACTGCATGTTCAAAGTATGCGCCTCACCCCAGGACCAGTCGGAGGGATCGGATCCGTAGCGGTCGACCAGCCAGCCGAGGGCATCATCCAGAGCCGCTCGAACCTGATCTTCGCAGGTTTCTGTGCGTGCGGAAGGGCGGATGTCGCACCAGACTTCGCTCCTGTCGCGACCGGAAAGGACCGCGTAAAGGAAATCGGGATTCGGTCTGGTCCAAACCTCTTTCGCCGCCGGAAATTCGTCCTGAAGAATGCGTCGTTGCAAAGCACTGACCCATGCCCAGAACACGAGCGGCTCCTGTGAATAGCGATCCATGTCGCCATTCCATTGCGCAAGCCTGTCCAGTATTTCGTTGCGAAGCCTTTCGGTGCGGGTCTCTTCGATGCCGCTTGCGGACCTCACGAACCAAAGCTCTTTTGCCATCAGAGGAAGAAGGGCGCGTGCGGCTGCGCTGACAGTGTCGCGTTGAACCGCAATCGCGCCCTCGACCGAGAATATCAGCTGTCGATCATCAAGCACAGCCAAACGGGCGTCTCGAAACGATGCAGGGCGCTCGATCTCCCTTTCGGGCCAGCGGGCCAAGGTTTCACGGTCGATCGCTAGAACCTCCATTCCGGCCGATAACATTTCGGAGGTTCCGCTAAGGGCGTTGTTCGCATCGGTTGACCTCGCGAGACGGTCAAGCATCATCAGATAATCGCCAGCACTCCTGCCTGTAGGAGCTTCTGGCTCTTTGACGGGTTTTTGGGGAGTTGATCGAAACGCCCATGCGACGCGCTCGTTGCGGCCGATGACAACGAACGGCACGCCCGGCAACGTGGCGCCAATCGCGGCCCCTGTCGGAAGCTGAAGATCCGCCAGGTACCATTCAGAGGGGAGCGACAAAGGGCCAACGATGTCCGCGGCGAGAATTGGTGCCCCTGTGGCCGTTCGGTCGCCGGACAGCGCCCAAGCATTGAGGCTGACTTCGGGCGGGGTCGCAAACAACTCGGGTGTGACGGGGCGATCTGACGGGACCTGCAAATCTGACGAGACTGACAATTCTTGCCGGCTCTTGGGTCGAAGATCGCTCAAAAATGCATGGGCTATTCTGAGGCTATCGACAGGTCTCCAGGCCGCTATCATTCTCTCGTCAGCGATCAACAGTTCGGGTGAGCCCCTGCCGCGCCCGCCTTCGGAAACCAGCCCAAGCCACGCGTTGACACCGGCGGCGTATGCTTCGAGCGCATCGGATGTCGAAGAGTCAATTTCGCTCGTCGGCTCCAGTGGCAACAGGTCTTTCGTTGCACGCCTTGCCCTCAACAACTGACCGAGCCTGTCTTGCGCGTGAACGAAGCCGATGGCGAAATAGACATCCTCGGCGGACCCCGCCGTGATGTGCGGTAAGGATGAAGAATCCCGCAGGATATCGACCGGGCTATCTATGCCTGCAACGCTGAAGTCCTCGTCATAGTCGGGAACGGAGGCACGCAGCAGAAAGTAGACGGTACCGGAAACGGCCAATCCCGCTGCGCAGGCCGCCAGGAAAGTGTAAAGCAATATGTTGAACAGTCGTTTCAATTCGTTGCCGATGCTGAAGCATTTTCAGGACGTGATGCGCAACAGGATCACCGAGGCGAAAAAGGCGAGGAGGCCGAAGGCAATGCCGAAGCTTGTCGCATATTGAAGCATATCCAGGCGGTTTCCTTTCCGCCGCCGCGCCAGATAGCCACCCCAGATCGCACCTCCGACAAAACCCGCGAGTACCAGCATCACCATTCCTCCATTCTTAAATGCTCCGCATCGAGACGTCGTCGGATCAAGCCGAAAGAATAGACCAGGCTCCAAGACGCAACGATAAGCACCAGTATTGTCCAGTCGCCGAAACGTGCGTAGGGCGTGGGAGCGCGCGCGCCGGGCAGGCTGGCGTCAATGACGCCTGTTTCCCCGGTATCGAGACGCGCGACGACATCTCCATTGGCGTCGATGATCGCGGATATCCCGGTGTTGGCCGCGCGGACCACGGGAAGACCTTCTTCGACCGCGCGCATGCGCGCGGCCGCGAGGTGCTGCTCGGGCCCGATGCTGGTTCCGAACCAGGCATCGTTGGTGGCGTTGAATATCCAGTCGGGGCGGAAAAGATCATCGACCACGTGGCCCGAAAAGATTATCTCGTAGCAGATCGCGACCGCGACCAGCGGCGTACCCGGGAGCGGGAGCGTGCGTGGTCCCGGTCCGGGCGTGAAATCGCCCAATCCCTCGGTCAGCCGTGCGAAAGGCAGCCAGCCCCGGAAGGGAACGTATTCCCCGAACGGCACGAGATGATGCTTTGCATATCCGGTCAGTATTTCCCCGCTGCTGTCATAGGCCTGGACCGTATTGAAATAGCGGGTACCCGCATCGCTCTCCACTCGATCGGGCACTCCCGTCAGAAGCAGCGTACCTTCGGGCAGAGAACCGGTGATCCGGGCACGGGCTGCCGCGTCCTCGTCGAGAAAACCGGGAAAGGCCGTCTCCGGCCAAAGCAGAAGATCGACGTTGCCGGGACGAGATGAGAGGTCGAGGTAGAGCTCAAGGGTCGCGTCCCGGTTTCCGGGCGCCCATTTCTCCCGTTGCGGCACGTTGCCTTGCACGATGCGCAGGTCGACGCGAGGCAAGGGCGCCTCTGATCCAAGGCGGAACGTACCGGCACCCCAGAGTCCTATGATGGCCATCGCGCACAACACCAGAACGGCTGACCGTTGACGTGGCACGGCGGAATACGCAGCTCCCGGCATGACGCCGACAAGGACGGTGAGAAAGCTCAACCCGTAGCTTCCGACCCAGGCTGCCGGCTGTCGCAGCGCGGCGTGATCGACCAGAGCATAAGCGGCCAAGTTCCACGGAAAACCTGTCAGGACATGACCTCGCAACCATTCCGTCGCCACCCAGCAGGTTGCGAGAAGCAGACTTGCGGCAATGCTCCCGAGGGGTCTGCGCTGCGCGATGACGGCATAGAGCGCCGCAGCCATGGCCGGGAAAATGGCTAGGCCCGCTGACAACCCCGCGACGGCCGGGATCGCCAGCGCGGCGAAACGTTCGGCATCGACGTAAAAACTCTCGGCGATCCAAGCGATTCCGAACCCGAACTGGCCAATTCCGAAGACCCAGCCGATGAAGAAAGCGTGCGCTGTGGAAACCTGTCGGAGTATGAGAAAGAGCGCCGAGAAGGCAACCGGAACGGCGATGAGCCATGAGAACGGCGGAAGGGCTAAAACCGTCAAACCGCCCGCCACAAAACTAATTCCGGAACGCAGAGGAATGTAATGGCCCCAGACAGACATGTGCGCCAAACCCGTCATCATGTGCCATTCTGAAACTTGGCGCTCAACCAAGGAGCTATGAGCAGCAGCATCACCCCGCCGACCACGAAAACATCCGCCATGTTGAAGGCAGGCCAGTGCGCCGACCCGATGTAAAAATCAAGGAAGTCTGTCACCGCGCGATAGCGCAGGCGGTCCAAGACGTTGCCGAGCGCACCACCGATGATCGCACCATAGGCGATGACCTCAACCCGGCTGGCGGCTCGCACCAGCATGACCGTCAACCACCCGCAGATGGCGAGGGCCAATACCGTAAGGCTCCACCATGGCGCACCAGCAAGTAGTCCGAATGTCACGCCATCGTTGCGCAGGTAGATGAGATTGAAACCGGGAAAGACCGGAATTCCGGCGCTCAAATCTGCCGCATTGGCGACGACAATTGCTTTTGTCACCTGATCGACAAGAAAAGCAGTTCCAGCCGCAATGAAACCTTGGAAATGGGACTGTTTCATCTCATCCTCCCAGCCAAACATCGAGAAACAACATGATCACGAGGCCAACCGCGAGACCGAGTGTCGCCCTGTTTTGATGGCCGGAACGGTGGGTTTCGGGAATGATTTCGTGGCTGATGACGTAGAGCATCGCCCCGGCGGCGAAGGCGAGGCCCCATGGCAACAGCGGCTGCGAGATGCTGATGATCCCAGCCCCAAGAAGCCCACCTACTGGCTCGACAAGACCTGTCAGGGCGGCAATCCCCCACGCACGGCGCCTGGAATACCCCTCACCAAGCAATGAGACCGCTACGGCGAGACCCTCGGGAGCGTTTTGCAGCCCAATGCCAATCGCAAGCGGCAAGCCACCAGAAAGACCGTCAGCCCCGAACCCGACACCAACGGCGAGTCCTTCGGGGAAATTGTGGATCGTGATCGCAATGATGAAGAGCCAGACGCGGCGCAGCGAAGCAGAGTCTGGGCCTTCCCGCCCCGACTTGAAATGCTCATGCGGCAGCCGTTCGTTCATCAGAGCGACCGCGCCCATGCCAAGCAGAATCGCGACACAAACGATGGCCGCCGGCAGAGCACCGTTGTCGAACTGTCCTTCGGCTGCGTCGAGAGCCGGGATGATCAGCGAGAAAAACGATGCAGCGAGCATGACACCCGCTGCGAAGCCAAGTAGCAGATCGCGTGTAGCCCGGGATGGGATGCGCCCGAAAAGAACTGGGATCGCCCCGACCGCTGTCAGCGACCCGGCGGCCAGACTTCCTAGAAAGCCAAGGGTAATTGGGGAGAAGGGTTCCAAGCGCTGAGGTCTCGCCGATACGTCAGTCAGCGGCCGAATAGCTGCTAAAGATCTCGGTCGATCCATCGCCGCGGATCAGGAAGACGTCATAAGCCTCACGATCATCCTCCGGTCCCATGCCCGGCGAGCCATAGGGCATTCCCGGCACCGCCAGCCCCACTGCATCTGGACGTTCATCCAACAAACGCTGAATGTCTGATGCCGGTACATGACCTTCGATCACGTAGCCGTCGACCAAAGCGGTATGGCAGGAGACCATGCGCTGAGGCACGCCATTGTCGAGTTTGAAGCGCACAAGAGATCCCCCGAACATGTCCTCGCCTGTCGGCGCGAATCCGCTTTCCTCGAGATGCTTCATCCAGGACAGACAACAGCCGCAGCCGTTTGTCTTCCGGACATCAATCTGGATCGCATCGGCGACAGCTTGCGCCGCGGGAAACAACGCCAGCGTGACTGCAAGGGCGGAAGCCAGTCTTTTCATGGATTAAAGCCTTTCGGTTGTTGTTTGCACAAATTCGCTGGTGAGCCTCTCGGCCAGTAGCGAGCGTGCCTCAGCCAATCGCTCAAGTGCAGCCGTGTCATCCGCATCCCGCTCGGCCGCCTCTGCCAGTCGGTCGTCTGAGAGAGGATCGGTTGGGCGACCATTCACCAGAACTTCGTAATGCAGGTTAGGCCCGGTCGCGGTGCCGGTCGCACCGACGCGACCGATCATATCTCCAGCCATCACGTGTTGCCCTTGTGTGAGGCCGTCCGGTACAGCGCTCAGATGCGCATAGCGCGTCAGGGTGTCGGAGCCATGTGCGATCTCGACGACCCGACCATATCCTCCGCGTCGACCTATGAAGCTCACGCGGCCCGGCGCCGTCGCCTGTATCGGCGTGCCACGCGCCGCCGCGAAGTCGACCCCTGTGTGCATCCGTACATTGCCGTAGACCGGATGGGTGCGACGGCCGAAGACTGAACTCAGCCGTGCACCTTCGACCGGTTGCGCGAACACGCGCAGGACTTCTCCGTCGACATAGATCGTCGCTTGGCCGCTGCCGTCGTTCGGCCAGACGATTTCATAGACCGAGCCATCGATATCCAGTGCGGCAAAGGCAAGCTCGGGCTGACCAATCCTCTTGTTCCCGTCTCGGGCCTCGCGCCAAAGGAGGCGCATCGTCTCGCCACCCGCAAGATCACGACGGAAATCGACGGTGCCGCCCAGCATCTGCGCCAGGTCCACCGCAAAACGGGCGGGGATGTCTGCCGTGTCCAGGGCGGCGAAAATCGAGCTCTCGATCACCGCCTCGCCCGCGAAAGTCACCAATTCGAGGTCCGGCTCCAACACGCGGGCGGCAAGCTGTTCGCCGAAGACCGCCTCTATCCGGACACCGTCTTCGACGGCAAGTTCTACACGACGCGGGTTGTCGTCCGTTGTGGAAACCACGGTAATGATGTGACCCGGTCGCAGACGGCGCAGATCGTATTCCGCGCCAATCGCCAAGGCGATTTCGGCGCGATCCGAAGCCTCCAGCCCCGCATCGGAAAGGACCGCATCAAGCGTCTCGCCAGACGCAATCTCGCGCGACCAGGTGACCAGCGGGGGCTCGATAGATGGCAAGGAGGTATCAGCGGGGGAAACGGGCAGGAGGGGCACGGGTCTGAACTCGAATGCGACATCTGCCTGGGCGAGTGTAGGGCGGACCGAATTGGTTTCGGCAATCCGAGGCGGCGCGAGCGGATCGGGAGTCCAGAGGGTCGCTTCAGCAATCGCGCGAGGCACCGGTTCTTTGGACGGAACGCCAGAGATGGCGATGGCGGTCACCGAAAATGCGCCTGCGACCGCTAGGCTCGCCAAGACAGTTCTTATCTTCATGTTGCTCCCTCTACGTCTTCTGTCAGTGCGCGCCGGATCTTTGGCACCGCGAATTCTCTTGGCTCGTGATAGTCGATCATGGTGACGAGCTCACCCTCGGCATCGAACAGGAATACGCTTGCCGTATGGTTCATCGTATAGCCGCCGCCCTCAGTCGGGACGCGCTCAAATGAGGCACGAAACCCTTCTGCGGCGCGGGCAATCTGGTCTTCCGGCCCCGTCCAGCCCCGAATGGCTGGATGAAAATAGCCGACATATTCGGCCATGGCATCGACCGTGTCCCGCGCTGGATCGACCGTGATGAAGGCCACGTTCATCTGCGCGGCTTCGTCTCCGAGATCTTCAAGCCAGCCGGAGATGTCCGATAACGTCGTGGGGCAGACATCCGGGCAGTAGGTGAATCCAAAAAACACCATTGTCGGACGACCGATCACGGTGCCAGGCCCTACCTCATTTCCCTCGTGGTCGGTCAGCCGGAATTCCATCGCCGACAGGGGGAGAGGCCTTTGGCTGGCCGGTTTTGGTGCTCCGGGACCATCCACCCGCCACCAACCGAAGCCGAGCATCAGAGCGACAGCGCCTACACCGGCTGCACCGTATTGGACCACATGCCGACGCTGCATCAGCTCTCCGGCCCGCGCGCGGCGATCCCCAGAATTGGGACCTCGACAGTCACTTCGCCACCGTCCGAGAAGGCCAGTGTCAGCGGGAAGGTCTCGCCTTCGATCATCGGCTCTTGCAGCTTCATGAGCATGGCGTGCAGCCCGCCCGGCTCCAATGCCACGCTTTGGCCGGGCTCAATCGTGATCTCGCCTGCAGGCGCCATGGAACTGACGCCATCGGAGTTGGTTTTCGTCTCATGGATTTGGGGCATCACGGCCAGTGGTGTCGCAAGGCCGGTCAGCGTCAGGGCGTCTTCACCCGTGTTGCGCACGGTCATATAGGCGGCACCTGGCCTGTTGACGCCGATCGAGGCGCGGGACCACGCGTTTTCGACCACGACATCCTCCGAACCGGCCAGTGCAGGGGCCGACAGCCCTACAACCGTCAAAAGCACGGCCAATGCATTGGTATATCTCAACTTCTTCACCACTCGTTTCTCCTGCTTCCGCAAATCAGCTTTGGCTTGCCGCAACTTCCACTGCCACCAGGCTCCGCAATTCGGCCTCACCGAACGGATCGAGAGGCTTGCCGTTCACGAAGAACGTGGGCGTTTGGCGGACCCCGACGGTCTCGACATCGGCGCGGTCCTGGTTGAGCACCGCCACAACACCGGGGGCCAGCATCTGTGTCCGGGCAGCTTCGACATCCAGACCTCCGCTTGCGGCAATCTCAAGGATCAATCCGGGTGCCGGGGTCCCGTGAGACGCCCATCTGGGCTGCTCTCGCAAGACTGCCTCGAGCACGGGTTCAAACACGTCCTGCATGCGCGCCGCCTCGAGCACACGGATCGCTTCTACCGACGCCTCGCCGTGAAACGGCGTATAGCGGATTACAACACGCACCGCGTCTCCGTGCTCCGCCATGATATCCTCGACGACCGGATAGAAAGCGCGGCATGCCTCGCAGGCCGGGTCGAAGAACTCAACGATGGTTACGGGCGCATCCACAGGTCCAAGGATCGGGGAATAGGGCCGGATCAGCGCATCGGCCAATTCAGGGTCGATGGGATCGGCCGCGGCAATCGGGTCGGGGCGGGTGGCATACCAGGCCGCGCCGCCGAAACCGGCGACACCGAGCGCGAGAACGGACAGGATGAGGCCGCGTCGTTTCATTCTTGTGTTTCCTTCAGTGAGACGGCCGACAGCAGCCCGATCACCACGAAGGCGACAAGCGCCATCAGCGGAATCGGTACGCCGAGGACCAACTGGTTGTCATCGATGCAAGAGGGACCGGTCGCCGTGCAGGGCTGGATACGCTCGGGGACCAGCCCAACATAGAGGCCCATATGCCAAAACGCGACGGCGGCACCGCCCAAGGCCAGCGCGATCCCGTAGCGACCCACACGCCGGTCCTGCCACCAGAGCCCGAGCCCGAGGATGATGGCCAAGGGAAACATGAAGGCACGCTGAAACCAGCAAAGCACGCAAGGTGTCTGCCCCAGAACCTCGCCGATGAAAAGCACTGCAAGCGACGCGGTGAGCGCGATGATCCAGGCCAGCCCGAGGGCCGTCTCTCCGGAAAGTCGGGTCATGACGATCAGATCCTCTCTCTCAGATCGGCGAGGATCTCTTCGGCGGGCGTGCCGTAGGGCCAGGAGTCCGCGAAGCCTGCTTGCGTGTCGAAAAGGAAAAGATGCGACGTGTGACCCATCGTGTAACCGCCCGGCGCAGTCGCCTGCTCGATCCGCTCAAAGAATATCGGAAAGGTTTCGGATGTCGCGGCGATCTGCTCTGGTGTGCCGGTAAGCCCGATGATCCCTGCGTCGAACAGCGGCACATACTCCGCAAGTGCCGTCGGCGTATCCCGCTCGGGATCGACCGTTATGAAAATCGGCTGAACCATTGCCGCCTCATCGCCCAAGCCCTCCATCACGGCCGCCACCTCGGACAGTGTCGTCGGACAGACGTCGGGGCAATTGGTGAAACCGAAGAAGACCAACATCCAGCGTCCTTCGAAATCTTCCGCTGTTTGAACCATGCCACGATGATCGGTCAGTTCGAAGTCAGCAAAAAACGGCGGTTCGTTCTCGGCTCGGGCAAGGTCGGCACGGTAGTCCAACCACAGCAACAGCCAGATGAAAACGAACGCCGCCACGCCCGCAAGGACCCACAATACCTTTTGAAGACCTGAAAGCCTCACGCCGCTCCGCCCGAACTTGATTCTCTAATTTGTGTGCGTTTACATCCTCTAGCTACTGTAGGTTCAAGCGTGATTCCTGCCCTGCGGCAGCACGTCACGCACCTGTGAAGTTAATGCTCTCTATTCAGCGCTTCAAAACCTGCCGTCACTCAATGTTTCGCTGCTTCGTCTGACCCTACGGGTGGCCATCGAGGGAAGGCAACGGCAAGTTCCGCTAAATCCGACGCCTGCGGAAAACGGACCTGCAGATATAAAGCTGCTACGCAGATGCACTGCAAGCATGAGTCATTTATTAAGGTATCAGTCTAAAATAACGCTTGAACCTACAGCGACTGCAGGAACTACAAACAACGCGAATCAACTGTCGGATTCTGCTCACGGCATGCACGCACAAAGAACTTCATCCCACTCGGTTTTCCGCCCACCCCCATCCCGTTTGCGATTCACAGAAGCGAACACAGGCGGAAAGTGGAGAATGTCGCGATATGATCTCACTAGAATGAACGATGAACGATGAACGATGATCATGCTGAATTCCCCCAATGCAGAAACCTTGTCCGGCTCGGATGCAGAAGCGCTACTCAGGAGAACGCAAAATGACACCTGAGATCGGACAATTCGCACTTATCCTGGCGCTTGCCGTCGCGATTGTTCAAAGCATCCTGCCAATTGTCGGGGCAAGCACGGGGCGCGTGCTTTGGATGGAAAGTGCCAAGACGACAGCCGCGCTGCAGCTGGTGTTGGTTGCCATGGCATTCGGCGCACTCATGCGATCATTTGTTGTCAGTGACTTCACGGTTCGAAACGTGGTGGAGAATTCCCACTCGCTGAAGCCGATGATCTTCAAGTTTGCGGGCACCTGGGGCAGTCACGAAGGGTCCCTACTTCTCTGGACCCTTATTCTCGTACTTTTCGGAGCTGGGGTCGCGCTGCTGGGCAGAAACATTCCGGTTGGTCTCAAAGCGCGAACTCTATCCGTTCAAGCCTGGATCAGCGTCGGTTTCCTGAGCTTCATGCTCTTTACATCCAATCCGTTCGAGCGGGTGTTTCCGCCGCCTCTGGATGGCACAGACCTTAATCCTCTGCTGCAGGACATCGGGTTGGCGATGCATCCCCCGCTCTTGTATTTTGGGTATGTCGGCTTCTCGATCGTCTTCTCCTTTGCGGTCGCGGCTCTGATAGAGGGTCGGGTGGATCCCGCATGGGCGCGTTGGGTGCGGCCTTGGACTCTGACGGCCTGGATCAGCCTCACTGCGGGGATCGCACTCGGCTCTTGGTGGGCCTATTACGAACTTGGCTGGGGCGGCTGGTGGTTTTGGGACCCGGTTGAAAACGCATCCTTCATGCCATGGCTGCTGGGTACAGCACTCCTGCACTCCGCTATCGTCACGGAAAAGCGGGACACGTTCAAAAGCTGGACCATTCTTTTGGCCATCCTGACCTTTTCGCTGTCACTTCTGGGGACATTTATCGTCCGGTCCGGCATTTTGACATCCGTTCACGCGTTCGCGGTCGACCCGGCGCGCGGCGTGTACATTCTCGGCCTTCTTGGCGTGACCATTGTCGGCTCACTGACACTTTACGCATGGCGCGCGCCTCAGCTTGGATCGGGTGGCGTCTTTCGGCCAATCAGCCGCGAGGCCGGGCTTTTGCTCAACAACCTTCTGCTCGCGACCGCAACGGCGACCGTCCTTTTTGGAACACTCTATCCATTGTTTGTGGAAGCGGTGACTGAAGAAAAGATCTCTGTAGGACCACCGTATTTCAACGCGACGTTTATCCCTTTCATGCTGCCGCTCGTCATTATAATGGGAGTTGGCCCATTCCTGTCTTGGAAACGGGCCGATCTTCCCGGTATCTGGCAGCGGCTGCGCTGGGTTTTTGGTATCGCGATTGGTATTGCGGGGATCGTTTGGTACCTTCAGACAGACGGGCCCCTGCTTGCCGTGGTCTCGATAGGGATTGCAGCCTGGGTTTTTTTTGCGACGTTGCGCGAATGGACGCTGCGCATCAAGCTCTTTAATTTACCGCTTTCACAGTCTCTGCGTCGCGCACGAAACCTGCCGCGCGCTGCGCACGGTATGACGCTCGCGCATCTCGGCGTTGCAATGCTTGTGCTTGGATTCGTAGGTTCAACTGCTTGGAAAGAAGAACGTGTTCTTTTCGCAGAACCGGGGACGACCGTAGAAATCGCCGGTTTTGAGGTAGTATTTGACGGCGTCGAACGGTTGCGTGGTCCAAACTACATCGCACAACAAGGCCAGCTTCGCGTCTTGAAAGATGGACGGGAGATTGCGCTTCTTCGTCCGGAGCGCAGAAGCTATCCGGTCGCGGGGACTTCAACAACCGAATCTGCAATCAGATCAACGCTCACCGGAGATCTCTACGTCACCATCAGTGAGCCCGCGGCCGATACGGCGTCGGGCCAGTGGAATTTGCGCGTTCTCTACGAGCCACTGGTCAACTGGATATGGATCGGAGCGACGATGCTGGTGCTTGGCGGGTCCCTTTCGCTATCGGACCGCAGATTGCGGGTGGGTGCGCCGTCGCCAAAAAGCCGGTCGTCAGCGCTTCGACCGGCGGAATGATATGATGAAGAAAATCCTTCTCGCGATGCCAGCGCTGGTCGCAGTGATCTTGGGTGGATTTTTGTTCTGGGGGCTAAACCCGGCCCGAGATCCAAACGCAATCCCTTCCGCTTTGGTCTCCGAACCAGTTCCGGACTTTGAACTTCCACCGGTAGAGGGCACGCAGACACCCGGACTGTCGACCGCAGCTCTTCGTAGCATTGGCGAGCCGGTTTTGGTCAATGTATTCGCTTCATGGTGCGTGCCCTGTCGTGCTGAGCATGCGGTGCTAACCAGGCTTGTTGAACAAGACGGTATTCGGCTGATGGGGATTAACTACATGGACAAACCAGCAGATGCCGCAAACTGGCTGGAGGAGCTTGGCAACCCCTATGAAAGGATCGGATCAGACAGCGAGGGCCGGGTCGGTATCGAATGGGGTATTTCGGGGGTGCCTGAGACGTTTGTGATCGATGCAAACGGTATCGTAGTCTATCGCTACGTTGGTCCCATTGTGACGCCAGAGGCACAGGATGAAATTCGTGCTGCGTTGGCCGCAGCAGGTGGTCAATCATGAAGAGTTGGCTCTATTCACTGGTGCTGGTGCTTGCCGCAACAACCGCGGCATGGGCTGTGGAGCCAGATGAGTTGCTGGATGATCCAGTGCTTGAGTCGCGCGCCCGGGAGCTCTCAAAGCAGCTACGCTGCGTTGTCTGCCAGAATCAGGATATCGATAGCTCAAATGCGGGTGTTGCCCGAACGATGCGCACCTTGCTGCGCGAACGTCTGATTGCAGGTGAAACAAATGACGAGATCATTGCGTTTTTCGTAGATCGATATGGTGACTTCGTCCTGTTCAGGCCGCGCCTGAAACCCGCCACGTATCTGTTGTGGTTCGGACCAGCGGTTCTTTTTGCCGCTGGGATTGGCGTTGTCTTTGTCACAATCAGGCGCCGAAGCAGGGCCGTTCTTGATGGCACTGCTGATCCACTGAGCCCCGATGAAGAGCGTGAGTTCGAAGCCATTTTTCATGAAAATGAAGGACGGAGAGACCCATGATTTGGTTGGTATTATGCGCTATGGCATCCATCACTGTCCTTCTGTTCTTGTCCGGTCTCTATCGAACGGGTGAAGTCCTGAACAGAAAGGATGGAGCGTTGGTTATCCTCAAGGATCAGCTTTCCGAAATTGATACTGATCAAGAGCGGAATCTGATATCCGTTACCGAGGCCGAAGCGGCCAGGGTTGAAATCAAACGCCGCATTCTGGCTGCCGGTCGGCTTGCGACACGTGAGTCGTCGCGCGCAAGTGGGCGAAGCACCATCTTCGCGTCCGCCATTGCCACGCCCTTGGTAGCCTTCGCTCTGTATTCTCAAATCGGCTCGCCACAGATCGAAAGCCAGCCTCTGGCGTCTCGCGCATCTGAAACCCAGCAAGCCGCAAACCTCTCAGAGTTGACCCAGAGACTAAAAACCCGGCTTGAAGCAGACGAGTCTGGTGGACCAAGTGATGGTTGGGTTCTGCTCGGTCAGACCTATATGCGTATGGCTCGTTACGATGATGCCGCCGATGCATTCGAACGCGTCACTTTCCGCGACAATGCAGATATCTCAACCCTGTTGCTATATGCCGAGGCCTTGATCGCAGCCGAGAACGGGATCGTGACGCCGCAAGCGGAAAGCGTGATCGAACGTGCATCGGCGATGGACCCTGATGATCCAGGCCCAATTTTCTATAGGGCCCGGATCCTCGAACAGGACGGGATTCCAGATGAAGCGAGGGCGCTTTTGATCGAGCGTCTCGAGAGAGCGGATCGCGCCTATCCGTGGATGGAGCTTTTCCTGTCTGTCGCCAACCGATTGGGGGAACAGATCGGAGAGAACCCTGTCGCCCTAGCAGATTTCTTTCCGGACTCTCGGGACGCGCGTGGCCCCCGTGCGGCCGATGTCGAGGCCGCACAGGATATGTCAGTCGAGGAGCGCAGCGCTTTTGTCCGCTCCATGGTTGACCGCCTGGCGGCGCGATTGGCAGACGACCCAGACGATCTTGAAGGATGGCTACGGCTTGCAGAAGCGTACAGTGTATTGGGTGACTTTGATGCTGCCCAGAACGCCGCCGACAAAGCGCGCAGCTTGGCCGAAAGCCTTCCGGAAACGGACCCTACGCGTGCCGCCGCCACGGCCCGATTGGACCGGATCAAAAAATAGATTGGGGCCACGAGATCTCAGATACATAACAGCTTTCTTTTCACCTGAAACTGAACCATTGCAGGTTCCACATCTCTGGAGCAATGCAGGCGCTTTTTCATCGTTTTCCGACGCCGCTGAGATTGGCAGCCGACAGCGCTTCGAGAACGGCATCCGCGGATAGCAATTCAGATAAAATGATGCCTTCAGGCGCATCTGGACCGTAGACGATGTTGAACGGAATTGCGTATCTGCCGTGCGCCTCGAGATAGGATTGGATTTTCGCGTCCGGTCGCGTCCAATCCGCGCGCATCGCAATCACTCCTTCTTCGCCAAGTGCTCCTAAAACTGGTTCACGATCCAGGACCAGGGTTTTGTTTGCTTTACAAGTGATGCACCAATCCGCAGTAACGTCCACGAATACAGTTTTGCCCTGCGACACTTCACGCGCAATCCGGGACCGGTCGAACTCGACCCAGTAAGAAGTGATCGAGTCTGTTACATCATCGGAGCTTTTTGGCAGCAGTGCAGGGGCCGCCAATGTCATGCCCAAAACCGCAGTCATTCCCCACAGCAAACCGTTACGAGGCTGAACCTGATAGGCTCTCGCCGCCAGTACGATGAGCCCAAGACCCAGCAGTACCAGGCCTGTGAGGGTTGGCGACGTCACACCAATCAAGACCCAGCATAGCCATGCAACGGTTCCGGCAAGCAGCAATCCGAGAACGATCTTCACGCTTATCATCCAGGGTCCCGGTTTGGGCAGTCGGGACAGGAAACCAGGCCAAGCGGCAACCAGAATATATGGCAGTGCAAGCCCAATCCCCATTGCTGTGAAAACCGCAAGTATATCGCCTGTCGTGCCAGAAAGGGCGAAGGCAATGGCTGTCCCCAGCAACGGGGCGGAACACGGCGTTGCAAGTATCGCAGCCAGAGCGCCGGTGGAGAAGTCTTCGGCATACCCCTGCCCAAAGCGGCCAGATAGCCTAACCATCCAGCTGCTGGGCAAAGAAATTTCAAAAACTCCAAACAAATTTGCCGCGAAGAGTCCCACAACGAGTATGAGTGCGATCAGGAAATATGCATTCTGAAACTGCACACCCCACCCAACGGCATATCCGAGCGTCTGCAGCGCTATGACCGCCAAGGCCAGCACCCACATGAAAGCAACGGTTCCCCCAGCCGTAGCGAGAAACCCCGCGCGCAATTGTGAAACGGAGCGATTCTTCATTCGGAGCGCCGATCCGAATTTGATCGATAGAACTGGCAAGACGCATGGCATTACGTTCAGTACCAACCCTCCTAGGAAGGACAGCAAGAGAATCGGGAAAAACTGACCCCTATCTTGGCTGGTCTCGGATGCGTAAGGTGGCGCAGGTATAACGTCGGTAGTGTTCACATCATCGAATGTAACCGCGACATCTTCGTCTACGACCGTAATTCGAAGGGAGGTTTGTTCCTCGCTTAACGCGAGAATCGGGATACTTGCCCAGAGACCGGTGCGATCACTTGTAAGGCGGATGTCGGGTGCGCCGAATGCAGAGCCTGCACCAAACTCTGGAAAAAGATCGGGATTGTTCCAGCCAGAAGGCCGCGTCATTTGAACAACCAATGCCTGATCCTGCTTCAGCGATGCGCCCGAGACCGCTATTGCACTTTCTGGCCCTGCAACAGGTACGCGAGCGGCCCATGTCGCGATATCGGTCGCGGCTTTCGCATCGACGCCCGTTCCCAATGGCACAGGGAGTGTCAATTCAAACCTTTCCGGAATGCACACATTGGAGCAGATCAGCAGATCGACGAGTCCCTTCAGCTCGGCCGCTCTATCAGAGTTCGCAAGCCGCAACTGCAATGGAAATATTACTTGTTTGGCATAGCCGAAATTTTCAATTCCGAAGGCGCGGAAACGCGTGGGTGCGGGCCAAAGCATGTCGACGGATTCAAGGTTTGTGGACCCCTTCCAATCGATCTCCGGCGGCAGGCCAACCTCGCCGGGCGACCGCCAGTACGCTTTCCATCCTTCCTCCAGTTCAATCTTTAAACCCGCCGAAAGGAACTGCGATCCCGGGGCGATTCCTGCTTCCGCGACGATCAAGCGCGCCGTCAGTACTTCGGAACGATACGCATTGGATTCCAAGGCGCGAACAGGGCTTGCCACTAAAACAAGAAAGAGTGCGAGACTGACAAGCAATCCCTGATACCCTGCCAAGGTTATACGCATATTCTGACCTCTTTTTTCTTCGCGCTCAGTCTCGGGAAGTTGCTGCAACGTGCTGTTCTCGAACGCGTTGCGATGCCGTCACCCCTCAAACAGTAGGCCCAGACAAGACTCCGAATAGCTAGGCGACAGCGATGCTCGTTTGGGCTTCCTGCAAAACAGTCTTTTTTCTGCGTCGAACACAAATTTGACCCGCTCTCCATGGTGTCGCGCTTATAGGCTAACGCTGTTTAAAGGTAAGTCCTCAACTAACTTTTCACGGTACCTCCGATAGTTCACCCGTCGAGTCTCGACGCCGGGCGGCAAAATAGTTAGATCACTGGAACAGCCAGATGAAAACGAACGCCGCCGCGCCCGCCAACACCCACAATACCTTCTGAAGACCTGAAAGCCTCACGCCGCTCCGCCCGAACTTGATTCTATATTTTGTGTGCGTTTACATCCTCTAGCTACTGTAGGTTCAAGCGTGATTGTCATCGGTCGGCCAACAATCACCGATCTGTGAAACTCAGGTGAAGCTTGTGATGCGCACCGCATAAAGCTACACCCACTGTAGGTAATGTGGGGAGCGGAAATGCTGACGATTGGGACGCTGGCGAAGAAGACCGGAACAAAGGTGCAGACCATCCGGTATTACGAGCAGATCGGACTTATGCCTGAGCCCGGCAGGACCGGGGGGGGCCAACGACGCTATGGCGACGCCGAACTCGACCGCTTGTCATTCGTCCGGCACGCACGGCAACTGGGATTCTCGTTGGACGCGATCCGTGAGCTCCTCGATCTCAGCGATCATCCGGGAAAGTCCTGCGCGGAGGCGGATGCAATAGCCCGTCGGCAACTCAAACAGGTCGAGCAACGATTGGCGCGGCTCGAGGCGCTGCGGACGGAATTGAAGCGGATGGTGCATGAGTGCAGCGGCGGGCAGACTTCAGACTGCCGTGTGCTCGAGGTGCTGCGTGACCATTCCGAATGCCTGACCGAGCATGAACAAATCGGTGCCTGAGCTATTTTGAGGACCTTTGATCGGAACGCAGAAAGCCCGGTGTTAGTTACTCATTGGCAATTCAATAATTTGGATACCCGGCATGGCGGAGCAGAGAAACGCAACGGAAAGACGCACACTCTGGATCGTGCTGGGTCTCAACATCGGGCTGGCAATCGCTTTCTTCGCCTCGGGCGCATTCGGCGATTCAAGCGCGCTTATCGCCAATGGCCTCGACAATCTGTCGGACAGTTTCGTCTACGCGATCAGCCTCTTCGCGCTGTCCCGCTCCGCCAAGTGGAAGCGCGGAGCGGCGAACGTTTCGGGCGGCCTGCTGATCCTCTTCGCCCTTGGCATCCTGTATGACGCCTGGCGCCGCTACGTTGGCGGATCGGATCCGCTTGGCACCATCATGATTATCATGGCGCTGGTAGCCGCGGCCATCAACGCACTTTGCGTCTGGCTGCTGGCACGGCTTCGCGATCCAGACGTGAACATCCGAGCGGCGAATACCTTCAGCTGGAACGACTTCGCGGCCAATCTCGGAATCGTCGTCGCAGGCGGGCTCGTGGCTTGGCTCGGAACGAACTGGCCGGACCTTGTCGTGGGCGTGATTGTCGCCGGCATCGCGACCTGGGGTGGCGTCGGAATCCTGAAAGACGCGCATGGTGAACACCACAAGGCGGTGCACGATGACAATCAGGCAAGTGAGGACATCGCCTGAAATCGGGGCTTGAAGCTACAGTGACTGTAGCAACTACATATTCTCGCGAACGATTCGAGGAGATATCCCGTGAACCCCGCCGACCCTCATTTGGCCAAAACCCGGCTGCTGGATTTTGACGCGACCTCAATTACAAAACTGATCGAGGATCGCGGCTGGGCAGACCTTCCCAGCGAGGACCGAACTGGGGCCATCTACGATTTCGTCAGGAACGAGATTACCTTCGGCTACAACCGCGCCGACGACATTCCGGCGTCCGAGGTCCTCGCAGATGGCCACGGGCAGTGCAACACCAAGGGCACGCTCCTCATGGCCCTGCTGCGTGGCGTGGGAGTTCGCTGTCGACTGCACGGATTCACAATCCACAAGGCGCTTCAGAGAGGCGTCGTTCCGGAACTCGTCTATCCCCTCGCGCCGTCCGAAATCCTCCACTCCTGGGTAGAGGTGGACTTGGGGGACGGATGGGTCAATCTCGAAGGCTTCATCCTGGACGCGTCCTTCTTGCATGCGTTGCAGCACGAATTCCGCGACACGGATAGTCTGTGCGGCTACGGGGTTGGAACGGAAAGTCTGAGCGCCCCGGCTGTCGCCTGGACCGGGAATGACACCTACATCCAGAAAACCGGTATTGCTCGCGATTTCGGAACCTTTGAGGCGCCCGACGATTTTTTCTCAAAGCACCGCCAGAACTTCGGATTTGTGCGCGACTTGCTCTATCGCCACGTCATCCGTCATTGGATGAATGCCAGGGTTCGCCGCATCCGCCGCGGAATCTTGCCGCCGGTCCCCGGATTCAATCGGCCGAACCACCGCCATGAGGAGACGAACCGTGCCGCATGATCACGGCCACGCCCACATCGATCCTCAATCCGGTGATCGTCGCGTCTCCATCGCCATCTGGGCCAACGGCCTCCTGACGGTCGCGCAGATCGTCGGCGGCATCCTTTCCGGCAGCCTCGCGCTAATCGCGGATGCCCTGCACAATTTCTCGGACATGGCGTCGCTGGTGATTGCCTTTGCCGCCCAGAAAATCTCGCGGCGGCCCGCAGACGAACGCATGACCTTCGGCTATGGGCGGGTAGAAATCGTCGCAGCACTCATCAACTACACGACCCTGATCCTGATCGGCTTCTACCTGATCTACGAGGGTGGCATGCGCATGATCGACCCCCCCGAGGTGCAGGGCTGGATGGTAGTGATCCTCGGCGGCATCGCGCTTTTCATCGACACGCTGACGGCAATGCTCACCTATTCGATGCAGAAAGGCAGCGTGAACATCCGTGCGCTTTTCCTGCACAACCTGTCGGACGCCGCCGCCTCGGTTGCCGTCGTCTTTGGCGGCACCCTGATCATCCTTTACGACATGCGGTGGGTCGACCCGGCGATCACCATCGGCATCGCTCTCTACATCCTTTACCTCACATTTACCGAGATTGGCGGTCCGATCCGGACCCTGATGCTCGGCAGCCCACCGGAGATCGACGGCGACGAGGTCGTAGAGGCGATGCGGGATGTGGACGGTGTCGCGGACGTTCATCACGTGCATCTGTGGCAGATGCAGGAGCACGAGGCGGCTCTGGACTGCCACGTCGTGCTGACAGCGGACCGCTGGGGTCAAATCGAAAAGATCAAGGCCGCGATCAAGGACCGGCTGAAGGACGATTTCAGCATCGGTCATTCGAGTCTGGAATTTGAACACGAAGACCGTGCACACGAAAACGCTGACCTTTACGGTCACGGCAAGCCGGAAAAAGAGGAGGAGAACCATGTTCACCGAGACACTGACAAATCATGACGACACGATTGGCCTCGCCTGCGAGGGCAAGCTCAGCGAAAGCGACCTGAAACGGATGCACGCACTGCTTCATGAGCGCCTGCAAGAGACAAGCAAGCCCGGCCTGGTTCTCGATCTCACGAGGTTCGAAGGCTACGAGGGGCCGTCTGCTCTGCTCGAAGATCTGAAGATCGACACAGCCCATAGGAATGACTTCTGTCGCGTTGCTGTGGTGGGCGCAGGGGCCTTAATGGAGTGGGGCACCAGGTTCGCCGATGTGCTAACCAAGGCCGAACTCCGCCAGTTCGACCCCTCGGAAACGGATGCGGCAATCGCTTGGGCAAGTGAAAGGTAGGGGAGCTTTCAATCAGATGCCTTCGCAGAAGGCAGCATCTGTTCGAAACCATAAACAGAAGAACTACAGCAGTTGCGAGGCCCAAGAGCAATCCGAATTTTCTGAACATGGTCGCTCCTTTCGCAAAGGAGTAACTTCAGTACGGTGGCACTGCCCTTGCCGGAGCACTACCAAATCGTAATGTTGTTTGATTGAACTCAGAGCGCCTCGCGATTAACATAATTCAAATTATGCGCCTTTGTATTTCGAGTTGCAATAGTATATTATCGTATGTATGCTCAACTCCTGTCACGGAGGTTCCTCAGCATGCGCCAGTTACTTAAGAAGCTCCTCCCCTCGGTCGCATTCGCTTTGATCGTGACAGGTTCTTCGCTAACGATACCCGCCCGCGCGCAGACATACCCGATCGATTGCGCGATCCTCCTGTGCCTGTCTGGCGGCTGGCCTGCTTCGGTCCCTTGCGCCCGAGCCCGCGCCGAATTCATCCGGCGGATTACACCTTGGCCGGTGGAACCGCCGCTGCAAATCTGGCGCTGTCCCATGGGCGCGTCCTTTGAGGCCGCTCCATCATCAAACAATGCAAACCGCATCTTTGATGCGTTCTTCCAAAACAACAGCGCTGGACCGCGACAGTCCTTTCCAGGGCGCGACGCCGCTGACCCAATTGAAGTTTCTTGGCGCGCTCCAGATGCCCGTGACCTTGTTCCCACCGACCGGACCCTCGGGCTCGTTCAAGATCGCGCAGACATCGATATCAGCGGGCCGGAATTCAATTTCGTCCGGTCCATTCGCGTATTTGATGTACGGTATGCACGACAGCACGAGTCCGGGCGCGATGGGGACTGTAACCGAAGCGCGACCGTGGTTCTCGGCACTTACGGGACCCAAGGTGACTTCGCCTGGCAAAGGTCTTCCGTCACTGCTCTTCCTTCGGCTCACGTAGGCCTTGAACGCTGGGGCGAGCATTGCCCTGGCATTTATCACCGATCCGTCTTCGTCGATTGGCGTGACTATGAGGGCAACTACGGGTTCGAGCAGGTGAACTACTGACCTGCCGCCGCCTAGATTTGTCTATGAAGACGGCTTCTTTGGCGTGTACGACCGCACCGTATACACGTCGCGGTCCACATGCTGTTTGGCGTTTCGGCAACACCGCGGCTTCGCTCTGTTCACCTGTCGTCGCTTCTTCCGATCCTCGTCAGCGCATCGAAGTCGATTTCTTGCTTCTGTTCGTCACTTATATCGGGCCGGGTTTCCGATACCTGCTGGGGCCCTTGGACGTCCCACATCACCGCATGTGAGCCTGTACTCCAGCGATAAACCCAACCAACAACACTGCACCCATCGGTCCCGATCAGATTGGCGATCGCGACGCCCTCACCCTTATCTTCGTTCACTGTTTACTGACTTCCTGCACTGTGGCGCTGCGAATTGCGGCGTGGGTTTGCAGAGCGTTCACTACGACCGCGCGCCGGGCCTCTTTGATGTTGGCTAACTGGTCCTCGAGGAGGGAATGATCATCAGACCGGGGAAATGGGTTCCGGGTTTCTCAACAATTCATTGACTTCAAATCCTGTGGTCGGGCTCCGTGGCGGCTTCGACGATCGCCAGAACCTCGGAGGGGTCAAAGCCGATGGCGCGGGCGAGGACGACCAGTTCGACGACGTCGACCCGGCGCTGGCCGCTTTCAATGCGCGCCACGAGGGATTGATGGCACTTGAGCCTGTCCGCCAAATCGTCCTGGCCCAAGCCTGCGCTTTTACGCGCATCGACCAACGCCTGGCAGAGTGCCACTTGTCCCTTGCTTCTGATTGTTTTCGCCACGCGTCACATACCTTTTGTGACGTCGCTAGCGGATGAAATCTGTTATCTAAAAAGTAGATATTTGAGGGTGTTATCGGCGTCTGGTTTCCATGGGCTGCAAGTCTGATGCTCCCGAGGTTGCCCATCAATCCCCTACCAATTGCAGAAATCGGCCGTAGTCCTCACTGACTTCGCGCGCTTCCTCGTAGGCGCGGGCGCGTTCGCCGTCGAGGCACCGGAAGTAGCTCTGGATATCCTGAATGTAATCTTCGAAGTCCCCGCGGATGATATCCGCATAGTCCCGCGCGGCCTGCGAATCGCTTGGCAGGAAAGGACGAGATGGCGCAAAGCAGGATTCCGCCAAAACCGGCCCGGGAACGCAGATCAGAAGGGCCACAGCTTGTAATGGGAGCAGGCATGTCAACCTTGGGTTTCTCAAACCTGTTATCTCCTTGATCGCGGACACTGGCCGTGACTAGTGTTTGCGTAACCAAACTACAGCTAAAGCACGATATTACATCTTGCGGTTGATAATATACTATCGTAACTCTGGGCTTCAAGTGGGAATGCCTGGGGTCGCGCCATTGGAGAAAGCGTGAGCCGGGCCATGAACTGGGACATCGAAGCACCAAATGTGGTTACGGAAGCCAGGTTCCGCGAACTCGTGGAAAGCGGCTATAGCGCAGAAATCCTGTGCCAAGAATCGGCACACAAGAAAGGCCCCAGCTATTACGGGGTCTGGATCATGCGTGTGGTCTCCAACGAAGGCGTGGAAAAGCTCCTCGTCACCGCCCGCACTCGGACGACCTACAACGATATCAAGATCCGCGAGTTCAAGACGATCTCCGGCGTGGTGTCATTCTTCATTGGCCTTGGCTTTGCGCATGTCGATCTGCCGCTTGAGGCGGGCACAAGCCGTACGCACAAACTTGCGCCGCCAGACAAAGCCCCATCAGACAAGGGCGCTGACACCTAGCCTTGTCTGTCTCTGGCTGGTCGCAGCACCTGCCTCAGCGCAAATGGTCCTGGTCATGGAGAGCGACGGCTCTCTGACCCCATCCCGGTCTCAGAGCGGTTTTGCCCGGAACTACAATGACGGCATTGGTCAGGGATCAGCGTCCGATGGTTTGGCCATTCTTGGCGAGACTGAAGCAGCTTCCGAACCTGACGCGCTGAGGTTTGCGGCACTCGCCCAGCCAGCACCCCTGCCCCGCGCAGACGTTCTCTCGGGCATCGAGGCAACGGCCCTGCGCTATGCCGGCCATCCGGGCCTGCGGCGCGCAGAGCTCTCCGTGAGGGATTGGCTGGCTCTCTACCGCGCCAATATCGAGGTGGAGAGCGCCTACAGGCAGGATGCAGTCTCCCGCGCGGGCGCCATTGGCCTTGGCCAGCTGATGCCCGCCACTGCCCGTGATCTCGGCGTCGACCCGCGTGATCCGCTGCAGAACCTCGACGGGTCCGCCCGCTACCTCGCGATGATGCTGGAAACCTTCGGCGATCCGCATCTGGCGCTGGCGGCCTACAACGCGGGGCCGATGCGGTCCGCCAGTATGGCGGCGTTCCCCCCTACCGAGAAACCCAGAACCACGTGGCCCGCGTCATGGCTGTCGTAGCCCGATTGGAAGGATCAAATTCATGATGTCCCAACCTTTTTGGAAATCATTCCTCAAAACACTTATCGGTAATGTCACGAGAGCGCGCAGCGCGGCAGTGCATTGGCGATACCAATTTTTCCAAACAAGTTGGATTTCAAACCTCTTTGTCGCCTCGCTGGCGCTATTCCTGCTGATTGCCGAACCGGCCCTTGCTCAAAGCATCGATCTCTCCCCGATCCAGAGCCTGTTGCAGGGTATCGTCGATGCGCTGACAGGTCCGCTCGGTGTTGTGATCGCGACGCTCGCGGTCCTCGGCGTTTTCTTGAGCTGGTTCTTCAACATCATCGACCTGCGCCAGGCGCTCTGGGTCCTCGTCGGGATCGCCGGTGTTGCGGCCGCCCCCACCATCGTTGCCGCGGTCTTTGCCGGTGGCTGAGCGCGCGCCTCTCTTTCTCGGCCTCGTGCGCCCGCCGAAGCTTCTGGGCCTGCCCATCATGTACGCGATGGTCTGGCTCTTCGGTTCGGTGCTCTTGTTCGTCTGGGTCCAGCACATCGCGGTGCTGGGCGTGGCCACCCTGCTCTACCCGGTGCTTTGGAAGGCCGCAGATTGGGACCCGCGCTTCATCGATGTGATGATGACAGCGCTGCAGGAGACACCGCCCACGCGCAACAGGTCCATTCATGGCGGGGACAGCTATGCCCCGTGATGACGCCCGTGTTGATGCGCTCGATGCCCGCACAATGACGCCGGACTGGTATGCGCGCGAGACCCGCCTCGCGCATATGCTGCCCTATGTGAGCCTCGTCGACGACCAGACCGTGCGGACACGGGTGAACGAACTCTTCCGCTGCATCCGGCTCGAGGGGATCAACAGCTACACGACCGACGATGCCTATCTCGACAAGGTGACGGCGCTCTTTGCCCGCATCGTCGCGCAGCTCGGGCCGGAATTCAGCTATTACGTCCACAAGGTCTCCAAGGCCATCAAACCGGATCTCGACCCCATCCGTGAGGACAGCTTCGCGGGCGAGGTGGACCGGCGCTGGCGCGCGAAACTCGAGACCAGCGGGCTCCGCGACAAAACACTGACGCTCACCGTCATTCACCGCCCACCCCCGAAAAGTCTCCTGCCGTTTCTGAGCCGCAGCGCGCCGGACCGACTGAAGGAGGAGACCCGCAAACGCCTGCAGCGCCTCGGTGAGGCCGTGAACGTCTTCCTCTCTGGGCTCACCGAGCTCAAGCCGCGCCTGCTGTCAGCCGGATCGGGAGAGTTGGTGGGATTTTTGGGCGCGCTCAACACGGGCACCGAGCTGCCGCTCTACCCGGCCAACACCTACGGCTTTCTGTCCTTCAACGTCGCCAATACCCGCGTGACGTTTCACGGCGATCATTTCGAGCTTTCCGAAGGCGTCGTGGGGCATCGCTACGGCAAGAGTTTCACCATCGGGGAATATTCCGAGGCCACCTCCTGCACCATGTTCGACATGCTGAACCTGCCAGTCGACATGATCGTCACGCATTCCTTCACGCCGATCAATTCGAACCTGATGGCGGGCCGCATCAAGCGGCAGAAGCGCCAGATGCAAGCCTCCCAGGATGCGGCCCTGTCGCTCATGGAAGCCCTCGACATCGCCGCCGACGATCTGGAGGCCAAGCGCCAGAGCTTCGGCGAGCACCACATGGTGGTGACGATCTTCTGTGACACGCTCGACGAATTGCAGACCCTCAGCGCCGAGATCGTCAACGCTGCCGCGGCCGAAGGCGTGAAGATGATCGGCGAGCGGGTCGCGGCCAAGGCGCATTACCTCAGCCAGCATCCCGGCAACCAGCCCAAGCGCGTGCGTGCCAGTGCGATCACCAACCGCAACTTCGCGGATTTTGGGGCGTTTCATCGCACGCAGCTTGGCAAACCTGCTGAGAAAACCCCTTGGGGCAAGGTCATCACCTATCTGCCCACGCCCGAGCAGAGCGCCTACCGGTTTTCCTACCACGAGCAGGGCAGCCCGGACAAAGAACCGACCAGCGGGCATACCCTGATCATGGGTCGGCCCGGGTCGGGCAAATCGGTGCTGTCCGCCTTTCTGATGACGCAAGCCCGTCGCGCAGGCGCGCGGATCTTCGTCTTCGATTACCGTCTTGGTATGGAGATGGCGGTCCGCGCCAATGGCGGGCGCTACGCGTCCCTGAACGCCGGTCAGCCCACGGGCCTCAACCCGCTCTGGACCGAGACCGATGCGCGCGGCACCGCCTGGCTCTCGGACTGGCTTGCCACCCTGCTCTACCGCGCCGACAAGCCGCTCACTCCTGCCCAGACCAATCGCATCCAAGAAGTCGTGCGCCAGAACGCGCAGGCCACAAACCCCGCCTTGCGGAACTGGCGGGATTTCGCATCGCTTTTTGTGTCCACCGACGATGGCGGCGATCTGCACCAGCGCCTGCTCGAGTGGACCGAAGACGGCCGCTACGGCTGGATCTTCGGGCAGAGCCTCGAGGACACGTTCTCGCTCAAAGGCGATGTGGTGGGCTTCGATCTGACCGGCATTCTCGACAGCGAAGCCGACAAGGAGCGGATGGCGGTCCTGTCCTATCTCTTCCGCCGGGTCGAACGCGAGATCGAGGACCGCCGCCCCACCATCATCGTGATCGACGAGGCCTGGAAGGCGCTCGACAACGCATATTTCGCCGAACGGCTGTCGAACTGGCTCGTGACTGCGCGCAAGCAGAACACCGTAGCGGTGATGATGACGCAATATGCCAGCCAGCTTGAGCGCACCCGGACCGGCAAGACCATCGTCGAAGCCGTTCCGACGCAGATCCTGCTGCCCAATATCCGCGCCAGTGCCTCGGATTACGCCATGCTGAACCTCACGGAGAAGGAGCTCGACGTCCTTCTCAACACGGGCAGCAACAGCCGCCTCGCACTGATCCGCGACGATCAGGGCTCAATCGTCGTTGATGCCGATCTGAGCGCCCTTGGGCCCAATCTCACGATCCTTGGCGGCATGGAAAAGGGCGAAGCGCTTGTCGGCGCCGATTACCGCGACCGCCCAGATTTTTGGAGGCTTTCATGATCCGTATTCTTATCGCTTTGGCTGTGCTTGGCGCGCTGGCCTCCTGCACCCAGTACCGGGAGCCGCAGGCGAACTGCTTCACATTCCTTGCGTCCACGGCACCCGTCGCGCCCGATTGCAGCTTCACACCGCTTGGCGCACCGGAGGGTGACGTTGAGGTCTAAGCTGCCCCATATCCTGGCGCTTTGCCTGCTGCCCGGTCTCGCCCTGTCCCAAGGTGTGCCGACCAATGACAGCGGGCTGACCGCGCGCGATATCGTCGAGACCAGCGACCGCGAGGCTGACTTGGCCATTCAGGCCGACAAGCTCGCCGTACGCGAACTCATTGCCGAGATCGAACGCAAGCAACTCGCAACCCTGCAGCGCATCCTCGATGCCCAGACCAGCTTCGGCGGTCAGGGCCTGCCCGCGATGGTCTCTGGGCTGGAAAGCGGCAGCGGCGATCCGGCGCGGTCCGTCGAGGCTGTCTATGGCACGGGTGAGATCGACCCCAATCCCGGCGGTGCACAGATGTTCGGCGACGCCGCCGAGAACATCGAGCAACTCATCATCCGCGTCGCTCAAGAAACCAGCGGGTTTGCGGGCGTGGGCCGCGCGGGCCTCTCCCCGGTCCAATGGCGCGCACTCCTACAGGCGCTGATCTGGCAGGAAAGCCGTTTCACCATCGGTGCACGCTCTCCCGTCGGCGCCTATGGTCTCACCCAGATCATGCCGGGCACCGCCAGCGATCTGGGCATCAACCCGGAGTATTACGACAGCCCCTACCTGCAGGTGCATGGCGGCGCACGCTATCTCGCGACACAACTCAACACCTTCGATGGCAACATCATCAACGCCCTCGCGGCCTATAACGCCGGACCCGGTCGCGTGTTCGAATATGGGGGCGTGCCGCCTTTCGCCGAGACCCAGCACTACGTCACGGTCATTCCCGAACGCTACAATCTCTATCTGAGCCGCATCGGCGGGATAGACGCGCTCGGCACGATCGACCCCGCGCTTCTGGCCAATGCCAACCTCTCGATGACCGGGCATGGCGCGGCTTTCTATGGCAACAACTCGCCCGCCGCGATCAGGCAAGCTGCCCTGCGTATCCAAGACATCGTCACGCGGATTTCCGCGACGGAAGACGTACAGGAAAGCGTCGCGCTCAATACCTATGCCCGCGCCGAACTCGTGCGTCTCGTGGCCGCCCGCATCCGGCTTCAGGCCGCCCGCACCCGCGTGCTCTCTGCCGAGGAGCTGGCCCAGGCCAGCGCCCGCATGGCCGAAGGCGCGTTCATGGATTTTACGATCAGGGAGATTGATTGATGAGACGGAAGTTTCTGAGAGCGGCCTTGGCCACGACACTTGGCGTTGGCTTGCAGTTCAGCGCCCTACCCCCTGCCGCAGCACAAGGCGTGCCCGTCGTCGATACCCAGAACATCGCGCAAAACATCCAGCAGCTCCGGCAGATGATCGAAGACGAGATCCTGCAGAACGAGCAGCTGACGCAGCTCCGCGAACAGCTTGCCACACTCACGGATCAACTTGGCGAATTGCAACGCACCTACGAGGCCCTCACCCGCCTTGCCGAGCTTCCGGAAATCATCCGCACCGAGATGGAAGATGAGCTGAACGGCCTGCTCGACCAGGAGTTCGGCGACATCCTCGCCACGATTGAGGCGATCAAGACGGGGGATTTCTCCGGCCTGTCCGGTTCTGGCGCAGGCGAGATCGAAACCCAGATGGACCGGGTTCTGGCCGATCTCGGCTTCGATGAAGACACGCTCTCGGAAATGGCCACCAGCGGCAATCCCGGGGCCAACCGTGTGGCCACGCAGGCAACAACCGGCGCGCTCGTCTCAGCCGCCGCCCAGAACAGCTATGAGGATGCCGGCCAATCGCTCGAGCGGGTAGACCGCCTTGTCGGGCTCATCGACGACATGGACGAACTCAAGGAAAGTATCGACCTCAACACGCGCGTGACCGCGGAGCTCGCCATTGCGCTGGTCGCCATGTGGCAACTCGAAGCCATCCAGACCGTGGGCGATGGCACCGGCGGCGTGATCGATGCCGCCACCATCGCCGAGGAGCAGCGCTTCATGGATTTCACCTTGCCAGACCTCCGGGCAGACTGATCGCGGGGGCATGACGGGTGGCGAGTGAACAAGAAATCATCGAAGAAGAGCTGGTCTATGGTGCCCTGCGCCGTGAACGGCTCTGGCAGCGCCTTGGGCTCATCGGGCTCGTCTTCGGCATTCTCGGATGCCTGAGTGCGGCGGCTGTCGCAATTCTCGATGTCGATCCGCCGCCTGTGGTCGTGCCCTATGATCCCGCCACCGGCTTTGCCCTGCCCGAGGCTTCAGTGGGCGCGACTTCGGTCACAGCCAACCAGGCGATCATCGAGGCGGAAGTGTTCCGCTATGTGACCGACCGCGAGGTCTACAACCAGCTCGACAACGACCTGCGCATCCGCAGCGTCCTGCGCCGCTCGGACGGAGCTGCCGAGAGCGGGCTGCGCCAGATCTGGAACAGCGCCAACGAGAATTACCCGCCGACGGTCTATGGCCCCAATGCTCGGCTCGACGTGGAAATCCTCAGCATCAACCGGATCGGAACCAACCGCGCGACGGTCCGCCTGCGCAAGCGCCTGACGTCCATTAACGGCACCCAGACCGGCCTCTTCACTGCGACGCTTCTTTTCGAGTTCCGCCCGGAGACCCGCCGCTCCATCGATGAGGTCTGGACCAATCCATTCGGCTTCACCGTCCTCGAATATTCCATCCGCTCCGACAGATTGGAGAACTAGTTTGATCAGTAAGTTCTTTGTTGCTGGCCTAGTTGCCCTGCTGCCGGTCCTCGCCCATGCCGAAGCGATCCCGCGCGGCGGGCCCAACGACAATCGGGTGCGGCTGGCCACCTACCAGGAGGGTCAGGTCTACCGCCTCAGCGTGTCGCTCACCCATGTGACCACGGTCGAGTTCGGCGAGGGCGAAAGCATCCGCTCAATCATCGCGGGCGACACGGAGGGCTTTGAGATCGACGGCGTGCCGGGCGGCCAGGCCTTCGCGATCAAGCCCGTTGCGCGCGGTGTCCATACCAATGTGACCGTCTATACCAACCGCCGCAGCTACTACTTCAATGTCCAGGAGACCCGCAGCCCGACTTTCTACGTCGTGCAGTTCCGCTACCCCGAAGACAATGCGCGGCCCACGCATGCCATCGCGGCCCAAGCGCCAAACTACAATTACAGTGCTAGCGCCCGCACCGAATTCACCCCGACCCGCGTCTGGGATGACGGGACCTTCACGTATTTTGAATTTCCGCGGAACGCGCCGGTGCCCGCGATCTTCCGTTACGCCAATAGCCGTGAGCGCACGGTCAACACGCAAGCCACCGAGGACGGCGTGATCCGAGTCTCGGGGGTGAACAGGCAGTGGGTCCTGCGGATCGGGGAAGAGGTAGTCTGTATCGAGGCCACACCGCCTGCGGGGGTGGGATCATGAGCGATACCGGAAACGCGGACCTCGAAAAACGACTCGCCGCCCTCGAGCAGGGCAAAGGCGCAGGTTCGCCCCCTGCCCCACGGCGCTCACCGCTGCTCGCATTAGTCGTCGTCCTCGTGATCGGTGCCGGCGGTGCATTGCTCTATCTCCTCTCCCAGCCCGAGGAAGAGGAAGCTCTGCCTACGGCCACGCCGGACGTGTTCCAGAACGAAGGCGACGGGTTTGGCGCGATCGAAACCCTCCCCCCACCCGAGCCCGAAGTCGTTCTGGTCGCACCGGAACCGGTGGAACCGAACGCCGAGCTTTTGGCGCAACTCGCCGCCCTTCAGGCCCAGATCGAGGAATTGCGCAACGCCCCCGAACCGGTGGTCGAGGAAGACACGGCTGCCGCCGAAGCGATCGATGCGCTGACCACGCAGATCGCGGCGCTGCAAGCCGCCTCGGAAGCCGCACAGCAGCAATTCCGAGACGAACTCACTGCCCGCGATCGGGAGTTGGAGCAAATCCGCATGGACCTCGAACTTGCGCAGCTCGAGGCTAACCGCCCGCTTCCGGCACCCGTCGGTCCTACCGAGGACGAATTGCGCGCGCGGGAGGAAGAACGGCTCCGCCGCGAGGAAGAGGCACGGCGGCTGGCAGAACTTGAACGCCGCGCGGCGGAGGAACGCGCCTTCCAGGAGCGGCGCATCGCCTCGCCCACCATCGCCTTTGGTGGTGCCTCGGGTGCGAATGAGACGGCTCTGACCGAACGGACCTTTGGGGAAGTGACGGATTTTGTGCTGAACGGCGCGTTGCCCACTTCGGTGACGCAGGCAGAAGTCATCGCCAATCCCTCCAACACCATCATCCAGGGCACGATGATCCAGGCCGTCATGGAAACTGCCCTCGACAGCTCCCTGCCCGGCCAGACCCGTGCCGTGGTCTCCGAGGATGTCTACAGCGTCGATGGCACGCGCCTCCTGATCCCGCGCGGATCGCGTCTCATCGGGCGTTACCGCGCGGGCGTCGATATCGCGCAGCGCCGCGTCACGATCGCCTGGGACCGGATCATCCTGCCCGCGGGCCAGACCGTCCAGATCAGTTCTTTCGGGGGCGATGAACTTGGCCGCTCCGGCGTCACGGGTTTCGTGGACACGCGTTTTGCCGAGCGTTTCGGGTCGGCCGCCCTGATCTCGCTGATTTCCGCGGCACCAAGTGCCGCCGCCTCCGAGGTCCAGGATGAGACTGCCGCCGACGTTCTCGAAGACGTTGGCGATGATCTGGCAGATGCCACGGACAGCGTCATAGGCGATTACCTCTCCATCGGCCCCGTCATCTATGTCGACCAGGGCGCGCGCGTCACCGTCATGGTCGACCGCGATCTGGAGATATTCTGAGCCCATGTCGCTGAGCTATCTCGAAACCTCGCTCGACCGGATCGACGCCGCCGCTCGCGACGATGTCATCGAGATCTGCATCAACCCAGACGGGACCTGCTGGGGCGAATTCCAGGGCGATCATTTCATGCGCGCGCTGGATCAAAGGCTGACGGGCGTTCAGGTCAGGGACCTCGGCAACCAGATCGCCTCCTCGGCCAATACCACGATGAGCAAGGACCGCCCCATCGTCTCGGTCTCGATCACCTACAAGGGGCGCCCGATCCGCGCACAGGTCATCACCCCGCCCGCAGTGCTCTCGGCCATGTCAATCAGCCTGCGGTTCTTCTCAAGCCTGCCGCTTGAAGGCATCGCGCTCGATTTTCTCTATGGCAAAGAGCGCAAGCTCGAAGACCTGCGCGTCGAAAAGAAGCGCGCCTTGCGCGCAGTGGTGACCGCGGGTTTGATCGATGATGCGCTGGCCTTCTGCGTCGAGAACAAACTCAACATGATCGTCTCGGGTGGCACCTCCACCGGCAAGACCGTCGCCGCGCGCAAGATCCTCTCTCACGTACCGGCCGAGGAACGCATCGTCACCATCGAAGAAGCCGCCGAGCTTCTGCCGACCCAGCCCAATGCCGTGACACTCATCGCCAATCGCGACGCAGAATTCCAGACCGCCGATGTGCTTCTCACCGCCACGCTGCGCATGCGCCCCGACCGGATCATCCTGGGCGAGGTGCGTGGCAAGGAGGCCATGACCTTTCTGGAAGCCATCAACACCGGCCATGGCGGGTCCATGACCACGCTGCATGCCGAAACCCCGCAACTGGCCGTGCAGCGCCTCGCGATCGCAGCACTCAAGACCGAGATCCCGATGACCTATGCCGACATGATCCAGTACATCGAGAACTCCATCGACGTGATCATCCAGGCCGGTCGGCATGACGGCAAACGCGGCATCACCGAATTCTACCTCCCCGGCGCAACTGAGATTGGAACTTCCCCATGAAAACCTTTGAATATGACATCCTGTTCTTTCCGGTGAAGAAGCAAAAGGACTACGACGAGGTGCGACGTGCTTTGAATGAGCGCGGCGCGGAAGGGTGGGAGGTTATCACCGCCGAAGCCGGCGACTACGGCTACACCACTTTCTTGAAGCGTGAGACTGGTACAATGAAGGCGGCATCGGAATGACACGGGCTATTGCAGTCGCTGGCCTGCTCTTGATCTTTGGCACAACTGCTGGCGTAGCAGAGTGGAACCTGATCCCAACGCTCGACAACCACCCAAATGTTTGCCCAGACCAACCACCCGAGCCGGAATGGATGCAGAACATCAATGTGCGCGAATCCTACAAGCGCCTTTTGATCCAACAGATATATCGGGCTCAAAGCATGGAGCGCGTCGTAGACTCGCAAAACTGCGACTGTCTCACACGGTATCCAACTTGGGAGGACGCCGTACGCTTCTACACCGAGCGCTATGCTTCATCTGAATATTGGGACGTTGTCGAAGCGACGTCCGAATACCGACGACAGGCAAATGAACTGCGCCGCGCCGCCATGCCAATCTGCGAAGCAGTTGGCAACTGGTAGCAATCCATGAGTGTCGTCACCTACTTCGTGGAAACGTCCGAAGGGTATCTAGATACCGCTGCCGAAACTCAGTTTGGTGCGGTCGCAGCAACGGTCGGCACGTTGCTGGTTCTGGGCACAACACTAGTTGTCATTCTGGTCTTCATCAACATGATCTACCAGTATCGCGCCATGGATGGGCGAACTGCCTTTTGGCTGGCCGTAAAGGTGGGGCTGATAGGGGTCTTCGCAGCCAATTGGCTCCAATTCAATGCGCTCGCCTCAGCGATACTGAATGGGATCGACAGCATTGCCGGGGCCCTTGTGGCTTCTGTCGGCGGCGGATCACCAGGTCCGTCCGGTACCTTTGCGGAGGAATTCGACGATCTGATCGCAGCGCTCGGGGACTATCTGAATGCTGCGGGATCTGAGCTGAACTGGATGGCGGGTGCCTTGCTTGACACAGTTGGGGTTCTGCTGCTCTCGATTCTTGGCGGGTTGGCGGCGTTCATTGTTGTGGCGTCCCGGCTCATGATCGCTCTGCTAATTGGCATTGCGCCAGTGATGATCTTCTTGACCCTGTTCGAGGTGACCAAGGATTATTTCGCGCGCTGGTTATCCGCGCTCATTTCATTCGCGATGTATCCGATCGTCGTCGCCGGAGTGTTCGCGACGATCACAGGGGTCTCTCGGGCGCTTCTTGCCGAGCTTGGCGACCCGGAGGGAGCCTCGAACATAGGGGCCCTTATCCCATTTTTCATGATGGTGCTGATGGCAAAGGGTTTCATCATAGCAACGCCTTTCTTGGTTCGGGCGATTTCCGGAAACATCATGATGCCAGCACTCTCAGCCGGGTTCGGGGGAAGCTATGCCTTCGCCAGAGGGCTTGCAGGTAGCCAACAAGTTTACAATCGCTATGCCATCGGTGGCGCAACTGGGGCTGAATACGCAGCCCTTCGAGCGCGACAATTCTTCGGCGTGCAAGCCTTGCCGAGCCGGCCAAATACTGCTGGAGGGCCAACTGCGGCTCGTCCGGGTGACGCAACCGGAACAGGCGCCCGAATGCTGGCACAGCTTTCAAGACTCGGCAGGCTTGGCAGACGGTGAACAGCCTAAATACGACTTTTTGCACCGATCAGCGACGGCAGATACTGCCAATGACCCATTTCGTTAGGATTCTTGTCTTTGCTGCTCGATGGACTTGCTCTTGTCTGGGACAAAAACGCCCGTAATGTGGGTTTAATGTTCGTAGAAGTGCAAAGCTTTGGTCTCTTGCTACGAAAGTCGATGCAGAGGTCTCAATGGGCATGAAATTATTCCAGATATTTCGGACGAAGGAACGGCAGGACGACACACCTTCTGAATGGAGGATACTAATGACGGCTCTTTCCAAACGCCTTATTAGCCCTCTTGGCCAACCTTCTTACGTGTTCTTCTTCTTGGCCTCTATGATGATCGGTGCGACGGGTGTTTGGGTGGCGGTGGCGGAGGCATGGCTTACGCTGGCAGCTCCGGGCCAAACTGGAATATCGCAAGTATCCCCGTCGAGCATTTGGCAAGATCCAAGCGTTGCCAAGTCAATTCTCACGTTCTTTGCAGGCTTAGGATCATTGTCATGTATGCAAATTATTGTCGTTGAGGATACACAAAAGAACCTCCGTTCTTTTGCGATTGTGCTCCTACTGGTCATAATTTTTCTAGCAATTATGGCTGCTCTCAAAGATCACGTATCACAAGGGGATGGCTTTATCTATTTGATTTCAGGCACAATTATTGCCGTTCTTACTTGGTGGATCGCGAACTGGGATGACGGCAAATACTCTCAAGTACCTGCAGTCGAGGCGCTTGGCGGCGAGTTAGACGATGCAGTCGCAGGTGACAACGGTGGATTCAAGCTATGAGCGCGGACCAAGTTTCATCTGAGTTTGCTCGGTTTCCAGCAATTCGCATTGAACAGCCATTGGGTGAGTTCTATGCTGTCGCAATTCCAGCGAAAACCCTACTTAAAGTCTGCTATACGGATCGCCTTCGAGCAGTGATGGACGGTGATAGCTATCGATTGGATGGGTCGCAGAGAGACATCGATCAAAAACGTCTCAAAGAAATTGGTCGGTACATCGGCACTTCCGAAGTAGCGTTCCCGAACTCAATAATCCTCGCCGCAAATTACGTTATGGCGGATGGCCTGTCTTTGAGTGACACCACCAAAAAGTGGAGAGTTGAAGAGGACACCGAAGGGAGTGGATGCTGTCAGTTGATCATCCCTACTTCGGAACCGCTAGCGCCAATTATTGATGGGCAGCATCGCCTATTCGGGTTTACGGAAGCCGCTGAGCGACGCCTTGGAATGTCCATCCTGTGCTCGGTATTTCTGGACCTCCCACGGCCATATCAGGCATATCTTTTTGCTACCATCAACTCTACCCAGAAACCAGTAGACCGCAGTCAAACTTATGAACTCTTTGGATACAACATTGATGAAGAACCACCGGAGTTTTGGTCTCCTGAGAAGCTCGCGGTTTTTTTATCTAGAAAACTCAACACAGATCCATCCAGCCCGTTGTATCGTCGTATTTTGGTAGCGGCGGAAAATGACTTTGCTATAACGCGAGCAGAGGCAAAAGCCGATAACCGATGGATGATATCTACTGCGACTATAGTTGATGGGATTACGCGTCTGATTTCGACCTCACCCAAAAGAGACGCTGATGAACTGAGAACAGGGCGAGAAAATAATAGATCGAAATTGGGTGTATCTACGCACGCAGACAGGTCACCGCTTCGTTCAATCTACCTAGAGACTCGCGACAAGGTTCTACTGGGAGCCGTGTCGAATTTTTTCAACGCTGTTTTTAAAGCCTACGGAACTGAACTGGGGATCAGTTCCTATCTCACAAAGACAGTAGGAATGCAGGCGCTATTTGATACTCTCAGAGCCTTATCGCCTTTGGCGTTGAAAGATATGGATTTTTCGGAAGAGTGGTTTCTAGAGCGACTTGCGCCTATTGCAACTGTTGATTTTACGCATGAGGCATTCCAGCAAGCTTCAGGACAAGGTCGCACTCAGATCCGAAGGGTACTCTTTTTCATTCTTAAATTGGAACAAAATCTTACAGACGATCAAGCTAAGGAAATTGAAAGGATAGTCGACCAAGCCAGACGAAACGTGTGAAGCAATGGCATCTAGCTTGGTCCGACGTTTAAACCCTAAAAATTTGCGAGTTCGGTAATATCATCAAGAATGGTCTGGTCACTCTCTTCCCTATGAATTAGGGATAGCAGCCCTTCCCGCCAGTCTTGTTTGCCGTCCGAGATTTCACGCTTCATGATCTCAAGACCTCCGTTCGCATACTCTTCAAAGCACAAGACACGCTCGGCTTCGTTCGAAGGAGCAAGCATCTTCGGATCGCTGTTTTCTTCGATCGCAATCATGCTCATGATCGTGCGATCAAAGTCGCCTCTGAATACTTCAAGATCGATCGGTTCAGAGCTCTTCTGGAAGGATTTCCGATTACCGCGGCGGAAACCTAGAGCAGCCGCGAAGACAAGCGCATCCTTGAAAGTTGGGAAAATACCTTCGTCCCGTAACTCGCTCAGCATTTCTTCGAATTCGGCGGGTCGTCTTACTCTAGTGGCCAAGATAGCCCTCCTCAATCTTCGTGAACTCAGGCCCATCGGTACGCTTGACGTAGTCACTATCTTCCTCACGGCCCTTCGACTTTGGGGCGTGATAGACCAAGCTGTACTCTTTACCGATAAATGGGCGACACTTATCGTCGACTTCTTTGCTCCATTGGGAGTTAGATGCAAAGATAATGACTTGGTCGGCGAGATCGGGAATGTGCTGTGCGATCTTCTCCCGGTATTCACGATCCAAAGCGCCAAATGGTGAATCCATAATCAGTGGATAAACGCCGCCCTTGAAGAAGGTCGTTTTTGCTTTATTGCGTTCCTTTGCGAGGTTTACCAAGCTCGCAATAAAGCTCAAGCTGATGACCTGGTTCTCACCCGTCGACTTCTCAGAAACGGGCTGCTTCCCCACCCCCGGGACGTCTTTGAATATTCTCAAGGTGTAGTCTTGATCAATTTCCGCATAAAAGTCTTTACGTAGGATACTCTGGAAGGTGTCATTGACCTTGGACGAGAGATGGTGTCGCGTCTCCTCGGCCAGAGCCTCATGAAGACTGTCCACGAGATTCTTGCAGGCTTCTGCAAACTCAAGCTTCTGTCTTGCCAAGTCTTCTTTTTGAGATTTGGATTGGACTTTTTCGATCTCTTTTTTGATCTTGGCCAGATCGTCGTTCAGCAGTTCGATCGCATCTTTCGCCTTGATGATTTTCAAGCGCTCTTCCGCTTGCAGTTGTGTCAACTCGTTCCGCCGCTCTTCAAGGCGTTTGACATCTTCAATATCTGAAGACCCCAAGCTGCTGCTGATCTCGTCGAGCTCTTCAGAAATCGCCTTTAGGCGTTTGTTGTAGTCGCTCTCTTTTGCTGACCAAGTCGAGAGCTGTGCATATAGCCGATTTCTCTCACGTGGCATTGCTCTTAGGTTGCTCACAACATCTGTAAACGCGGCCTCCAGATCCTCACCAGTTGCCTGATCTCGATAACCTTCGAGAGCAGCTCTAGCCTGCGAGCCCTCCTGTAGTTCTGTGCCGCAAATGCACTTCGCATCGTGCAGCAAGTCGTCGATGAAGGTCCGCCTAATCTTGTACGGCAGCTCGCCCTTCTTCCGACAATCCTCCAGAACGTTGGAGACAGATGTAACGGTATCGTTCAGAAAAGCCAGTGCACCAGTTTGTGATACCAGCTCCATTCTCTCTTGGCTTAGACTCTCAAGCTCGCCTTCGATTGTGCCTCTTTCGTTCTCCAAACTTCGTCTCTGTTCTGCCTTTGCCTTGACATCAGCAATCTGCTCGTATGACGCGTTGATGGCATCTAGTTCCGTCTGGAAGCCCTTACTTGATTTCGTCGCAGTGTCCCGTTCCTGTTTGAGTTGATCTGTCTCAGTATTGATCTTTGCCTCTTTCTCAAGAAGCTCGCGGTAATCAGCTGAAGCCGTTTCGCTTGCTTCTTTGCGCAGGTCCTTGATTACCAAACGACCTAGATGATCACTCGCGCGGTCAATAATCTCCAACCCCATTAAGGTCTTAATGGCATCTCGGATTTCACCAGAAGCAGATACATTCGCAAGTTTTTCGATCCGCTCCCCATTGAAGAAGAAGTACGAGTGCATCTGCTCCGGTATCAATTGATTGATACGATTGGCTGGGTTTTTAGCCGTTTCGTACTTGCCACGTTCATCTATCCAAGACAGGATTGGAACTGATTTTCCGATTGGTTCGGCGTCTAGCGCTTCGCCAGTCCGCTTGAATTCCTGTTTTCGGTGAACAGTGTACGTGGCCTCTTCATGCTCGAATTTAAGCTCAATACTTAGCTCCGTAACCGCTCCAGGAGCGATTTCAGACAAAGCAAGTTCGTTAAGGATTGTTTGCTCGCCGGTATCAAAGTCCGTCTTCCCGTAGAGAACCCACTTGAATGCGTTCAGTAGCGAGGTTTTTCCAGATCCGTTTTCGCCATGAATAACGGTGATTCTTGATGTATCGTCGGAAAGGAACCTGAGCTCACACTCGCCATAGAATTGACGAAAGTTCTTGAGTTTTAGACGAAGTATCCTCACCGCTTTACCTCACGCTCAATGAGTTGCTTGATCCGCGCAGCAATCTCTTTTTCAACGCTACCAGCTGCCCCAATGTTTCGATAGCTCTGATACTCATGCTCAATGGATAGTATCTCGTTCACGACTTTTCTCGCTTTTGGGGAGGCGGCTTCGAGAATTTGCTTTGGGGACTTAGTGCGCTCGCTCATTCTAAATGCGTCCTTTTGAAATTTCGTGCATCATATCCGTTAATGGTCGAGGAGGTTAAGGCTCTTCTTAATCTCGGTGATCGCTGAGAGCGCTTCACCGTGGTTTTCTGCAAGCGTAGCAAATTCGTTGAACCTCGCCAGTTCGCGTTTCATCAGGGTTCGCTCTACGTTGGATGGAGCCTGATCTGACAATTTTTCTAGATCCGGCACAACGATAAAGTCATAGATGTATGCTCTGGTCTTCCCTTCAGAGCGCCGAAGTACTCTACCTCGTCTTTGGACAAACTCTTTTGGGTTTGCAGATGAAGCCAAGATGTAAGCAGTTCGCGTCATTGGTACGTCGACGCCTTCATCTAGGCATCGGATAGCGAGCAGCGCTTGTATGTCTCCAGCCGCGAACTGCTTCAGCAATCTCGACCTCTCATCATTGTTTTCTTCTGAAGTGAAGGGGCTTGCCCTCAACCCTAGTTCGCCTCCTACCCGCGCAAGCGCCGTATCAATGTAACGCTGACCATTTTCCTTGCTGTCGCCGCAATAGATCAGAGTATGTGAGACGTCTCCCTGTTGCTTCAGAAGCTTGATTAACTCCGGCAGCTTGTTTCGCGCTTTCCCTACCAAACGGGCCCGTTTGATCAACAATCGGTTCAGCTGTTCGCCTTTGTCGCTATCAGGCTTGGCTGCTTGGCCAAAAAGTCTTCCAATACGCGTGGATAGCTCCGCGTACTCGTCTTGTTCATCTTCGTCCAAGTGCACAAGGATCGGGTAATACAGATATCGGCAGAGGTGCCCTCCGCTGATCGCCTTGTCCAAGCCGTAGTCCAAGACAATCTCGCCGAAATACCTCTTGAGACCGTCGGTACCTTCTTCATCGCCGTAGCGATCAGGAGTCGCCGTCAATCCAAGTCGAAATGCAGCTCCCTCTGGGAGCGCTTGTAGGTTAGATGGCGCACCCAAATTATGCGCTTCATCGCCAACAAATAGGATGTTGCCATCAAAAGAACCTAGAACAGACTGGAATGGCTTGTCTGCCATAGAGGCATTGACCGCGATGAGCATTACGTGCTGCGTTGCCTTTGATCGCAGCTCATTCAGGCGCCTTTGGCATTCCTCCATCCAGCGGTTGACGCCGCCGTAGCACAAAACAGGTTCGAACCCGAACTCTTCAGCTTCTCGGGCCCATTGTTCTGCAAGATGTTGATAAGGAACCGTAACAACGATGCAAAGCTGGCCGTTCTTCTGGGCGACAAAATCATTCAGCCTCGTCACTGCCGTCAAAGCAGTCACTGTCTTGCCGGTTCCCGTTGCCATGTGGAGAATCCCGCGACCATTATTCTTGAACCATTTACGTATCCCCTCTTCTTGGTAGCCACGTAGGCGACCGTCAGTCAGGAAGTGTTCAGGTACACGAGGAGAACTTGGTTTTTCAGGCGGAAACAATTCGTAGTGTCTGGAGCTATCTCGGGCCGCGCTGACGAATCTCTCAAGATCGGCTGAAGAAGGGTCAAACAGCGCCAAGTTCGGATCGAGCCCTCTCCACATTCGATCAAAGGAACCCGCAATACGGTTGTTTCTTTCTAGGCTTTCGCTTGATGTCCAATCACAAAAAACGCTGAAAGCTTCCCAATTTGTACCAGCTCCGCCGGTCAAATTGTACGATCCTTGGAATCCGACTCGGCTTCCGAACTCATCAGTGAAGATGCCCTGTTTGGCATGCATGATTCCGGACAGCCTGTTCTTGGGAATGCCAACTTTGAAGGTCAGTACGCCATCATGGAGAAGCCACCCAAGCGCTTCTCGCGTATGTTGTGTAAGATGGTCGTAGAGGTCTTCATACGACTGAGAAATGAAGTCTTGGACACGCTGATCTGACAGTTGGCCGTCAACCTGAAGGCTCTTGAAGTCTTCGACAGATATCTCGGGTGAGATCACCCACCTAGCTTTACCGCCGTTGATTGCGAAGGTTGCCATGCCATGAGCCGCATCGCGCAACCACGCGCTGCTAAAATATCCGACTGCAATGTCATACCGTTGCGCGCGCTCAAGAACAGGATCGAAGAAATCCGCTACAGGATCATGCTCGCTCGTTGTGACGTAAAAAGGGAGTTTCAAGGTCTCAAGGGACATCAATCAATACCAAAATCCCCGAGTATCATCCCAAGCATTTCTTCTCCTTCTCCCTGCTCGTCTTCCTTGCTTGCGAACAAGTGGTCGAGACGCGTCAGGTCGGGCGCACCGCGCGAGTCGAGAGCATCTTGCAGGGCTTCAGCGTCTGGTACGCCCATACCGCCAACCTCTAGAAGTCGATCACGAATTGCCACGTATTTCGCAACCGCTTCGGGCAGCTCAATAATTGAAACGATCTTTTGATCGACGACGAAAATTACGCGGTTTTTCAGAAAGCTCAGTAGCGGTCTTGTCTGAATCTCGCCCCAAACGGGTCTCAGTACTTCTGAAAGAGCAAATGCCGTCTTTGGGCCGTTTACCAAAGCGATTGCGCAAGCCAGTGTTAGGTCTGCTTGGCGCTCTTCTGGCCCGATTACCCGTACAGTCAGGTCAAAGCGCCCTCGACCAACCGAAACCGCCTCAGGCGAATTTTCCAGGCCAATTGATATCGACGTTGTCAAAACATCTCTCCGGCCTTCAAGCTCCTCGGCAATCTCAACGAGCGTCATCGACCGTTTCGCTTCTGTTAGAACGGTTAGAACATCTTCACCAAGGCCCCGGAACTCAGACTTGTTGTCTTCGGATGCGAGACCGATCATCAGGCCCCGCCTGGTCTCGAAGCGCTTGTCGTCCTGCACAATGCCAAGGAGCATGTAAGGTCCAAACGCGATCCCAAAACGTTCAGTCTCCCCCTGGAACAAGCCGGAGAACAAAACTTTAGCGCTCACAAACCCGCCAACGTGTTCTAAGTGCGCTATCGTACGGTGCCTAATTTCCTTTATGTCTTCGTCAGTAAGGATTAGGTTCTCGTAGAGATCATATATTCCTCTCTCAACGATGAGAGCTTCTTCCAATCCTGCCAATGTATTTCCAATTTGGCCAATGCTCTCATCCTTCCCGAACAGCTCATGCATCCTTGCTCGAATCTCCTCGCAATGCATGGCATGTCCTGCTTCTCTTAGGATCAGTACACACCTTAGGGAGCTTGGAAGCCGTGGAGCGGCGACAACTATATCTCCTTGAAAAGTTGCACTCAGTCTTTCGATCATCTCGTTCTTGATTCCTGAAAGCGGATAGTCTGGCAATGAAGAGGCAATCTCAGACAAGCGTATTGGAAGGTGTAGGTCGCGGATTGCAGACACGATCCTCTGACGGAGTGATCCAGATAGATCTTCCGGCTCATGGTTCATCAAGAGCAGATCTTGTTCTTGAATCCAACCTGCATCGGTTCGAACGCTTTCAGCGTCTAGGAACGACCTCAAGCTGCCGTACGCCAAATCGACCGCAAGACGTTCCCCAGGAGTCAGTAAATTGCTTACAGCACTGATCTGTTCCTCAGAAACGATTTTCCGGTTCTTGAAGAGCTTTTCCAACGACCCTTCTTGCTCCAGCGCGCCAATCAAAATTTTCTTTGTGCGTTTCGTCTCGAACTTTTGCTTTGCTTTTTTCTCAATCTGACGAATGCGCTCTCGCGTCACGTCATAGCTGGAAGCGACTTGCTCGAGCGTTTCGGTCTCCTCTCTGTTTATACCGTATCGCCGCTGCAGAATGTCTTGCTGCCTATCATTGAGGGACGAGATACATCGCTCAATGATTTCGGCTACCGTCAATTCTTCGATCGAACCACTTTCGGAGTCTTTGATGTCTTCAGGCTTGATATTTCCAAGTTCAACTATGCTCGCAAGCGATGTGTGCGAAACAAATTCACCACGCAACAAACGTCTAAGATCGAGTGTAATATCGCTACCTGCACCACAAATTGAGAGTCGCGCTTCGATCAACTTGGACACGATTTCGTCGAGCTGTTCGATGCTCTTTCGTCCGCAGCCCGGCAGCGAACGGATGCGTGAGGCGGTTTCGTCATATGTCTTCAGGAAATCTAAAAGACTCTTTCGATGTTCTAACTGATCAATTTTGAGGAGGTTCGCGAGCCTGGTCGGCGGTGACCATTCGAACAGTTCATCAGGATACAGCATTCCGGAAAAGAACATTTCGGCGGCGCGGATCGCTCGTTGGAAGTAGCCATCCTCGTTTGAGATCAGTTCTTGGTGACCTTCAGCATTAGTTACGCTCGGAACGAAACTGCGCAAAACTTGATCGAGTTCATCTGCCGACTTGCGCCCAAGGTTCGGCAGTTTAAGGAACGCTTGCCGAGAGCGTTCCGGAGCGCTCAAGTATCCGCTTACAGTATTGACTGGCAGACAATCGGAGTTTGCTGAGATTGCGTTCAATAGGCGAACGGAGCAGTCGGCTTCTCTTACTACATCGACGATGCTGTCAGCCGCGGTTTGCCTGTTCTGATCGGCTTCGCGCGCGAACTTTCTGACAAGGTCATCGAGTTCCATTGCGGTCTTTTCGCCAAAGTTTTCGAGTTGCCTGAAAGCGTCTCGCGCTGCGTCAGGCGCTCGCATGTAGGCAGCGACCGTATTTGCAGGCAGCTCAACTTCGGCATTACGCAACACATTGATCAGCCGCGTTGATGCGAAACTCTGTATTGCCAAGTCCAGAAGTTCTTCTTCTTCTGGAACATTTTGAGAAGTGGGACGTTCTAACTGGCGCGACCGGCTGCTAGAAGTGTACGTGGCCGGCTTCTTGGAATAGATGCCATGAAGAGGTTCATCGATGGCCAAGCCCAGCCTCAAGACGGTCAAATCGTCGTCAGAATTTGCCCTGGCTTCTAACCGTTTATCGGGCGCTGTGTCGTCAACCTTCGCCTCAGCTGTTTCTGTCTGGCTTGCTTCAGTAGTTTCTTCAAGCTGGGTGCTTTCAGTTTGGTCAAGCGTTCTAGAAACGTTCTCCAAGACAAGCACGGGAGCCGGTTTCGGATCCTGACGTGATTCCGTTGGGGCTCCGCTTGGTTCAGGTTCAGCTGACCAAGTCTTTGGGACGTTCTCAGCATCGGATGCGATCAAGCGACTTTGCCCACCTATTTTGGCGGCCAGAGCGGTTGGCACAGTCTTCACTGTTTCCCTGCTCACGAGAGCTTTGAGTTTCTTGCCCAGTCTTGAAAGCATGTTTTCCGCTTACGGCTCCCCGATAACTCACTAGAAAAGCACCAAAAAGAGCCCCACTATCCCTTCAATCTACCAATTGAATCCTCCAAACGCTATGTGTTTTGAGGAGAGTAAGTCTAGGATCTTGCTCGCAGTGATTGCGACCTCTTCGAAAACGCCTTTGGATATAGAATGAACAATCAGGAAACCATTTTGCAAGACCAGTTACGGCGGCAAAGTGAACCTTTCGACGCGCTTTGGGCATGCCGAACCAGGATCTCTGATGGTACTCACTTGGCGCCCCTGAGAACTCACGCTCTGCGAGTTCTTCGGGTGGTTTCCAGTCTTTCAGGGGGAGGTGTCAGCCCAGCGTGGGACGGAGTGTATCATAACCTTCACCAAGCGCTGTCTCTGCAGAGCGTTGGTCTCTACACCGACGTTTTCAACGAAAGTATGATGTGCAGCTCGGCTCGCGACTACGACAATGCCGTCTCAGATGTGAAAGAAAGGTTTGTTGCCGGACAACTTGTCTTTCAAGGCGCTTGGAACGCTTTTGAAATTGCGGGTGAGGCTCTGTTTTTGCGTGGGAAAAAACCAACGTCACAGGCTGTCCGTCATAAACTCGAAAGGTTTGGCCACCAGCCGATTTTTGGGCTTAATGAAGCAATGTTTGAGGCGCACTCGCGGGCTTGTACTTATATCAACACGCAAGAGAAGCCCTTCAAGGAGGCCATCGCTGCGGGCAGTTATTTGGGTATTTCAGCTGAATTACTGCGCCAGTTCCGGAACGATATCCTTCACGGAAAAATCCAGAGTTTGGAACCTCGAGATTGGGAGGCTTCTGACGACAAGACCTGTCATACGCAGACCGAGCTGTTCCATGCTCAGATCCGCCTCGTACTATTTCTCCTTCAAGCTATTATTGCACGAGTGGAGGCAAATCATGAAGTTTGGTTTAATGAAGGCGACTTGGTCGAGGAACTCATCTTTTCGGTTCAAAAAGAAATTCCGGAAGATGCAGTCGATCACACTGAAGAAGAAACAGACATGCCCGGCTTGTTCATGGATCAGAAGTTCATTCACTACGTCTAGCAGCGATTGCCATGCTTGCCGCTCTAAGCACTGCGTAAGAGCAGAAGCTCGTGAGCCGCTTGACCAAAAAGATCAGCTACCCGAGAGATGTCTTCTCGGCGAGTTTGTCGTCCCAGACCCAATCGGAACGCGTTACGTGCTCTCGGAGTGTCGCCAAACATAGCAAGCAGAACATGTGAGGTTTCAACATGTTCTGTTGCGCAGGCGCTCGATGCGGAGAAGCAAAGATCGTTCCTGAGCTTTTGCATCAATGCCTGCGGGACAACACCATTAATTGTGATGGAAATCGTGTTGGGCAACCGAGCCTGGGTGTTCCCATTAATCTGCACTTGGAGGGTCTCTTTGAGTTCTCTTTCAAGTTGATCTCGAAGGGCACCAATCCGTTCCCGGTCACGTTCTACGTGCTTTGAGATGAGCTCAAATGCATGTCCAAGTCCCGCAATCCCAGGCGTATTCAGGGTCCCTGCCCTCAAGCCCTTCTCCTGCCCGCCGCCAAACATCACAGGGGCCAAATTCACCCGTGGCTTTCTGATCGAACGGTACAGGGCCCCTACTCCCTTTGGGCCATAGGCCTTGTGTCCGGAGAAACTCGCCAGATGAATTGGCGAGTTCTTTAGATCAAGTGGCACCAGTGCCGAAGCCTGGGAGAAGTCCGTATGAAACAGCGCCCCTGCGTTCTCAGCAAGCTGACCTGCTTGCAGGATGGGTTGCAGCACACCCGTCTCATTGTTGGCGGCCATGATAGAGACCAAGCCGGTCTCATCGGTTAAGGCCTCTACCAGCTCATCGAGCGAGACTTGACCACCTTCATCAGCGCCCAATCGCGTGACCCGCGCGCCGCGGCCTTCGAGATGATCGAAACAGGCGAGAACTGATGGGTGCTCAATTTTCGTGGTGATCAGATGCGCGCGCCCTGCCTCCTTTAGTCGAGGAAATGCACCGAGGATCGCAAGATTGTTTGCCTCAGTGGACCCGGCTGTGAATACAAGCTCGGTTTCTTTGCAATTGAGATGGCCCGCAATCTGCCCGCGCGCAGTCTCAACAACCCGTGCTGCCGCTGAACCTTGGCTGTGCTCTACACTTGATGGGTTGGCATATGTATCCCGACTGACCCGTATGACCGTCTCCAAGACTTCCGGATCAATCGGTGTGGAAGCGTTGTGGTCAAGATAAATCGGTGCCGACATCGCGTTACGCACTCCCCGCGACCAGCTCGGCCGCATCTGCAGGGGATTTGAGGCGGACCGAGAGTTGCCGAACACCACGATCAATGTGGAGCCGAAGGCGATCCAGCAAATCAGTGTCGTCTGTCTCGATCTCTTCGGGACCAAACTCAACATACTTCAAGAGGTCAATGAAGAGAGGCTGGAAGTCGCCAAACAGCGTGTAGGCATTAAATTCTTGACCCTCGCTTGTGTCATCAGCCACGCCGGAAATGGGCCCTGCTTCAAAGGATGACAAAATCGCCATACGACACACTAGGTTCGGTGTGAGACCTGATCTTTGTGAGATGATCCTGACCTGGCCTGTGGCCGTCGATGAAATTCGAAACTTGTTAATGTGCATCGGTCGTCTCCAACAAAACCTGTGCATCCTGCTCTGGTTCCAGCACAGTAATCTCCGTGCGCTGTCCGCCGCCTACCGAACCGATCTCAAAGCGACGGCTCACATAAGGCGTGATGATATCCGCTAGATCCGGTGTCAGCTCTGTATCAGTGCACAGCATGATAACTTGGGCAGAGCTCCGCGGCACGTAATTTGCCATCAGGTTTGTCCGGTGCTGTCGGTCCAGGCGCGACAATGGCGTGTCGATAATCATCGGCAGTTCTCTTCCGCTTGTTCGGCCAAGCGCCCATAGCATCGAGATAGCAAAAAGTTGCCGCTCGCCAGCGGAGAGTTCTGACGGGGTAATCTCTCTGCCCTCTTCGCCCAAAAGCTTCAGCTGAAACGTGTTGGGATCGACAATGACATCGCGCACAAGGGACTTACGCGTAACGAGCCCGCCAAAGGCGTCAATGAAGTGCTTGGAAAGAGAGGCGAGGCGCAGTTCAACAATGCGCTCTTCGTAATCGTTAAGCGCGGCCTGCGCCCGCGTCGCCAAGTCTCGCTTTTCTTCTGCCTTGACCATAGCAAAGACAGCGTCTTGCGACTTACGCAACTCACGTTCCAAGCGTTCGACCAGCGCACGCGCCTGCGTTGCCTCGGCATGTTTGCGATTGAGTTCTGTTTCAACAGCGCCGAGCTCAAATTCGGCGCTCTTTAAGTCCTCAAAAGCACCGGACGCCGCGCCTGGCCGGAAGTTCTTCAACTGGTCCTTCAAGATCGTGCGTTGCTTCTGTAGCTCTGCCAGTTGTACAGCAAGCGTGGCCATCTTGACCCGTTCATCAGAGACCTGAGCAAATTTCGCCATCACCCAGTCTGGTTCCATGCTCAAGACCATTCTTGACCCAGAGCTTTGGAGGCGATCGGCGAAATCACGAAGCCGCACAAAATGAGCCTTCGTCCATTTTGCGTCCTCTTTGCCCACAGCCTCCTGAAAACTGGAAACAAAGGCATCGATCGCGGGAGCCGACTGCTGTCCGCGGGCCAGCTCCACATCGGCTGAAAACCTTGCCAAGAGTTTTGGAGCCAGGGCGAAAGGTGCAACGCCGTTTACAAGCGATTTGAGTGCATTGGTTTGCTTGGTCAGGTCAGTTTCGACGCGCTTGAGTTCCTCCGATAGAGTGTCGCGGCTCAACGCAATGCTGCCGCCCTCTTGCTCAAAGACCTTTTGTGATGCTTCACTTCGGCGTGCGAGCCGCTTACGTTTGGCCGACAGAGATCCAATCTCTTCTTCAGCCAAGACCAGATCAGACTTGGCGATCTCCAGGTCGCGTCCGAGACCTTCAAGGTCATTATCCCCTTCCTGGTCCATGCTGCGTGACTTGTAGAGCGCAAGGTCGCCCCGAAGCTGATCAAGAATGTCGATCCCCAATAGGGATTTGATGGCATCGGTCAGACCAGTGTTTTCTTGGTCGTCCGCAATGTCTTGGATCTTTTCTCCGTCGAAGAAAAAGAGCTGCGACACTCCAGCCGGGATGAGGTCCTCGAGATAGTGGTTCCAATCCTCGCTTGGGATATCGTCGACCGAGGCGCCATTGCGTTCAAATTCGAGGCTTTCGACTACGCTCGCACCGCGGGCGGCCCAAGAACGTCGCACGGTGTATATATCCTCATTGCCGAGGTGTTGGCTCTTGAAGGCCAGTGCGACAGAGGCGCTGCGATCCGTGGCAAAGTTGTTGATCCGTTTGAGCAGATGTCGCTCATATTCGACTTGGCCAACCCGGGCACCAAGGGCGCGTTTGCCGTAAAGGGCCAAACGTACAGATTCCAGGAAAGTTGTCTTTCCCGCTCCATTGTGTCCAACCACTAAAACCACGGGCTTCTTACCGTCTGCATCTGGAGCCAGTTCAAAACAGTGCTCACCGCCGTAGAGACCAAAATTCACAAGACGTAGGGATTGGAGGATCATGATTCAATCTCAAATAGCGGGTTGGACGATGTCGATTTGTTCTTTTCCAGCCGCTCTTTGCGTTCGTTCAGGACCGTTGTTTCGTCACGCCATTCCTGCTCAAGAACGGAAGCGATTTTTCTGTGAATGAGGGTGCGTCGCTTTAGACCACGTACAGAACGTTCTGCTTCCAGGAGCTGGGCCATGAGACGTGGTGGTAGGTCATGCTTGGAGCAAACCTCGGCGAGGACTTTCGCGTCATCAGCATGAAACTCAAATCCATCAGCGGCTTCCGCAGGAAGCTCCTTGCCCGTAACCGCTTTCACGGTCTCAGAAACAGCATCGCCCCAGTCACCTTGCTCACTGCGCCAGATGCGACGGATTTCCCGAAGCTCCTCGACTTGAATGAGAACCGTCTTTTCCCCCGGAGGTGCCTTGGCGTTCACCTGCTCTTGGGCTTCAAGGACCTTGCGAAGCAGTTCCTTTCTGTAGGCAAAAAGGTAAGGACCCGGAATCGATGTCTCTGAGTCGCCAACGAACGTCACGGAACCGTCCCGCCGCTTGAAGTCTCGGAATTCCCTTTTTCTGTCCGGGTTTTGCGTTTCCGCCAGCTCGTCACGCAAATCGAGAAGGGGTTCGAGCCACTCTTCGCCATTGTCGATCATCGCTTCCATCGCCTTGTCTTTGGTCACGACGGTACAGACCCAACAGCCGAAACGGGAATTCCCACAGCTTTCGGTTTGCTTGTCGACCACAAGCGGGCATTCGCCGGCTTGAGCATTCCGGTACATGGCGAGCAGGTCGCGGTTGTCAGAATCCCAGGGCGACGGGTTTTGCAGGAGGAAGGCCCAGACATCATCCACACTGAACGCTTCGATCGGCGTAAACACGAAAGCCCCCGGTAAGGTCGAATGACGTGACAAAGCCGTTCCATCGATCTTGTGAAGCGACATCACCTGAGCACGGGTTGCACTTTCAGCGGACCTCACGCCCAAAACCATGACGACCTCGCCGTATTCAGCAACGCGGTTCTTGATAAAAGCATTGGCGGGGTCAATCTTCAGCCGCTCCGTGCACCAGCGGAAGCGTTTTGAAGGTGCGGGATATCCACGTCCGATCAGATTGACCCAGAAACTGTCGGAGGTCTCTGGAACCACCTTCTGCGCGGTTATCGGCATATTCTGATCTGCCGCTGCTGCGTTGATCGCGGCCAAGGTGTCATCGATGTAGTTTACAATGACCGGCGTCTCGACGAGCGTGTCGGAGCTCAAGACGAAGACTGGCTTGCGTCGTTCATCTTCTGGGAGCGCGCGCACGGCACTCCAGATCAGCTGCAGGGCGCAGGTTGAATCTTTTCCGCCGCTGTATCCGATCACCCATGGCCGGTCATCGGCCGTGTAAACGGTGCGGATATGATCCTGCAGGGCGACTAGGTCGATGCCTGCCTTTTTTGCAAAGTTTGTATCTGTGTTTGCTGTCATGCGACGACTTTCTCCTCAGCCAATGACGCCAAGTAGTCGTCTTCATTCGCTTGTTCTTTTTCAGTTAGCGGCAAGCCAACAGCCCCAATCAGGACGTTTGCCGCCAGATGTACGGATTTCACGCTGCCATCCATGCCACGCGCACCCATCACGCGAGGACGCCACAGTTGCGCATTGCGCTTGCTCCAATTGATCTCTGCAAGGGGCGCCAAACATTCCGCCCATCCATCTGGCTTTGCTGCGATGAGACGTGCCCCCAAGGCGCCAAAGGCTTGCAGCATGACGCCGTGGGCATGGACCGTTTCTTTGCGCAAATCACCAGCCGTTGTCGTGCCTCGCATCAGTTTATGCCAGTCTGGGATCACTTCAGAAACCTGACGCCAATACGCGATAACAGTGCTTTCGGTGTTTTCACCAAACCGGTCCGCCTCTTGTCCCGCCAGCCATTTGTTGGCTTGATTCAGGCTGGACAAGGTAAAGAGCTTTTTGGCTCGGTTTGAAAGTGACGTTTTTTCAAGCTCAATGAATTCCTGGAAGAACGGTATGCCCTCCAGCACCCGCGTGCTCAAACGCGCCAAGGGATTCCTGCGGTCATAAAGGACGTTCAAGGACCCGGATGGGCGCACTGCATTCTTGTTGAGGTCTGCGAACATTTGCTGGCAGCGCTCCAAGCCTTCATCCACAAAGAGCACTACCGAGATCGTTTCATTTTCGAGCTTGGGCCGCGCTTTCAAGGCTTCTTCAATTGCCGCGCGGCGGTGTTGACCGTCATTCAAGACTATGCGGGCTGTCATCGAGAGGCGTAGCTCTCCGACATTGCGAAACTGGAGGCTGTCGCTGGCCGGGGAAAACTCCAGATCTCCGTCCACGGATGCGCAGAGCGACGAAAGGGTATATTCTTCGAAGTTTTCCGAAAGATAGGATGCGATCTGGGGAACGCGCACATTTGACAAAACGCGTTGAGCGCGCAGGTCAGCGGGCAGGTTTTGGCTGTCGAATTCGAAAATCTTTGGCACCATCTTGAGCGGCACCATGATCACATAATATTCGGTTCCAGCCTGGACGCCGCGTATAGCTGCAAAATTGTAGAAATTACCACTCATGAGACCCCCTGCTGTTGCAGCTGGAAGTCTATGGAAGTCCTTCTGGAAGTCAATTCGGAAAGGGCGCTTGGAGCGGCTTTTTCCTTAGGAACCAAATTTCCCGGTCAAATAACGCAGTTCTACGTTGAGAACTAGCAAATTCAGTATCTGTAGCCATGCCCACCACACAGCCCGCAAATGTGGGCGTCCAATCTCACTAAGAGAGCAGCGAACCATTCCAAATGAAGCGTAGCCTCGCCCTACCTTTCACTTCGATCAAAGCCCTCGCCCGACAAATCGGTAGACCGCCTCAAAGGCTTTGTTTCAAAGTCGCCTCCAACTCGCTCAGACCATCCACGGCCGTCCGTACATCCTCATCAACTGTGCCTTGCGTCAGATCATCCGATGGCATCTGCCACACAAAATCCATCTCCATCTGCCGCTGCTCCTCCGCGACCACCGCCTGAACCACAGCTGCTGTCTTCTTTGGCGAGGTGTCAACTCGCGTCAGTGGCATTTCTGCCTCGCCGCGCACCTGATCCGCGCTTTCGGATATGGTTTCATCCTCTGCTCCCCCACCCGAACGCGGGATCAAAGGCATCGCTTGAACACTCAGCGGCAGCGTGCCCTGCAACCCCCCTCCCCCCGACTCCGGAAACGGCAACTCCCCTGTCTGCGCCCCGTGGACCGCCTTGAACAGCCGATCGTCGAAGTACTGAATCCGCTTTGCCCGGACCGGCATTTGCGCATCGACCACCATGACGATCTCGTCGAGGGGAAGGCGGCGCGCCTCATCTTCGGGCAGCAAGGAACTTTCTTCGGTCCGTGTGGATTGGCTGCGCCCTTCAAAGGGGTTCTTGCCAATGGACTGCGAGCGCGTGATGACGGTCTTGGTGGTCTTGCCAACCGCCTTGCTCAGCTCTTCGACGGTCTTTTCATCCGAGGGCGTCAGGTAGAGCTTCACGCCCGCGTTGCCCTGCAGGGCGCGGCGGGTGTTCTCGCCATAGATTTCATCGAGGGCGGGGATGGTTTGGGTGACCACGGCCAAATGGCCGCGATAGGTACGCAGGGTCTCGATGCTCTCGACCACGATGGGCATCTTGCCGAGGCGATTGAACTCGTCGAGCATGATCATTACGGGCCAGGGTTCATCCGGCCCGGGATCCTTCTCCTGCATGGCGGAGAGGAGATCGGAAAAGAAGAGCCGGATCAGCGGTGCCAGTGGCTTTACCATCAGCGGCTGGACCACGAGATAGACCGAAAAGGGCTTTTTCCGGATCGTGCGGAAATCAAAATCCGACACCGCCGTCGCCTCATCTATGGCCGGGTTCTGCCACTGGTCCAGCCCCGAGGTCATCAGGAGCGAGACGTAAGACGTCAGCGTATCGTTGTTGGTCGACGCGAGCCGCGTGAAGATCAGCTTGGCGGCCCTGTTGTCGACCTCATGGCCCCGCGCGAAATACTCCTTCTGCTTGTTCCCGCCCGAGGCCGCGATGCGGTAGATCTCGCCCAAGGTCGGACGCTTGCGCTGGAACGCCAACAGGCCTGCCGCCACGAAGAGATCGATCCCGCCCTTGAGGAGACCCTGCACCCGGTCGTTGTCACTCTGCAAGAAGAGCGTCGCGAGGAGCTGCAATTCCATCTGCTGGCGTGCGGGATCTTTCAACTCAAAGATGCGCAAGAGCGGGTTGTAGCGATGCGTGCGCTTACCCTCCCAATCGGTGGGGGCAAAACGATAGACCTTGTCGCCCTGGGCTGCGCGGTGACGGGCCGTGGCCTCAAAGCACTCGCCCTTCACATCGAGCGTCACGGCGGAGCCTTGCCAGGTCAGCAGGTTCGGAATGACAAAGCCCGTGGTCTTGCCGCGGCCCGTGGGCGCCACGATCAGCGCATGCGGGAAAACCTTCGAGCAAATGTAATTGGCGCGGGAACCCGGCGGCCCCAGCTTGCCGAGGATGAACCCGGTCCCTGGCGCCCCGAAGAACCCATTGGCCTTCATCTCGCGCGTACTCTGCCAATGGGTCTGGCCAAAGCGTGTCAGGGCGGACCCCGACAGGGCGAGGCTCAGCATGAGGCCGGCGGCGGCGAAGCTGCCGATGATCAGGTGAATAAGTTGCGCGTCCTCCGGGCGGCGATCGAGGATCGCCAGATAGTTCTGCGCGATATAGGCAAAATCGATCTCGGCCCCAAACCCGAGATCCTGGTAGGTCAGCACCGCCGAGGCGATGGTATAGCCCATGGCCCCGGTCACCAGCGTTACCAACAGGACGCCTGTGGCGATCCGCGCTTTTCCCATGGAGGCGCTCAATGGACCTGACCCCGCTCGGTCTCGCCATCCACGTCTGTGGTGCGGTGTTTTTCATACTCGGCGTCGGCGAGATCATCGACCACCTGGCGCAGGGCCTCCGTGTTGGCCGTCGCTGCATCCGATTGCAGGTAGACCTTGGCGACATAGAGCCGGTCGAGGCGGTCCTCGAGAACCTTTTCCAGCGCATCGGCATCGCCAGATGTGAGCCGCTCAAGTTGACGGTTATCAAGCACCCGCGCGATCTCGCCCCGGAAAGCGTCCCGCTCCGCCTCGGTCTCGAAGGGCGCGGACAACTCCCCCGCCCGCTCATGGTCCAGGACACGCGCAATCTCGTCTGCAAGGCGGTCGGCACGGTCAGACTGCGGCGCAGTCCCACCGCGGGCTGCGAGGAGTGCGTCGCGCGTGCCAGACCCGAGCCTGTCGCGCATCTCGGTTTCGCGGCGGACCTGATTGATGACCTCCGTGTCCCGGATCTCGACGACGGCCGCATAGGTCGCGCCGAGACCACGGGCAAGATGGGACGGCATGTCCGGATAGCGCGCGCGCAAGTCATCCGCGACTGCATCTGCAACGGGCGTGCGGACGTCGCGTGCCTCCATGATCCGGTCGACCTCGCGGGTGATCTCGCTGGCGCGGGCTGCATCAGTGATGGACTCCCTATAGGGCTCAGACCGGTCGATCACATCGCCCGGACGTGCGAGCAGCTCCGGGTGTGCCTCGAGATACGCGCGCTGCTCCGTCTCGATCCGGCGCTCCGCCCGCGAGACGACCTGCCAATCCCGGTCCTCGATCTGCTGCGCTGTCAGGCCGTCTGCGCGCATCTCCTGTCGGATTGTCCCTTCCATCGCCCGGACCGCGTCCTCGTGATAGTGGAAGCGCTCGCTGACCGCTTTCTCCTCCACGACCCCATCCCGGCGCAGCACGTTCTGCCGTTCCAGAAGCGTGCCAAGCTCGACATGCACGTCATTCAGGATGTCACGCGCCTTTTCCAAGTCGGCGCGGCGTTCGAGGTTCAGATCGCGCGCCTCGGCCACCTTGGAGAGATCATCGGCGATCCATTGATGCTCGAGAGCCGCATTTGAGGCGCCCGTCTCGATCCGGGCCACCACTTCCGATGTGCTGATCCCGGTGCCCCGCAGCGCCGCGTCAATGCGCGCTCTCAGGTCGGGCTCGGCCAAACGCTCAAGCTGGTTGGTGTCGATGTTCGCCTCGGAATAGATCCCACCATCCGAGGGTGTCTCTGACAGCGTGGATGATCGCAAACCGAGAGGCTGCATGTGCTGGACCTGCGCCTGAATTTCGATGAGGCGTTTTTCCAGCACTGGACGTTCCGCATCGGGCTTCTCGGCAATCATGCCCTGCACCCGCGCCAGCTTCTCCGCATAGAGGCTTCTCAGATCCTCGAAACTTTGATCCTCGGCCATATAGACATCTCCTGTTCGATCCACCTGCCCGCCCCGCGCCAGCACCTCGCCCGCGCGGAAGAGGGCTGCGGCAATATCCTCGCGGGCCTCGCGCGAAGCCTCCGCGGCAAGCGAATGGTAGACGGTTCTGGTGTTGGCGATCTCCGCGAGCGTCCGGGTCAGGTCCTGCCCCACGCGTTCCCGCTCGCGGGGTGCGCGCCCCTCTTCTTTCGCCGCATAGACTTCGCTGGTCCGGGCGGGGTAATGCACAACCCCGCGATCCACCCGGCGCGTGGCCTCCAGGCGCACACCATACTTCTCCGCCTCCTCGACCATGGCGAGGCGGAAATCGTCATAGTTGAACCGATGGTTGCGCCCGAGGAAGAAGAACTCACCTTCCTGCGAACGGCGGTTCAGCACCAGATGCGCATGGGGATGATCGCGGTCCTCATGCACCGCGATGATGTAGTCGAAATGCCCCGCATCGGTCTGGAAGAACCGCTCAGCCACATCCGTCGCGATGTCGCGCACATCCTCGCCCCGCGTGCCGATGGGGAAGGACATGAGCATGTGAGTGGTCTGACCAAGCTTGGGCTTGAAGCCCGCGTCCCACCGCTTGGCAAAGCGCTCGGTGAGGTCCTTGATGTCCTTCGCTTCGAGCTTCGCCTTGCCATCGAGGAACCCGCTACTGTCCACGATATGGGTAGACTTGGTGGTGAGGTAGTCGAGCTGGTTCATCAGCTGCGATTTGGTATGCGTGCCCCCACCCTGGATCGCCTTGAAGACCGCTGGCCGATGCCCTGCTGCCGCGCGCGCAAGCTGGCTCTGCTTGGCGACATACAGCCCCTGCATCGAGCCTCGGATTCGGCTCCAGCCATCCCTGAAGACCTCCCCGGTGACCGCGTCAACCGCATCATTCAGCCGCATGGGCAAACTCCCTCAGCGCGGCCGTGGCCTCGAGCTGCATCGCGTCCCGACGGCGCCGAAGGAGCAGGTCGATCTCATCCGCGGAGTCGAGGATGAACCGCGCCAGTCCGCGCATCTGCGCGAGGCGCAATTCGGAGAACTCCGCACGCGTGCCACCATTAGCCCCCTGCCCCATCTGGTTGGCCCGCGTCATCTGCTTGGCGATCTGCGCGACCCCATTGCCAACCTCGTGCAGAGAGGCGCGGTAGCGCGCCATCTCTGCTGCCATCTGCGCGTCCGGAACGAACACCCCACCTGCCGCCTGGATGAGCCGCCGCAGCCCCTCGGCCCTGCTCTCGATCCCCGCCTTCGCCAACACCGCGTCGAGCGCCTCAAGCTCCGCAGCCGTGACCTTCACACTGACCGCCGAGACCGGGATCGCGGCATCCATCTGACGCTCGGCATCGGCTTTCAGAACGTAGCGCACGGCCCGCGATGTGACCTCGAAACGCTCAGCCAGCTCAGATGTCGACACACCCTCCGCGGCCTCGCGGACGATCTGCATCTTCTCGATCTCTGTCAGGCGTTTTGTTCGGGACATGCGGAAGAAAGACCCCCTATTTCCTGCCACCTTCCACCAAGGCTGCCCCTACCTTACGATAATATACCAAGATGTCAATTATATACTTATGTTGCATGCAGTATCAGGCAGCCTTGGTGTCCGCTTCCCCCGCGGCCCGCAGGGGCGCGGGCCTCTCCCCTCACCCTCGGGCGACGCACCCGTCCTAGGGGGTCCCGTCCGCCAGCCCCGCCCGAGGGTCTGGCCGAACACGCACGTGTTCGGACGGAACCGCGGGCGGGCGCAAACCCCACCGACAGGGCGGACAGGCAGGGTCAAGGAGGGCCAGATTTGGCTCCGCCAAATCTCTGCCGCAAAAACCGGGAGGCCCTAGCCGATAGGTTTTTGTGGATGGCCCCCTTGAGGCTGACTGGCCGGTCTGTCGCGGCCTGATCATTCCGAGCGGTGATCGTCCGTTGCGCGCGCAGCGACCGGCACCAAGAGGAGGCCACCTCGGGCGAACTGACCGCCGGACACGGCATCCCAGGAACAGGGATCGGGCCGCCCCAAGATCGTCCTGGGGCGGCCCATCCTCGCCAGAGGATTTAGTCCTGGGGATCTTTCGCGCTCGGTGGGAACATCACCAGCTCCGAGACCGCGACCGGGAAGTCGAGCTTGAGGCTGAAGAACTCCGAGCCGTCCCCGTTGCGGGTGTTGCGGAACATGGCGCCGACGCGCTGAAAACGGGTGCGCTCCTGGCCATCGGTATCGGTGAACTTGACGGGAACGGTGGCGACGTAGTGGTTGGTCATTTGGGTTACTCCTTATTGCGATGAGGATCACCCAGCACGGGGGCAAGAGGACCGGTCGCAAGCGCAAATGCGGAGGGTCCGCGGCCCCGCCGTGGAAGCCGTATTTGTGCTTGCCGAAGCGTGAGCTGAGGGCACGAACGGGCCGACCCCGTGCGATCCACATCTATGAGCAAAAAGGAGAGACCCGGATGACCCTAGCCATCACACCGCCGCCACCATCCCCGTCCGCGTCCCGCCAAGCCTGGCCGGGGAGCTGACGGAGCCCGCCCGCGTGGATGCGATGGTCCGAAACACGCCCCGAGGAACGTGCAGGGCTTCAGCCTCATGTGCGACGTCTCGACCCCTCGCGCCTTGCGCTGCTTTCGATGTGCGTGAGGTGCGTCCCGTCCCCAGCCCGCACCAATGCGGATGGACCGAACACTGACGGACCGGGTAGAGTGATGACAGTGCCGGCCGCCGCAGCCTGTCGATCACGCGTGACCGACCGCACGCGCCATGAGACATGACGAAAGGGCCGCGCCAAGCGCGACCCCCTCTCTTCAATCCTGCGCAGTCTTCTTCGCCGGGTCCGCAACCCGCATGACCGTCAGACCTTTCGCTTCCGCCTTCTGCCCGAGGTTCAGCGCGACCCCGTTGCCACCGAAGAGTACAACCCCCGTCGCCGCGAACTTGTCGTCCAGCATCTCGTCGTTGCACTTGAACGGTGCCGCCCGCCCGTGCGCGGACCAGCGCGGATCGAAGCGCGCTTGTGCGACCCCGCGTGCCCGAGCCCACCGAGCCGCAATCATCTCCGCCCCGTGCTTGCCACCCTTGTGGCAGAGGAAAATCTCCTGATTGCGGTTCTGCTTGATCCGTTCGCGAACCTTGTCGAGCGTGTTGAAGATCACATCAACATCGGTCCAGTCGGTGGCGCCTGAGACGATCAGGGGCACCCCCTCGACTTTCGACTTCTCGGCAGTCTCGCGGTCGTGCTGCTCCAGGAGCTGCCGTGCCTCGAAGACCGCCCCGGTCTCTTGCGCCCGGACGCTTGCGCGCGAGCCGGCTGCCGGGATGAAGGCGTGACCCGTCTCGATCTCGTAGCATTCCGCCGCTGCCTCGCTCATAACCTCGATGGCGCCGACGATCTCGCGCAGCTGCAGAAAACGGGCCTGCGCCTCTTCGAGCGCGGTCTCGGCGATCTCCGATCCGTCGTGGGATTTTGCCAGCGCGCCGATCTTGTCGGCGGTGCGGTCGACCTCCTTGCCGAGTGCCACCTTGCGGCGCTGCAGGATCGTCGCGAGCCCATGGGCCAGCGGTTCGATTTCGGCTTCAAGCCCGGTCCCGCGCAGCTGGCCGAGCAAAGCCTCGAAGCTCTCGCGGATGATGCGGTCGGTCAGGACGTGATCTTCCGGGATCGGCAGCTGCGCGTCCTTCTCGGTCAGTCCGAAAAGTTCGATGGTCTCGTAGGTGTTTACGGTGTCGTAAGCCATGTCTGGTCTCCAGTGTTCGGTTCCAAGGCCGCCACGTGAGTGTGGGGGCATGGCCGAATGCCTGGTTTCCGAATCTGCCCGGGTCAGGGACGGCGCAGCCGCCGGCTTGCCGGGCGCAAAAGTTTTCCGCGCGCAACACCCGACACATGCGCGCGCTCACGCACGGGACCGCCCCGCACCACTGGCGCCGCCCTCGCCGAAAAGTTTTGCGATCCTTGACGCGGGCTGATTTGGGGGCCATCCGGAGGATATGCTTCCGCGCTCATGTGTGTGTGTTTTGACGGTAGGTTTGCCCGACCCGAGCAGGCAAACGGCCCGACCGGACGCGGGAGACGGATGGAGCGGCGGGATCGTTTTGGCCTCGGGCCAAAACAGACCAGAGCGCAATCCGGCGGAGCGGCCGGGGAGGAACGTGCTCGCGAGGCGGGCAAACCGGGATGCCAGGCGCGACGCCGCGGTGAGGCCGCATGGCCGAATGCGCGACGGACCGAAGGGCCGTTCTCCCCTGCGACACGCGAAGCCGAGCTGGGGAGGCCGACAGGCTTAGACCAAGGTCGATCTGCAGGCGACTACGCTGGCGATTATATGAATTACTTTTCGCAGCATTCGAAGTGATGGCGGAAAACACCAGTTTTCTGCATCACACAAGAACTGTAGCAATGCGCGCCTACGAACGTGATGGTCCTCACTCGCTTGCGGCATGCAAAATGCTATATTCGGCCGCATTCCCGCTATATCTCGGCTTATAGCTGAAGACCCTTTTTTCACGCTATAGGATCGGCCCAAATTGACTATCCAGGTTTCAACCACCGTGAAAAAGGTCCTTGAGCGTTGCACGCCCCTGCTGACCAGCTGGAACGGTTACCCGGTCGCTGCGTGCGATAACCCTGTTCCGCAGTCCCGATATCGGATCATACCGAATTTGCGTCGTTTCGGAGATGACGGCCCGAACAATGCCCGGTGACACGTACCTCTTCTATCCAGTCTTTTCAGATGTGATGCCCTTCTCGGACCGAATGCAAAGATTATGACCCGCACTTGCATCCTGCGGCGATGCGCCCTGACTGAACCTACCCGACAAAAAATATACGGGTGAATCCACCCGCAATATCTGGAAATTTAACCGCATAGCCGAGTTCAATTTATATTCGACGCCCGTTATGGATGGTCCGATAGAGCGTTAAACAGGCGCACTGAACAAGAAAGTAGTTAACCCGATGGCATTTCTCAACTTCGCGGCGATCGAGCCGCATCGAGCCGACATATTGATGAAGAACGCGTTTTTCGGGCTCAAGGCTCCCTATGAATTCCTGTTTGGCGCGAAGAAGCGGTTGGAGGATCCCGACAATCTTCCGAACGTCGCATGGACCGCCGAAGAAGCCCCCTATGAAAAAAACCCGCAGCACTCCAATGGTCGCAAAGGAAAGAAGCCGGGGAAAAAGAGCGACGGTTTCTGGGTGCGCCTGCACAAGAGTGGCGGCGAAGAACTGTCCGAGGCCGAACTGCGGCTCTTTACCGACCCGGACGTCGAGAGGGTTGCCTGGATCGAGAAGCAGCCAACCAGAAACGGTAGCGAGAGACCGACCTTTCCTGAAATCGACATACTCGAGCATGACCCCGATGCTGGACGCCTGCGCCTTGCCGCCCTGCCGCCAGAAGGTGAGCCGCTGACCCTGCGCCCGAACAGCTATCAACTGCGCAAGCAGCTCGAGGCGATCTCGGCGCTTCAGAACCAACCGCATCCTGCCCATCGCCCGCTGCTGCGGCTGCTTCAGCCGCAGTCACTTGCCAACTGGCCACCCCCCGTGCCAGTGCCGGAGCCCGAGTGGTTGGTCTTGACTGATCCCCACCGCCCCGGCGCGTCCGAGCAGCGCGACTTCGTGCGCTACACCCTCTCCACCCCCGATTTCGCCTTGATGGAAGGCCCGCCCGGATCAGGCAAAACCACGGTGATCTGCGAGCTGATCTTGCAAATGGCGCGTATGGGCAAGCGGGTGCTCCTTTGCGCGTCGACCCATGTCGCAGTGGACAACGTGTTGGAAAGGTTGATGGCGGAAGGCAGTGCGCATCGCGACCTTGTCATTCCAGTGCGGATCGGCCGCGATGCAAGCCTTTCCGACGAAGCAAAGAAATGGACCCTAGAACGACTGACGAAGCAGGAACGGCAGCGCCTTCTGGCCTATCTCGGAGGGATTGGGACGCCCGATGCCGCCCAGCAGAAATTGCTGGACGAACTGCGGGCGGCCCATGGGGATCACATTGTCGAACGCCTGTTGCTCGACGGGGCCAATCTTGTCTGCGGATCGACGATCGGCATCCTGCAACATCCCGATATCAAGAAGGGCCGCCAAGCCACGCCAGTCTTCGACATACTGATCGTGGACGAGGCCTCCAAGACAACTTTTCAGGAATTCCTCGTGCCCGCACTTCTCGCGCAGCGTTGGGTGCTGGTGGGTGATCCGAAGCAGTTGTCGCCCTATGTCGATGATGACGGCGTTGCCGCCGCGCTCGACGATTGCCTTCCCGATGAAGACCGCCGCAATGCCTGTGTCGACAGCTTCTACGCACAGACCGGCAAGCGCGGCGCGGCTGCGGTGGTCGCGAATGCGAAGCAGGATAGGATCTGGCGCGAGGAGGCCGAGGCGCGCGGCGTCGCAATCCGGGTACCCGAGGACCCTGACGCTGCCCTCGCCGATATCGTGATAGGCCCTGCGGCGGCCCTCGAGGCCCGGCCGCAGGCGCTTCGCCTTGATCTGGAAACTATTCGCGCTTCTGGTGATGCGCTGACCACCCTGCGCCGGCGCCACGCGGCCAACGGCGACAAGACGCCACCCAGTTGGGGTCATGAGCTCGCCTGGCGTCAAGTGACGCTTTACAGCCTCCGCGACGAGACCGGCGTCAAGGCGGAAATCCTACGCCAAGAGACTGAAAAGCTGTTGCCTGCTGCGGCGGATGACAAGTTGAAGAACGCGATCGCGCTGACCCGTCGAATCGCGCTGCCTTCGGTGCTCGAAACTTTGCGCCAAGGGTTTGAGCGCAGCGGGGATCGCGATCGCGGCAATGCGCTGACAGACGGGCTGCCCGAAAAAGTTTTGAAAAATCGCCATGTGCTGTTGTCTTGGCAACATCGGATGCACCCCGAAATCGCCGACTTTCCTAGCAAGGCATTCTATGGCGGCCAGGCGTTGCATACCGCCGACACGATGTCCGACCGCCCCTGGGGCTGGCGGGAGGACGAGCCGCGCATGACTTGGAGCCATGTTCCCGGGCGCTTCAACGCACGAGAGGGCGGCAATCGTGCTGAGGTCAAGGAGATGCTGCGCGAGTTGCGCGCCTTCGTCGACTGGACGAAGACCAATCCACCTCCGGGCGGCGGGGCATGGGAGGTCGCGCTCCTGTCGCCCTACCGGGTACAGGAACGGGCGCTTCGCCGTGCGGTACAGAATTTGGCGGGCGGAGCCGCGCGCTCGCGCCGCATCGAGTTCGGGCCGTATTGCGTCGCCGATATCTGCACCGTGGACCGATTTCAGGGCCAAGAGGCCGATATGGTTCTGCTGAGCTTTGGCAATACTCACGGCACGCACTTCCTGCGCGCGCCCAACCGGCTGAACGTTGCCCTGACCCGGGCGCGCCATCGGCTGGTGATCTTCGGCCATCGTGCTGGCCTCAAGAGGGCCGGCGGCGCGCTCGGATCTCTGGCCGAAGCCGCACCTTGGGGCCGCAGCATCGCAAAAGGAGAGAAAGAATGATCCCCGCCTTTACCCTGACACGGTCCATGGAGATCCATGTCACTCGTTTCGCCGGTGAGGTCGCCAAGGAGGAAAAGCGGCCCGAATTGATGCCATTCCTGCTGATGGCGCGCGACACTGACGGGATTACTTCGGCTTCAGCAGCAGGCCACCTGCTTGGCGCACGCGAGGGGCGCAGGCAGATCGCCCAACGGCTTCTGGAACAACTCGAGCGGTCCGGCACATTGGAGGCGCAGGGAAATGAGGGCTTCAAACTCACCGAGGCGGGCCACGAGGCCCTGAAGAAGGAAGCTGTGTTCATCGCAGAACGTGGTAGCTGGGAGGTCTGGCATACCAGTGATCCGCTGCTGCCACACAATTTGATCCAGTTGACTGATTATTCGGAATCGAAAGCGTTCGACGAGGTCCGGTATGACGCACCGAAGCGTAATACGGAACGTCCGCACACCACGCTCGACGCGCTTAAGGGTCTGCCCCTCGCGCCGATCATGGGCGGCCAGAGGCAGCGCATCGACGATTTACCGAACAATGTGGAACGGCTCACGTCAAAGACCGGGACGCTCACATGGGAAGTCGCAAAAAAGAGCCTCAGCCTGAAGGTTGGCGAGAAGAGCTTCGATCTTCCTGCTCCGGAGCTTTCCCATAAAGCGACCTTCGAGGCGCTTCTGGAAACAGCAGGATTGACCTCCGACTGGGATACAGAAGCTGAAGTTTTGCACCGAGATTTCGCCAACCTGCCAGACGAGTCTCGGCGCGATATGAGCGAGGATATCACTTTTGCGCGTCCCGTTCAGTTGCTTGACTATGGGAATTTTGACCAGACGACTGTGCGTAGGATCGAGATTAACACCCGCAACCACTTCGATGCTGATGCTTGGGCTGCCTGGCGCCTTGAGGACAGCATCGATGAGGTCGCCTGCTCAAGGCGCTTTGAAGCGTGGTGCGCACAGGCCGCCGCACCCTTCGCGGCTTTTGCGTCGCTCAGGCTCCCTTCCCGGGCAGTCCTTGCCGCCCGCACCCGTCCCGTCCAGACGGGCGCACCGCTGAGCGCTGTCGCTTGGAACCTGACCGCCGCCGAAGATTGGAACCTGTGATGCTGGTAGACCGCCATATCGATTCTGAAGCTCCCCGTACCGAAACCGTTTCACAGATCGGTCGCCCGCTCGGCATGGCCTGGGTGCCGCAACCACGATCCGTATCAAAACAGAGCCTCGGGAATGACGACCTGCTGCCCGCCGATTCCAGCCGCTGTCTCGAAGACGCGCTGGTGAAAATGATCGGCGCTGCGCAAGAGATGGTCGTGCTGTGCAGCTTCCTGCTTGCCTCGGACCGTATGATCGCGGCGCTGGAGGCTGCCGCTCATCGTGGCGTGCGGGTTTACATGATGCTCGCCTCGGAAGCCCGCCTCGGGCAGGAGAGAGAGGAGGATGACTTCTCGAAACACTGCCGCGAACATCATGAGGAGATGCTGCGCCGCCTCGCCCCGCATGCCATGATCCGCAGCGCGGCGGACTATCACGCCAAGTCAGTGTTGATCGACCCCAAAGGTCCGAATGCGCAGGGTTGGCTACTGACCGCCAACATCACTGACGAGGCCCTGACCCGCAACGAGGAGTTGGGGCTTCGCCTGACGTCCGATGAAGTCCGCTCAGTCTTCGTCGAGTTGCGTCATGCTTTCTGGGAACGCGCCGAGCACCGGATGAGCGGCACTGATTTCAGACCCGCAAAGCCCCTCGGAGCCGTCGAGTCCCCCGCTGCGGGTCGGGCCCTTGTGACTTCCCCGCCACGCCGCTCGATTCAGGACACCGCCCTTGAACTGATCAAAGAGTCAGAAAGGCGGATCATAGTCTCCTCCTTCGGCTGGGCGCTGGATCATCCGGTCACCCAAGCCCTGATTGCCCGCGCGAACGTTGGGGTGAAGGTCACTGTACTCGCGCGGATCAGACCCGCGGCAATGCCCGCGCTAGCCGCTTTGGCCGAAGCCGGCGCTGAAGTGTACGGATTCAAATGGCTCCATGCGAAGGCAATCTGGACCGACCGCGACCGCGCCATGATCATGACGGCGAACATTGAACGTCATGGGATGGAGGAAGGCTTCGAACTTGGTCTTTCTCTGGATGGCAACCGCGCGGAGAGTCTGCGGCAAATCCTTGAAGGGTGGGCCGGCACAGCGCAGGCCTGGCTTGATCCCGAAGCGAAGGTCACGCAGGACATGGAAAAGGTGACGCTGTGGAAGGACGGATATCTGAAGGATCTGGAAATCCCAGCCAACCGCTCTGTTAATCTTGGCACCGTCACGATGCGCTCACTCACCGACCCGCTCCCCGATCGCCCGGCTATGCCCGCCGAACTGCCGCTGGCACGTGCGCTGAGCGTGACATGGCGCATCGATCCGCCCCAAGTCGCCACACGGGCGATCCATATTGACGCGAATGGCAAGGAATTGAAGAAGGAAAAAGATGATAGAGCGCCTACGACCTTCCCTGCCTTGATGCGCGAGCCTTCGGGGCGTCGGGTGGTCGTGATCTCGAATCTCGCGCAACTCGAGGCCGCTGAGCGTCTGTTCGAAACGGCCCGCGCAAAGGCCGTGGTTATGACCAGGAGTGCCACATGAGCGGTGAAACCCTGCTGTGCTGGGCTTCGGTCAATCACGGCACGTCGGTCCTGACCGGGGCGTTGGAGGCCTTGGCCAGGCGCGGCCATTCTATCGAGCGGGTGCTACTGTTATTGCAAGAAGGGCGAGAGGCCCCCGAAGACCTACCACAGCACCTGCAGATCGAGACTATGGCGCTCCCTGTCGCCGACCCTACAGACCATGCCACGCTTTACCTAACCCTGCGGGCGAAGCTTCTGCCGCAGATCTCGGCACTGGAAGAACCGCTGCATGTGAATGTCTCGCCCGGCACGCCTGCGATGCATGCGGTCTGGCTTGTGCTGGCGGCAGGCGGTGCCTTCCCGCCCGGCACCCGGCTGTGGTCCTCGCAGCGCCCCGATCCGGGAGCGCCGGCACGGATCTCTCCGGTCGAATTCGCGCCAACAACCTGGCTCTCGGCCCTGCGTGCAGATCTGGCGCAGACCCCGGAACAGGCCACCTACGACCCTGATGCGCTCTCGGCCGACCGGCGCGCTGCGCTGGATCGGCTCGCGCGCTATGCCTTGGTCCCGGGAGTGCCGCTTCTGATCCTTGGTGAGCGTGGCGTGGGCAAGACACGGGTAGTTGAAAGCCTTGTAGCGAGGCTAAAAGGGGGGCGACACGTCGTTACGGTCTCTTGCGGCCACCTGAGGGGAGAAGGTGTCGAAGCGTTGCTGTTCGGCCGTGTGGCGGCCACCAATGACAAGGTGTCTGCGGTTGGCAGAGGACTGCTGCACGAAGCGGACGGCGGGATCCTGTTCCTTGACGAGGTGCAGGACCTGCCGAGGGACACCCAGCGCATTCTACTACTCGCGCTGCAAGGCGGGGTGCGCCGCTGGCGACGGCTCGGCGAGACCGAGCACCAGGATGCACAATTCGATCTTGTCTGCGCCTCAAACCTTCCGATCGACGAACTGGAGAAGTCGCTCGATCCGGATTTCTTCGACCGCATCGCCCATCTACAGGTTGAATTGCCGCCCCTGCGCGACTGCCCTGCGGACCTACAAGCCGACTGGGGTCGCGTCTGGCGCGAGATCGGCTTTCCCGGTGATCCGCCCTGGAGCCCGACGCTGGAGCGCGCTCTCACAGAGGCGCGTCTGCCGCGCAACATCCGCGACCTGCAGCGCCTTGCCGCGATCATCGTTTCAACGCGGCCCGATGGGCCATGGAACGTCTCCTTACAACGCCAGGCACTCGAAGAGTGGCGCGCTGTCGGCGCCCCCCCGCCGGGAGATTTTGGAACCGGCACCCGCAAGCAGCGGCTTCACTGGTTTCAGACACGGCTCGCACTCTGGGCAAAGGAGCGCTACGGCACGTGGGAGGCGGCGGCGTCCGAACTAGCCTGCAACGAAAGCACCTTGCGGGTCGATGCGAAAAGCAAATTTCCTTTTGAAAATTAATGAGGTGACAGATCTGAAAGGTTGAGCCAACTGAAGTTAAGGCCTTCTTGTAAGGCGCTGACTCCCCGACAAGCGACGATGATGTCGACTTATCCGACGACTGTATCTGATTGCTGCATCGTGATCCAAAGGTCTGCAACAAACTAGGAGCGGGCATGCGCCGCGCCAAAAACAACTGGCTACTTTGGGTCGAGTGGCCCGCTTCAGTCCAGATCGACACCGCCGAGGCGCGGCACATGGACATGCGTCCGGACAAGGGCTGCAGCGGCCGCGCCCGCGATGGCGCTGAAGAGATGCGCCTCCCACGAGACGCCGGGTTGGCCCGGAAGAACGCCCCAGAGAATTGAGCCATAGAGGACACCGACCACCAGTGCCGCGCCCAGCGTGATCAATGAGCGATCCACGAAGCCGCGCGCGACGAGGAAGCCAAACCAGCCGAAGACCAGCCCTGACGCACCGATATGGATGGCGGAGCTTCCGAACAGCCAGACGAGAGCGCCGCCGAGGCCGATCACCACGGCGTTCACCGGCAACAAGGCCCGCGTGGTCGTTGCCACCAGCAGACCACCCATCACCAGAAGCGGCGGCGTATTGGCCATAAGATGCGCGAAGCTTCCATGCAGGAGGGGCATGGCGATGACACCATCCAATCCGCTGACGTGACGGGGGATCAAGCCGAAGGCCGGGTTCAAACCGTAGCCGGTGATCCAATTGACGACCTGAACCGCCCAGAGCAGCGCGACAAAAGCCGCAAGCGCCGCGGTGCGCCCCAAGAAAGCGCGCATGTGATACCTGTTCGTCATGGCGACGACAGTAGACAACTTGGCAATGCCTTCAAAGGCTTTCGCGCGGTACCGGGGATGCGGCTGCGGGACCGGAAGTCAGGGCGGCCAACGTGACCACAGCCCAACCCAAGATAGCAGCGTCGATTCTACAGTGAGTTCCGAGGCCGTAGGGGCATGATTTCACGCTCGGGGCGCTTCAGGGCTTCGGCGTATTTGCGGGCATTGTCATCGATCGTGCCGTGCCAAAGCTTCGAGACGAACGCGCGGGCGTCTTGGACTGTCATGTCTTTCAGCGAAGATGACAGCGCCATGAAAAGCTCATCCTCGCTAATCGCAGCGGCGCGGTGCATGGCATCCGCGTAAAATGACGGGTCGTTGAGAACCTGCTCGCGCAGCGGCATCCGCGCGAGGTTCTCCTCCGGGATCGCCATGAAGATCGTGTCCTGAACTTCGGTCAGATACGCACGCCGCGATGTGGACACCGGCTTTCCCGCCGCCTTGGCCTCCAGAAATGCCTGCCTTGTCCTGTCGAGCTTTGCCCTTGCATGGATCATGATGACATCACGCTTGCGGTCAAGCAGCGCAAATCCGGTGCAACGCTCGATATGAGCAAGAAGCTCTGCAACCTCTGCTTCTACATCAAAGCTCTCGAACCACGGAGCTTTTCCCAGTCTCGCCACCATGCGCCTACCTTCGTCCATTCGATAATATATTATCGTATATCATATTCAGCAGATCGCAAGCAGATGGCGCCCGTCATGCAGCCAAACATGGAAAAAGGGGAACCGTGATCCCACGGCTCCCCTTTGGGTTCAGATCGTCTCGCCCTCGCGTGCCAATTAGGCGACCAACGACAGCCCCGTGCCTGCGTCCTGCGGCTGCTCACCGCTGTCGATGAACGGGATGATGGAGAAGGCCTGCCCGCCGCGCTGCTCTTCGTTCTGCACGGCGTTCACGCGCAGGTCGCCATCGGGCGTGTTGATCAGCAGCGACAGGTAGTCATTGCCCGTGCGGCTGCTTTTCGCCATCCAGGCCGAGCCGACGCGGATCGGTGTGCCCCGGGGCGAGCTGACCTCGATACGGTAATCGGGGTGGGTTTCCTCGGATTTGTAGCTGTTCTCGATCAGCATGAACTCCAGATCGAACATCATGTTGGCGATGTAGCCGGTGAAGGCGTTGTCGGCGTCCATGGCGGTGAGCTCCCCCGAGATCGAGCCGGATTTCATCAGGCCGTTCGAGACCAGAGGGATGATCTCGAATTCGCCGCTTTGGGCCGCGCGCGCCTCTTTCGTCTGCACCGCGTTGACCCGGAAGGGGCCCAAGCCGACATCGATCTGCATCGAGATGTAGGGGTTGCCGCTGGTGTTGCCGGTCTCGTTCCAGGCCGTGCCGATGCGCACCTTGCGGCCTGATTTGTTGACTGCCGTCACGTCAAAATCCGGGCTGCGTTCGGACATCTTGGCCCGCGCCTCCAACTGGATGGCGATGTCAAAGCGCGTCGAGTGGATCATGCCGGTGTACTGAGCGGCTGCGGTCTCGACATTGCGGGTGAGGGTTCCTGCGAACATGGGATGTTTCCTTTTGGATTGGCCGGTGCCTGACGTCCTTGCCAGCGCATCCGGGATTGCTTTTTCGACCCCTCCTGGGATCACAAACCAGAAAGCTCGCTTTCCTTTCTTCCCAACCTTCAGTTCAGCGCTGTCGCCTGAGAGATTCTGCCACCTCCCCGCCGGGTACGACGCCCCTCCCCTGCCCGTCTGCTCTCAGTTGGCTGTCCTGGCTCTTCTCGTCGCCACCCTCCGGTCCAGCGATAAAGAACTCTGCTTCCTCCCCGTTCAACCGCTGCCCGCTCCGGTCGGTCAGCCCGATGGTGCTGCCGTTCGGCTCAAACGTAATCAGGTATTGGCCGAGGCTGTCCTTGTGCACGCGGTAGCCGGTGTTGGCCCAATGCACGGTCCGACCGGCATCGATGGCGGCTTTGATCTCTTCGAGTGTCATGATCGTCCCCTCGCCTATTCTGCTGCCACTGAAGTTACGTCCCGCGTGGCGTCTGGTCCGGTTCCAACAATCCGGGAGAGGATGCCCAATGTGTCGATCCCATCCCCATGCGGCAGGAACACCCGCAACTGGAAGGCGATGATCTCCGTGAAACACCCCATGGCCTTGAGACCTTCAATCATGCCCCGATCCGCACCGCCCAGCTCGAGACGCATCTCGCCTGCGACCCGGCGACGGGTCAGGGTGAGACCCTGGCCCAGATCGACCGGCGCCGTGGCGCCGAGCGCAGCGGTCAACATCTCCTGCGGTGTTTGCGGGTTTGAGACGAGGAAGCGGGCGCGCAGCGCGGCCGCCCCTTCTTCGCTCAGCGTGCGCCCGATCATCGCTGTCGCCCCGTCCGGCGTGACCCTGTAGATGCGTTCATTGGTGGTCGGGATGTCCTTCCAGATCGGCAACAGCAGTCCTGTCAACAGGTAGAGCTTGGTCGTGGTGGTCTTGGGCAGGGATGCGGCCTCGGCATCCCAAAGTCCTGCAAACTCGGGCCTTCCGATGTCTTCCCAGGCCGAGGACTCGAAGCGCGTCTCTTCGAGGTAGCTGGAGCCATTGGGCCGCACCGCCTTGCGCATGAGCGTGACGATATCCTCGTCATACATCTGCATGGGCCGCGCCGAGATGAGCGCCGCGCGGCCAGACGCTCGGTTGACCATCGGCAGCTTGTCGGGATTGCGCGACATGGCCTCTTCGGCGCCCAGGAAATGCACTGGGTCGGTCACCTCAAGCCCGATGATCCGCGTCACCGCGCCAGATTTCGGGCAGGTCCAGAGATCTTCCGTGGAGACCTGTTCGATCCTTTCGCCACGCAGGGTTTCCACGCCGAGATCGAGCGTGCCCGCCGCACGCGCCCGTTCAGTCTGATCGGCAATCCGGCGCATGAACTCGGCAAAGAGCGCGTTCTGCATGTGGATGGGCAGGGCCAGAACCCGGTTCAGAAACCGCTGGATCGGGGGAAGCTCCTCAAGGAGCACCCCATCCTTGTCGATCAGCCGCAAGGCCGTCCAGTCGGTGAAGCTCTCGTAGCTCATCGCCTCGGCCCGCCCGGCGGCAAGATCGGCGAAATACCCGCGCAGCGCGGCCCGTGCGATCGGGCTTTCCAGATTGTCCTCCTCGCGGAACATGCCCTGCGAGCCGGTCTCGCGCTGACCCTTGGTCAGGGCCCCCAGCTGATCGAGGCGCTTGGCTATAGTCGAGGTGAAGCGTTTTTCGCCATGCACATCCGAGGTGCAGACCCGGAAGAAGGGCGCGCTGACCTGAGCCGAGCGATGCGTACGGCCCAGCCCCTGGATGGCCGCATCGGCGCGCCAGCCGGGCTCCAGCAGGTAGTGCCGCCGCCGTTTCTGGTTCTTCGCCGTTTGCGCCGCGTGATAGGACCGGCCCGTACCGCCCGCGTCGGAGAAGATCAGGATATCCTTTTCGCCGTCCATGAAGGCTTGGGTCTCGGACGAATTGCTGCTGGCGCTGCGCTTCTCGATGAAGAGATGGCCATCCTCGGCCTTGAGTGGCCGGATGAACCGCCCCGTGACTTCTGCCACGGCCTCATCGCCAAATGCCCAGAGGATCTGATCGAGCGCCGAGGGGATCGGCGCCAGCGTCATCAATTCCATCATGGCCGCGTCACGCAAAGCGAGCGCCTCGCGCGAGACAACGAGCGCCCCGGTCTCATCCCGCAAGGGTTCCGCCACCATATTGCCGTCGATCTCCACGAGCTTTTGCGCATGGATCGGGAAGGCCTGTTCGAGGTAGCCCAGAACATAGTCGCGCGGCGTCAAGGCACCCTCGACGAGTTCATCCTCCGGGTCCATCGCCTCAAGCCGACGCTTCAGCAGGCTCTCGCCTGTCGAGACAACCTGGATGACGCAAGCATTGCCTGCCGCCAGGTCGTCCTTGATCGCACGGATGATGGTCGGGGCTTTCATGCCCATCAGGAGATGGTTGAAGAAGCGCTGCTTCGTGCTCTCGAAGCGGGACTTGGCCGAGGCGCGTGCGGCCGACGCATTAGTTTCCCCCGAGGCGTCGTTGACGCCGGTCGCAGTCAGCGCCGCTTCGAGATTGTGGTGGATCATCCGAAAAGCACCCGCGTATGCGTCGTAGATCTCGATCTGGGCCGGGGTCAGCGCGTGTTCGAGCACGTCATACTCCACCCCATCAAAACTGAGGGCACGCGCCGTGTAGAGCCCGAGCGTCTTGAGATCGCGCGCGACCACCTCCATGGCAGCCACGCCGCCGGCTTCCATCGCAGAAACGAAGCTCTCGCGGCTTGGGAAGGGGTATTCGGGGCCCTGCCCCCAGAGCCCCAGCCGCGCGGCATAGGCGAGGTTGTGGACGCTCGTCGCACCCGTGGCCGAGATGTAGAAGACGCGAGCGCGGGGTGCTGCCAGTTGCAGCCGGAGGCCAGCAAGGCCCTGCTGGGAGGGTTTGACCCCCCTGCCCTGCTCGGACCCGGCCGCGTTCTGCATGGCATGGGCCTCATCAAAGGCCAGCACGCCTTCAAAGTCTTCGCCCATCCAGGCGAGGATCTGGCTCAGTCGCGTGGTGCCGCATTTGCCCGCGGACCGCAGCGTGGCGTAGGTGACAAATAGGATGCCGTCGCCCATCGGGATGGACTGGTCCGGTTTCCACTTGGAGACCGGCTGGATGTCGGCGGGCGAGCCGCCGAGATCGGTCCAGTCGCGGATGGCGTCCTCGATGAGCGTGGCGGATTTGGAGACCCAGATCGCCTTCCTGCGCCCGGCCAGCCAGTTGACAAGGATGAGCCCCGCGCATTCGCGCCCCTTGCCGCAACCGGTGCCGTCGCCGAGGAAATAGCCAAGGCGATAGGCACGTGCATCCGGGTCATCATCGGCGCGCGTCAGCTTGGTCTGGTCGTCATCGATGGTAAACCGACCGGGCAGGTCGCGCCCATGGGCGTCATGCGCCATGATGATGGTTTCCAGCTGCGCCTCGGAGAGGTGACCCTCCTCGACCAACCGTGCGGGCAGGCGCAAGTCATCACGACCCGTATTTGAGGGCATGGGCGGGGCAACCGAGGCCATGGCGATGCTCTCGACGAGCGGGGTGGGATGTTCCTGCGCACCCGCGATCTCGATCCGTTGCGGACGGTAGCGCGCATAGATGTCCGAGATGGGCGTGTTGTCGCGCGGGATATCAAAGCTCGTGAAAGTTAGCGGGACAACGGCATTGGCCCGAGGCTTGGAGGCGGCGACAGGCGCAGCGGCGGTCTTGCGCGGAGCAGAGGATGGAACGGTCAGCCGCCCGTTAGGGATCGCCGCTGCCTGTTGTACGGGGCGCATCTCCGTCCGGGTTGAGGCCACAGCATCGACATATGCCAAGGCTTCATCCAGATCCCGCACAGGGACGCGGATCATTTCGCCGTCCTCCTGCACCTTGTCGAAGACCATCAGCTGGGTTTCGACAGAGGTGCCGAGCTTGCGGTAGACCTGCCCCGGCATCGTCAACGCCAAGCGCGGCGTCAGGAGACCGCAGGCGCGTGACCAATGCGCGGCATCGCGTTCGGGCGCGAATCCCGGCGGCATGATCGCCACCAGGCGCCCACCTGGTGCCAGACGCTTTGCAGCCGCGACGAGATGTTTGGCGGCGATGTGCTTGTCTCGGGAGCGATCGACCGAGGAGGCGAAGGGCGGGTTCATCACCACGACGTCGGGTAGAACCGGCGACTGCAGCAGATCGTCGATATGCTCGCCGTCATGGCCCGTCACCTCGCCGCCGAAAACCGCGCGCAGGAGGCGCTGGCGAAAGGGGTCGATCTCATTGAGCACAACCGTGGCACCGGTTTGGGCAGCGAAAGCAGCCAGGGCACCGGTGCCAGCCGAGGGCTCCAGAACGGTCTCGCCCTTGCGGATCGCCGCAGCCCGCAAGACCAGCGCCGCAAATGGCAGCGGCGTGGAAAACTGCTGCAGCCGGATCTGCTGCTCTGACCGGCGCGTTTCCGTGAGAAGCCGTGAGGCAAGGAGCTTTGCAGCGGCGATGTCACCTGCCGCGCCGTCCCCACCCAGCAGCACCTGGATGGCCGCAGCCTGCATCATGTCATAGGCTATGCGCCAGTCCCAGGCGCCCCCGGCATCACTGCCATGAAACGTCTCGCGCATGATGCGCGCCAGCGCTGAGCTGCGCAGGGGTTGGTGGTCGACCTCCGCACCGATCTGCACGAGGGCAGAGGCGAGGTCAGTGTCGGAGATTGAGAGAGCCGTTTTTGCCGGTTTGGGCTTGGACATGGGGGTTTCCTTTGGATCAGGGTCTGAGTTCCAAAGGACAAAAAGCCCGCTTTCGCTTTTCGGGATGATGAGCTCAGACCAAGAGGCATCCAATCTACGGCCGGCCAATCAAACGGTTTTTCGGAGTTGGATTAGAAAACTGAAAAACCCGCCGCAATGCGACGGGCTTTTGCTTTCTTTGTGCAATGAGGGGAGGCATAGTGCCCGCAATCTCAAAGCTCACGCTCTATATGGCACCGAAAGTCTTTACTGTCAATGTATCCACCGTTCACGGCTGATGAAGAACACCACCTTCCGAACGTCCTATCCGCACCTAGGTTTGCGACCTATCTGCGCGAAACCGGCAATGATAGGACGCGAGCTCTCCACCTATACCACTGGAATCTTCAAGTATCAGCCGCGTTCATGGTTCCACTCCATGTTTTGGAAGTTGCGCTGCGAAACGCGATCGTGGAAGCAATCGAAGCTGTCCATGGAGGAACATGGCCTTGGACACAAGGCTTCATCCGTTCGTTACCGAACCCGCGCGGTCCGGCATACAGCCCCAAACGAGACCTCGAAGGTTGCGCAGCACAGCAACCCACTGCCGGAAAGGTCGTCGCCGAACTGAAGTTCGTGTTTTGGGAGAAGATGCTGACAAACAGGCACCAAGGCAGACTGTGGGACGATCATTTCTACGCAGTGTTTCCGGACGCGCCTCGTGGTGTCGCTGCCAGCCAGCGCCGATCTGAATTAAGGTCTAACATTGAAGCCGTGAGGAGGCTCCGCAACAGAATCGCACACCATGAGCCTGTTTTTCCGCGCGCCCTTCAGGATGATTTTGATCGGATCATCCGCTGCATAAGATGGCGCAACGAAACGACCAGCAACTGGGTGCTGGAAATCGAGACGGTGCGCGCACTACTCGCAGTGCGCCCCTAAGCGTCCCGCCCCGCTAGGAATTCCGCCAGCACAGGACTGGCCGCGCCCTTTGCGGAGCTGAGCAGCTCTGAGCCCGCAAGCGAGGCCTTCGACAGGCGTACGAGCCCACCGGTTTCCTCGATGCGGTAGCAGCGGCGTTTTTGCCGCCCCCGCTTGTAGTACGTCGCGGTGACGATCTGGCATGTACTGCCATCGGTGAGCGTCACGGGCGTGGCGAGCCTGATCTTGTCGCCTTCCTCGTAGTCCGGGATCGCAGCCCAATTCCGGCAGCGCTGACGCCAGTCCTGGGCGTAGCTGTCCGGGTCTTTCAAGTCGGAGAGAAGTTCGATCAGCCCAAGGGGCGCGCGAGCCTCGTTCGGGCCAGCGCTTTCCTCCATGTCCTTGTAGCCCCAGCAGCCGTCATCATATCGGGTAAGGAATACGGCGGCGAAAGTGATGGAGCCATCCGCATCGGTGACATAGGTCGTGTCTTCGACAGGGGTGCCGTCGATATTTGTGACCTTTGCCGCCGCGTACCAAGTCGAACCCACCTTGCAGGCTTTGACCAGTTCCGTCTTGCGCCTTTCGCCCTCGAAGGTGCACAGCCGAGCAATCTCCGCTTTCTCATCCGCGTAGGTCTGGACGCGGCCGTCGGTGTAGAAGAGCCAACCCATTTCAGAGTCCTTTCTCTCGTTTGGAAAACTGTTGTCGCCAATGTCCCGAGAGGGCCGCAGGCCCGGCAGGGTATTGGCGATGCTTGTTTGAGAAAGGGCGCGTTACGCCGCCCTCCGGTCATCGATTTCCATCAGCGCATCGAGCGGCACGCGGTAGGGCTGCATGGCGTCGAAATCCTCGCAACGTTTATGGGAATGATTTGAAGCACCAATACCCTGCCGCGCTGCGCGCTCTCGGGACATTGGTGCTGCATCTTCTTCTTCGTATTCCCAAAACGCCGAATTGCCGCAGTTCTGAACGATTGCGAAGGTATCGCAGGCATCCTTGAGGATGACCCGGAAGGTGCCGCCGATGAGATAGTCCGAGGCCCGGCTCACGAAGACGCAGATACTGTGGCCATCGGTGGCGAGCCGGATCGCGCCCCGCCCCCGGTCGATGAGCACCTGCACATCGTCGAGGATGTCGGTGTAGAACTGGCCGGTCAGATCGCGGAACGCCATGCGGCGCTGCGCCATCCAGTCGGTGTCCCGGAACGGATTCATGCCGTCGGCGAAGGCGAAGGATGGATCGGCCTGTTCGGTGGTGACGATACGGGTGGTCGTGCAATCGATGCCGTTCGAGCGCAGATGCACACCATTGCCGACGATGAGGATCAAGGCGGGTCTGTCCACGGGTCCGTTCCAGTTGGGCAGGAAGGTCTGGCAGGCGCGCGCATGAGCGATCTGCGTCGCGACAGCGGACGCAGAAAACTTGAGAATAGCCATGGGGATGTCTTTCCATAGAGTTTGAGGGGGTCGACCCGCACGGGCGGCATGGTCCACGCGCGGGTCGCGTGGTTGCTCAGGCCGCTTGTGCGACCTCGCTGTCAGGCTCCGGGGTTTCCGCAGTGGGCTCCGCCTCATCAAACGCGACACCGGCGGTCTGCATCATCGGCGGGCACCAGGCGGCCACGGCAGCGCGCTGCGCGTCCGTGAGTGTGGCGAAGGGTTCGGCGAAGAGCTTGTCGCAGAAGGCGACGATTTCCTTCTTGCTGGATGAGGCCAGCGTCACCGCCTCCTGGGCGAGACCCAGATCCTCGCCGAGGATCTTCAGGAGCCAAGCCTTCTTGAAGCGGTTGAAGAGCGCCGCATTCGGCGTCCAGTGGGCGCGGATGTCGGGCATGACCTCGATCTCGAACGCATGCATCAGGCTGTCGCGCTGGCGGTCCCGCGCGAAGCAGGACTGCGTTGTGCTGGCGGTTGCAAAGGCGACGAGCTTGGCCTTCTCGCCGGCCTCCAGCGCGCGAAACGCCGCGAACTGATCGGCGGGCGCGCGGGTGTCATCGAGCCACAAGAGATCAAGCGCATCATGCGCCGCCGCCACCTGATCGAGGGAGGTCTCGTCGATCTCGTCGATCTTGGCATGGCTGCGGTATTCCTTGCGGGCATCGATCTTGATCGCCTGCGTGACACTCATTCCACTGGCCAGAACGTCACTGACCAGCTTGAAGAGCGTCAGATCAAGCGTGGCCTCCGGATGCAGCGCCATCGCGGCGCCAAGAGCCATGGCCCGCTCGGTCTTGAGGTCCTCAGCCAGCGAGGCCGGGTAGGTAATTTCGCCTGCGTGCGGGGCTTCCTCCCCGCACGTGTTGGCCGAGGAACCACGAACGCCCTCCTGTTTCACGATGTCCTCCGGGCGCACGAGGCCCACATGGAGGGTCACTTGCCCGCCCGACCAGGACGCGATAACCCCGGCGCGGGCGAGATCCTCGGCGCTGTAGGCCTCCTGCAGATCGCGGGCTTCCTCTTCCAAGGCGTCCACGCGGTCGTAAATGGCGTTGTAGGCACCGTCCTCGAGCCCCTCATCCTCCATCTCGAGCTGCAGTTTCTCGAGCTCAGCGGTGATCTCATCGATGCGTTTCTGGGCGGCCTCGTCGGGCTCAACGGGGCCGGGATAGACGCGGCCATACTCGGCCATGGTCGTGTAATCATAGCGGACCATCGCATCGGCCCAGGCAAAGCCCAGCCTCATACGGGCCTCTTCGGCGGCGGCCCCGAGCTTCTCGAGCAGGATGGTCTCGACCAGCGCCGCATCCTCGAGAACGGAATGGTCCTCCAGAAGATCGGCCGCGACGGCGCCGCCGCGTTCCTCGTAGTCCGCGCGCACGAAGGCCCCGATATCGTCGCTGACCTGCACACCGCGGGATTTGAGTGCCTGCCGGACGGTATAGGCCTGCAGATAGCCACCGTCCTTGGTGAGCGCCTCATAGACCTCGCGCTGCACCTCCTGGCTGGGGTGCTCGGCAAAAGCCTTCATCGTATCGAGCGTGATCACCTTGGCCCGGGCTGCGGCGCGGATGTCGGGGTGGATCAGCCCGTAGCGCAACCGGCCTTTGACAGCTGCCACCGTGGTACCGAAAGTCTTGGCGATCGTCTCCGGCGTCTGTCCGTCGAGCTCCATCATCCGCGCGAAAGCCTCGAACTCGTCGATTGCGTTCATCGGCGCCTGCGTGACGTTCTCGGCGAGCGACAGCGCCGTGGTGACGTCACAGTCCTCCGGCACAAGGCGGCAGTCCACCTTGGTCTTTGCGGCAAATTCTTTGGCTGCCTTGTCCGCGACCAGTTCCTTCAGCGCGGCATGGCGTCGGCCGCCGGCGAGCACAGCGTATTTGCCGTCGAGCTTCTGGACGAGCAGCGGTTGGAGCAGACCCAGAACCGCGATGCTGGCTTTCAGATGCGCGATGTTTTCGGGGTCATAGGTCTCGGGGGAGTTGCTGCGCACATTGGCCGGATGCGCTGTCAGATCGCCAATCGCGACGGTGAGAGGGGCAAAACTTGTGGTCATGGGATATCCTTCCAGGTGGGTGAGGTGTGGCCCGCGCGCGCGCGGGCGTGACCAATCCCCGGCTTCGGGGATCACCACGACAAAAGGCCCGCTTTGCCTTTTTGGGGGCAGCGGGCCTTCATCGTCTCAGATGTCAGGATGGGGTGTCCCCTGCCCTACCAGTCGCGCGCCAGCATGATGGTCAGCACGCGCATGGTGGTGGCGGGGTTGTCCGGGGTCTCAGCCCCGTAGCGGAAATCGGAATCCGCTTCATAGAGATCGATTTTCCAGAACACGGTCTCGCCACGGATCTCGACCGCCCCGAAATCGTGAAAGCCTTCAGGGTCATTCTCAGGCTCGAACGTGGCAAACGCGGCGGTTGCCTTCACCGCCTCGGCCATGAAGCCGTCGCTGGCCTCCATAAGCGAGCGGGTGACATGCATCCGACCCTGGATGGGCTGCGCGGGCGGCACTCCAAGGCACGTGAGCTTGCGAAACGCGTCGTTCTGCGCGGCGATCACACTCGGATCCGGGCAGTCTGGCTGGGGTTGTGCGGTGATGGTCATCGGACATTCCTTTGAGAAGTTGAAACACCCTTCACAAAGCCCGCTTTCACTTTTCCGCCTGGCGGCAGGACCGAAGGAGAAGGTGCCCTACCCGAACTGCCCCTTGGGTCTGTGATTCGGGTAGGGGATGGTTTCGATCCAGCCGCCCTGGTCCGTGATGCTCTCGAGCGCTGCCGAGAACGGATAAGCGCCCTCGGACTGGCTCCACCAATAGGCACCGCGTTTGAAGGTGATGATCTTGCGGCGGCCGTCTTTGAAGCAGGCCACCCGCAGCGTCTTGGGTTCCTTGCGTGACATGCGAGTCTCCGTTCTCCGTGTGGTCAGGCGGCCTCGGCACTGCGCCCTGCCCCGCCCGTCTCCGATCTGGCGATCAGATAGTCGCAGGCGCGCTGCGCATCCGCGGCGTGCTTGAAGATCGCACCCTTGTCCGACCGAAGAACGCGCAACCAATTGTGGAGATAGGCGGCATTCATCTCGAGCGTATGCGCCGTGAAGCCGAGCGTCTGACCCAGAAACACCGAAGTCAGTTCCGCGACGATCTCCTCGCGCGCGTAGGAGGTGTTGCCGAACTTCGAGAGCCCGAAATCGCGGTTGAGCCGATGCGGAGCTTTCGTGGCATGTGCGAGCTCATGGGCCCAGACCCCGTAAAAATTGCGTGGGTCGTGGAACCGCGTGATGGATGGCATGTAAACCTTGTCCACGGGGGGCAGATAGTAGGCTTCCGTCCCCGTGAAGACGGTCGTGATGTCGATGGCCTCGAAAAACGCCTGCATATGCGGGATGGGCTCGGACGGCGGGTGTTCGGGCGCTGGCTCAGGATCGGGGAAGAAGCTGTCGGGCAGGCCCTCGATCTGGCAGGCATTGAACACGCGGTAGGATTTCTGGAAGCGAAAGATGCGGGCCTCCTCGGAGCGATCATCCCCGTCGCTGCGGTCGTCCTCGCCGTCGACGCCTTTCCGGCTTTGACCGTAATAAACGACGACAGAGGACTTTTCGCCCTTGCGGACCTTTGCGTCCAAGGCATTCGCCTGTGGCAGCGTCATCCAGAAGGGTGAGCTGTGGCCTGCCAGAACGGTGCGCATTGTCAGCAGGAAGTTGTTGACCCCCTGGTAGGGCTCACCGCCCACGCGCAGAGGGCGGGAGCTGCCACCTGCGGTCCAGAGCTTGCGCCACGGCAGGACGCCGCGCTCGATGATGCGGATGACTTCGTTGGTGATGGCCTCGGAGGCATCGAATTTGGGCGTGCGGGATCGGGGCATGGCTGGCCTCCTTTCGAGTTTTGGTGAGAGGGAATGGTGATCAGATTGACTGACGGGGCCTCGGATCGTTGATGATCCTCGCACCAAGCCCCTCGACCGTGTCGTTGTAGGTGGTCAGCGAGACGGACCTGCCAGGGCCCCAGGGTTCAGGGTCGACCGATCCGTCCCGCGTCACCCGCGGCAAGTTCGCGAAGGCGATGACATCGGTGACGGGTCGGATATCGATGAACGGGGTCCCTCGTGCGACCGCAAGAGTGGCCAAGGGAAAGCGCTCGATCGGTGCGAAACTCGACACGGTGGTCCAACCAAGATAGATGAATGTCCCGCCCTCTCCGCAGATCACATGCGCGTTTGGCAATGACGCCGCCTGCTTCAGATAGCCGAGATCACGCAGGACAGTCTCGCGCTCGAGCTGCTGTGCCTGGCCCGTCTGGCCGGTTCGGCGTAGTTCCTTGTGTCGCCACCACGAGGCAGCGGTCGCGCGCAACACGCGCAAGACACCTGTTTGCATCGGAATGCCCCTCATCAGGAACGGCAGACCGGAATCCGGCCCGGACCCATCTGAGGGACCCCAAAGGCCCTCATCCGTCAGTCACAAAACCCGAAGGACACTTTCACTTTTCCTGGGCACGGACCCTGTCCTTCTCAAAACCAACGGGCCCTCAACCGCCGTTGCCACCTGTGTTCCCATTCGCTCCTGCGTCACGTTCCAGGCATGCGCCGAAATTCCGCCATCAGCATGAGATGGTCGGCAAACCGATGCATATCACCCCAATCCTCGAAAAATCCGCCCGTGTTGCGCGCCCAAGACGCGAACTCGGGACACGCCTGCATGCTTGTCAGCAGATCAAGCGCGGTCCTGTTCTCGCGCAAAGCCAGGCAGGAACAACGCAAGAAGCGTGATGATTGCACCGGACACGCTATTGGGCTTCGGCTCCAGCACCGCACCGAGATAAGCAATTAAGGCCGCGAGCACCACGGTCCAGCTCTGCCCGCATCATGCCGAATGCTAAACTGACTTAGCTCAAGGCCGGGCCGTCCAGGCTTATCGACCCAGCCTTTCGTTGTTCGCAGGCGGCAACGAGGCCGGCGGAAGCTCGCCGTTTCTGCTGCATTATGGCCTGGTGATGTTCGTTATGCCTGACTTCTGTCGTGCTCAGCGCTATCTATCCGACAACACTTGAAACGGAGCGAGCTATGAGATTTTCTCGAACACTGGCCGTAATGGCGATTGCAGCCGTATCGATGGCCGCCGTGCCTGCATCGGCAGACCCTGGGCACGGCAAGGGCAAGGCGCGCGGCGATCACCCCAACGGATTTGCAGGACATTGCCCGCCGGGACTTGCAAAAAAGAACCCGCCCTGTGTGCCGCCGGGGCAGGCACGCAAGTCCTATGATCACTACGGCTCTAGAATCGGGGATGTCCTTCGCATCGGTGACTACGTGGTTATCCGCGATCCCCGTAGGCTAAATCTAGAACCGCGTGACGATTGGCGCTATTATCGAGAGGGCAACCGGGCCTATCGGGTTGATCGTGACACCAGAAAGATCCTGTCCGTCATCAACCTTATCGATGCCTTCACAAACTGAGCCGTCGGCGTTGATGATCGGCTCTAACCCAGTTTTGATGCAGATTGACAATCTGCCGCCGTACTCACCCTACTTGAACCCAATCGAAATGGCGCTCTCGAAACTCAAGGCGCACTTGCGACGGACAGGGGCCAGAACATTCGACCAGATTTTCGACGCATTCGCGGAGTCTGCGATCTGTTCACACCGCCTGAATGCTGGAATTACTTCTGCGAAGCAGGAAATGGATCAAGTTAAAGGCTCGATGCTCTAGAGGGTCGTGGTAGACCGAATATCCTCGGCGGCGAAGTCGATCAGTGCGCGGATCTTGCGGGGCAAGGCCCGGCCCTCGAGATAGGCCGCGCTGACAGGACCGCTGTCGCCTCCGAACTCCTCCAGCAAGGGGACCAACGATCCGGTCTCGATGGCGTTGCTCAGGGCGAAGCGCGGAATGTTGGCGATCCCAAGGCCGCCGATGGCCAGATCCATGGCCGCGCGCGCGGAGTTGACCTGGAACCGCCCGTGGATCTGAACATTTGTCTCGACCCCGTTCCTGACGAAGATCCATCTGTGCGGAACCCGCCGGTTGGTGTCCACTATACAGGTATGGTCAGCCAGTTCCTCGGGTGAGCCGGGCTTTCCGTGTGCTCGGACATAGTCCGGGCTGGCCACCAGAAGGCTGCTGAAGGTGCCAAGCCTGAGCGTCTTGAGTGACAGCATGTCGGACCGGCCGATGCGAAAAGCCAGGTCGAAGCCGTCGCTGGCCAGATCGACATAGCGGTCATCGAGCCGCAAATCGAGTGTAAGATCCGGGTTTTGTCGGGCAAACCGTGCCAACATCCCCGTTACATAGACTTCGCCGAAGGTTACAGGAGCCGAGATGCGAATGACGCCGGTCAGGCCGCGCGATCCTTCGGCAACGCTGCCGAGCAGCTCATCTAGATCATCGAGCAGCGCCGGCGCCCGCGCAATCAGGTCCTCACCCGCCGGTGTCAGCCCCACCTTGCGGGTTGTCCGCTGAAGCAGGCGGGAACCGAGGCGTTGCTCGAGCGCAGCCACATATTTGGAAGTCAGCCGGTTCGACACGCCCAGTTGATGGGCGGCCGCGGTGAACGAGCCCGTCTGCGCGGTGGCCACGAAGGCCCGGAGTTCATCGACGATATCCATGGCAAATTACTTAGTACATTTTGTGGATAGTCATTCTCCATAGTCGCCATTTCATTGCCTAAAGGCAAGGCGTATCTTCCTGACAGATCAAACAGCGCCTGAAGGCGCGCACTGAAAGGAACAAGTCATGAAAATCGCAATCATTGGTAACGGCAATGTCGGATCCGGTCTGGCAAATATCCTGAGCAAAACACAACATGAAGTAGGGACCTTTGGTCGCGCCGACGATGTGGCAAAGGCCGTGACTGAGGCCGATATCGTTATCTTCGCGACACCCTATGGGGCAGCTGCCGAAATCGCCGACCAGGCAGACTTCACCGGCAAGATCGTCATCGATGTGTCCAACCCCGTCACCGAGGATTTCTCGGCCCTGCAACTCGGCACCACCACGTCGGCCGCCGAGGCGATCGCTGCGCTCGTTCCGGGAGCGTTCGTCGTGAAGGCCTTCAACACAATCTTCGCCCAGCACTATGCGGGGGATCTCAAGCTGGACGGTCAGCCATTGCAGACCTTTGTCGCCGCCGACGACGAGACGGCGCGCGACACCGTGAAAACGCTGGCCGCAGAGGCCGGATTCGAGCCGGTCGATGCCGGCCCCCTGTCCACCGCCCGGCAGCTGGAGCCGCTCGGCTTCCTGAATATCCAGTTCGGCTATGTGCATGGAAAAGGCACCGAGATCGCGCCGCGCTGGCAGTTTGCCGCCTGACCCAACCTCCCGAACAAAGGAAAAAGACAATGTCCAACGCAAACCTTCAAAACGCCCCCCAATCGCCGGTGATCCCCGGCGTGGCAAATGCCGATCTGGCAGCCACAATCCTGCGCGTGACTCTGGGAATACTGTTCATAGCCCATGGCTGGCTGAAACTGGCGATCTTCACGCCGGCTGGAACCGCCGCCTTCTTCGAAAGCCTCGGCTTTCCGGGTGCGCTTGCCTATCTCGTGATGGCCGCCGAGCTTGCCGGCGGCGTGGCGCTGATCCTCGGCGTCTGGAGCCGCTGGGTGTCGCTCGCTCTGGTGCCGGTCCTGCTCGGCTCGATCTACGCGCCGCATGGCGCGGCCGGCTTCTTCTTCTCGAATGAAGGCGGCGGCTGGGAGTATCCGGCTTTTTGGGCGATCACACTGGTCGTGCAGGCCCTGCTGGGCGACGGCGCCTATGCACTCAAGCGCAGCCGGACCTGATCCGATCCGTCCTCATGGTGCGGGGCAATCAGCCCCGCACGCTTCCGCAAAGAGGTTTCACGATGACCAATTCAACCGAAAAGTTCGATATGAATGCCGCGCCGATCCGCATCGATACCGTTCGGCTCAGGGTGCGGGATCTCGATGCCGTTTCATCCTTCTACCAGGACGTTCTGGGGCTGGTGCCGCTGGCAGAGGCCGGAAGCAGCGTCACACTGGGCACCGAAGAAACACCGCTGCTCCATCTTGATGGCGACCCGGCGTTGCGCCCACGCGATCCCAAACAGGCAGGGCTGTTTCACACCGCCTTCCTGCTGCCCTCGCGCGGCGATCTGGCCCGCTGGCTTGGCCATGTGGCCGAAACGGACGTGCGGCTGCAGGGCGCATCGGATCACATCGTCAGCGAAGCGCTCTATCTGGCCGATCCCGAAGGCAATGGCATCGAGGTCTATGTCGACAGACCGCCAAGCCAGTGGCGCGATAGCGCCGGCGATATCCGCATGGCCACGGACCCGCTGGACCTTCAGGATCTGATGCGTACGGCGCAGGGCCGGACATGGACCGGCTTCCCAATAGGCGGCATCGTCGGCCACGTTCACTTGCAGGTCGGCGACACGAAAGAGGCGGATCGTTTCTACCGCGACGCCCTCGGCTTCGACATCGCGGCGACCTATCCGGGCGCTAGTTTCTACGGCAGCGGCGGTTATCACCACCAGTTGGCCGGCAACATCTGGAACAGCCGCCAGGCCGGGACGCGGGACGCGTCCGAGGCGGGGCTGAGCGAAATCACCCTCGGCGTCGATCCGACAGCGCGTCAGGCGATCACACAGCGCCTTGGCGGCGATCGCTTTTCAGATCCCTGGGGCACCGCCTTCGCGCTGGCGCAGTGATGCGCTTTGCGAAGCTGATAGTAAAAAAGGAGACAAGACATGCTTGTGAATGGAAGATGGGTCGAGAACTGGCAGCCGGTCCAGAAGGCTGATGAACAAGGGCGTTTCATACGCCAGGTTTCGGAGTTCCGGAACTGGGTCACCCCCGACGGACGCCCCGGCCCCACGGGCGAGGGTGGCTTCGAGGCCGAGGCTGGGCGGTATCGGCTCTATGTCGCGCTGATCTGTCCTTGGGCCTCGCGCACTCTGATCGCACGCCGCCTCAAGGGGCTTGAGGATATGATCCCGGTCACGGTGCTCAATCCGACGCTGACCGATCAGGGCTGGCAATTTGGCGGCTATCCCGGCGCAGATGAGGATCCGCTTTACGGATCGAAATATATCCATGAACTCTACACTCGCGCTGACCCGCTTGTCTCGGGCCGCGCCACCGTGCCGGTGCTGTGGGACATGAAGCGCGGCGTCATGGTGAACAACGAAAGCGCCGACATCGTGCGCATGTTTGATACCGCCTTCGAAGCGATCGCCCCATCCGATCTGCGTCTCTATCCCGCCGCTTTGGCCGACGAGATCGACGTGCTGAACAGGCAGATTTACGAAAGCCTCAATAACGGGGTCTACAAGGCCGGGTTCGCCTCCAGCCAAGAGGCCTATGACGAGGCCGTCGATGGGGTGTTCGCGATGCTGGACCAATTGGAGAGGCGCCTCGGTGACGACCGCCCGTATCTGTTCGGCGACGAGTTGACCGAAACCGATATTCGTGCCTTCGTGACGCTCATCCGGTTCGACGCGGCCTATCACGGATTGTTCAAGACCAACCGTCGGCAAATCGCGGATTACCCGCATCTTTCAGCGCATATGGAACGCGTGCTGCGGCTGCCGGGCGTCGCGGAAACGGTGAACATGGATCACATCACGCGAGGCTATTATTCGATCAAGGCGTTGAATCCGACGGGCATCCGGCCGGCCGGCCCGGCGCATGTCCGGCGTTTGCTTGACGTAGTCGCGGCCGACTGACAGCACCTGCTTGCGCGGCATTGGGATCTGCGCGCAATCGCACTGCCGATGCCACTTCTTCGCCAACAGCGATTTCGCCTCCAAGGGCCATCTTGGATGTATAAGAATAAAGGAGCCTCCATGACGTTCAGACCAGTCGCAGCGACCAGCAAGGCGCAACCCGCACTGGAAGGTGCGGGCGTGCATCTGCAGCGCGTATTCGGCTTCGACGATCCTTCGTTAACCGATCCGTTTCTGATGATGGACGATTTTCGCAACGATGATCCTCGGCTTTATTCCAAGGGGTTCCCTTGGCATCCGCATCGCGGGATCGAAACGATCACCTATGTTCTGGACGGTCAGGTCGAGCATGCCGATTCGCTTGGGAACCGCGGCCTGCTCGGCCCGGGCAGCGTTCAGTGGATGACCGCCGGATCGGGCATCGTGCATCAGGAAATGCCTGCGGGCAACGCCAAGGGCCAGATGCACGGCTTCCAACTCTGGGCCAACCTGCCCGCGTCGCTCAAGATGACGGCGCCGCGCTACCAGGACATTACCGCCTGCGACATCCCCGTCGAGGGCGATGACGACGGCACGGTGGTCAAGGTGATCACTGGCTCGTTCTGGGGCAAGACCGGCCCGGTGGACGGGATCGCGGCCAATCCGATGCTGCTCGATGTCTCGGTCCCAGCCGGGCGGCGTAAGGTGCTTCCGGTGGACACGCGGGCCAATGCGCTTGCCTATGTCTTTGCTGGTTCCGGCACTTTCCGCGATGCCAGCGACCCTGTAGGCATCAAGGTTGAAAAGGAATATCGCGGGACCGAGCTGAACATCCGCGACATGACCGGAAACCGCACGCTGGTCCGTTTCGGATCCGGCGACGAGATCACGGTTCAGGCTGGCGACGAAGGCATCCGTTTCCTGCTGATGACCGGCAGACCGATTCAGGAACCTGTCGCCTGGCATGGCCCCATCGTGATGAACACCCAGAAGGAATTGCGCCAGGCACTCCTCGAACTGAACAACGGCACCTTCATAAAGCACGCGTGAGGATGCCGCCCGATACGAAAAACCAACCAACTGAAAAGGAAAAGACAATGGCACAGCCCAAGATCGCAATTATCTTCTACTCGACCTACGGAACCAACCATGCCGTCGCCTTGGCGGCGGCAGAGGCAGCCCGCGACGCAGGCGCGGATGTCCGCCTTCGCCGCGTTCCCGAGACGGCCCCGAAAGAGGTTGTCGAAACCCAGGACGTCTGGAAAGCGCAACTGGACAAGATGGGCGATATCCCCGAAGCGACGGCCGACGACATGGCATGGGCCGACGGTTATTTCTTCTCGACACCGACCCGTTTCGGCGTGGCCGCCAGCCAGCTTCGGGCCTTCATTGATACGCTGGGCGGGCTCTGGGGTGCCGGCAAGCTGGCCAACAAGACCTTCACGGCCACGACGAGCGCCCAGAATCCGCATGGCGGTCAGGAAGCGACCATTCTCAGCCTGTACACCACTGCAATGCATTGGGGCGCCATCATTGTCGCGCCGGGTTTTACCGATCAGTCGATTTTTGACGCTGGCGGCAACCCCTACGGCTTCTCGACCAACGCCAATGGCTTTGACGATGCTGGGAAGGCGGCAGTGACCCATCAGGCCAGGCGCCTGGTCGAGATGACCGGAAAGATCACCGGCTGATCGAGACGGCAGATCGCGGGCGATATCGCGGCGCAAACCAGCGCGCCCCACCGCCCGCGAAACCGGTCATACGCAGCAAAAATATCAGTTCGTGGGACAAGAAGACTGCTGTTGCGAAGTCGTTAATGTCGTTTTGCACAAATAAGTTCAGCAGTTTTTTACCCTTCGGCAGGATCAACTGCAACCGGCGGGGCCGTCGCGCACCGCCTCGACCCGGATATCGCCGGTCTGCAACACCCGGCTGCGGCTGCGCGCGTAGCGACCTTGCACGTTGGCTGCGAGATCGTCCAGTGAAAGATACTGCTCGTCATCGGGTCGGCTGAATCATTCGGGCGACATCCGCCCGTTCCGCTCGCCCCGGCTGACATCTACCTTATAGCCACCTGCCCTTGTTGGTAGTACAGCGTCCAAGAATTCCACAACACCCATCGGCATTCCTCCGTGATAGGCGCTGGAAGCCACTCTCCCAGCCTTTAACCCGTCGCGAAAGCAACCAACACCTCTTTGACTGTTAACTCCGCAGCTTGATGGAAAATTTTTGCGACGAAACGTGGCTTGCCGAACGCTCACCATGCCAAGCATTCTTTCAGTTGAGATGATGTGATGGTCATTCAACGCGCTCTATTCTAACACGACAATTCCAGTGCGCTTTGACTTATGCTCAGGTTCAACGTGGATGGTGATGCGCGCATCTGGAACCGCTTTGGCGATACCAACCTCAACTCTGTCACAGATCTCGTGGGCGTCGAAAACCGTCATTTCGCTTGGGACCACAAGATGAAATTCTACAAAGGTCGCACTGCCCGCATGACGGGTCCTGAGATCGTGCGCTTCGACCGCTCCGGCCGCTTCGATTGAGATGGCTTCACGTATGCTGGCCAGAATCTCTTCTGGAACCGCCTCATCCATCAGGCCGCTCAGCGACTCTTTCACGACGCGAGAACCAGACCATATGATATTGATCGCAACCAATGCAGCCATAAGCGGGTCAAGGACCCACCATCCGGTAGCAAGTGCAAGAAGAACTCCCATCGCGACGCCTGCGGACGTAAAGACATCGGTCCATAGATGCCTCCCATCGGCGACCAACGCTGGAGATTTCAGTAGACGCCCTCTTCGAACCAGCACGAAGGCCCACATCGCATTGAGCATCGTGGCCGTTCCGTTCACCAGAAGGCCCTCTATCGGAGCGCCAAGCGCGCGAGGGCTTAGGAAGCCTTCGTACGCCTCCCGCAGGATGAATATCGCCGCTACGATGATCATCACCCCCTCTAGGACGGCGCTGAAGAACTCCGCCTTGTGGTGACCAAAGGGATGATTTGCGTCCGGCGGTCGCGCCGCGATCCGTATCGCAACGAGCGCGGCGAACGCAGTTGCGAGGTTCACAGTGCTTTCGAGCGCGTCCGAGAGCAACGCCACGGAGCCTGTCATCAGCCATGCCAGTGTCTTTAACGCTAGAACAATGCTCCCAACGACAAGACTTCCAAAAGCAAGTTTGAGCGCAGAATGCATTTTTGCTCCGATATAAAGGCATTTGAATTACAGGTCGGCAATGAACTATTCAACCTATTGAATTTGCCAATGATAATGCCTCTCACTCCGAACAGGAAGCACACCGGTCGCTAAATCAACCAACACCTCTCTGACTCTCAAACGCAGGCCGAGGTCGAAGTACCGCCTGTTGGCAAGCAGCCCGGCGCAGGCACAGTGACACCGGGTGCTGACCTAACTGTTCGGGCGAGACTTCAAGCTGGCCATCGCATCAAGGAAGGCCTGATCCAGCACCGGATCGTCCCATCTGCCAGCGACGGCCATCCAGCGATCAAGGTCCTCCCGGAAACCCGGATCATCGCTCTTGATGTGAAACGTGAACAGGCGATTGACGATGTCCCGCATCAGGCTTGCCATCTGGGCGTCGTCGATATGGGCGGCCTCAAGCCATGGTATTTCGCGGCCCTCGGCATCGATCACGAGGACATCGGAATAATCCCCCGTCCTGGTTGTTGGCACCGTGCCTGCGTGCAGGTCTTCGAGGCGCGAATTGCGGATGCAGATCATGGCCATGATCTTCGCAAGATTGGCCGCGATGCGGTCTTCGTCAGCGGGTTTCATGGTCAAATCCTCATGTGATAGAAAAATGTCGACTGTCGGCTTGTGGGACAGAAGGACAGGATCATTCGTTGAGATAAGCCGTCCAATTTTGCCGCGCATGCACAATACGCAACACATCCAGCCAGCTGGCTTCGATCCGATAGATGATGAGATGGGACCCTGAGCGGTACACCCGCACCGGCGGGCGAATTTCGAGCCGTTCGCGCGCGATTTCAGGGTGTCGGAGCAGCAAGGACATATCACTGGCAATCGCGCGGATGTAGGTTTCGGCCTGGCCAACAGACCACATACGTACGGTGTAATCCCAGATCGCGTCCAGATCGCTTAATGCTGCGGGAGTTAGCCGGTATTCAGTGACCGTTCGTTTCGGCATTCTGATCTCGCTTGCGGGCAAGGAATGCCCCGACATCCAAATGCCTCGCGGGACCACTGGCGATGCCCTCATCGACGAGCTGCTGCAGCTCCGCAATGGCCTGATGGCGGTCCTGATCCCGGCGGATCAGATCACGCACGTAATCACTGGCGTTGCTATAACGCCCATCCTTGGTTTGCGTCTCGACCCAGGTCTTCATCGAATCGGGTAAAGAGACATTCATCGTGGCCATGATCTTGATCTCCTTTTTGATGAAGATGGCATAGATTGCCAAAGTTTGTCAATAAGTGCGCCAGCGCCACCAGGCTGGACCTAACCGTTTACGGCGCGCTTTGTACCCGGCGGGCTGTCCCGCCGGGCCGAAGGGGAGACACCGTTCTTCAGAACGGGATCTCGTCGTCGCGGTCGACCAGCTCGGGGTCTTGACCCTCGGTCGACTTCGGGGGGCTAAGGAAGTTTCGGCGATGATCTCGCAGCCGTAGCGGTCAATGCCCATGCTATCGATCCACTTGCTGTAGTGGATACGACCGTGGGCGAGGACCTTCATGCCCTTTTCGCAATACTCCGTGACCGTCTTGCCGAGACCGTTGAAGCAGGTGATGCGGTGCCATTCCGTGTCCATGACCCGGTAGCCGTTGTCGTCGCGCATCACGCGACCTTCCGAGAGGCGGGGGCGCGAGGTGGCAAGGCTGAAGTTGGTGATCTGGGAGCCGCCCTGGGTGGTGCGGGCTTCGGGGTTCTGATCGATGTTGCCGGCGAGGATGACGATGCTCTGCATGGGTAAGCTCCTGTGTTTCCTGTCTTCGGGACCGTCCCTTCGACAGCCCGTCGGGTGACACGTGCACGGTGGACGGCACGGACGCCGGAAACCCCCAAAGGACCGGGGTGGTGCGGGCAGGACGCCACAGGCGGCCAACACGGCCCGGACTGTCGCGGGGTTGCGCGCAGGAGACCGAACCGGATTAGGGGATTGTCAGTCGAAGTAAGGACCCAGAGGACAGAAAGGCACGGGGAGCCCATGCCAGACCCTGTCATCTTGCCAGTCGGACTTATCTGAACCTAATCCCTGCACCTCTCTGGCGGCGACTCTGGCGGCGACGAAAATGACGATCATCGACTCGCGCCCTTCTGCCCCTGCCTTCCGGAAGTTTCGGGCCTATGCTGCAACGGGCTATCAATATCGGAACATTCAGGACACGGACCGCACCAATGGCTGATTTCGATCTCGAGGCCCTGTCGCTCAGCGAGCTGAAGAAAATGCAGAAGGATGTCGAAGGCGGCTTCCACCTATCAAGATCGACAAAAGGCGGAAGCCTGCGCCGGAACTGGGCTACTCTCTTGCCGAACTTGTCGGCTCCAAGGTGAAAACCACCCGTGTGCAATCCGCTGCGAAATCCTCACCACCTAAGAACCCTACAGCTCATCCGGTCTATCCGTGGGCGTGACCCGAAGTGGTTCGTTGACGCATTCAAGGCGGGCACAGACCCAAGTTAAGAAAACAGCTTTTTACTGACATGACACGAAGATCATGTTAGCAAAGCGACGCTTTCTTAACACGAGGCAGGGAACATGTTAAAGCCGACCTATATCATCCCCACTCTGCCCCCGACGGCGGAAATCGAAACTATTCCTGTGCTCAAAGCGCTCGCTCGCGCTAGCCGTGCGCTTGCGGACCTGAAGGGGCAGGCAAAGACCATCCCAAATCAGGGCATTTTGATCGATACCCTCGCTCTCCAGGAAGCCAAGGCCTCCTCCGAAGTCGAAAACATCGTCACGACGCAAGATGAGCTGTTTCAGGCGGACATCTTCCCCGACGATCCGCAATCCCCTGCGGCCAAAGAGGTCGCCCTTTATCGCGATGCTCTCCGGCTTGGCTATGCACGGTTGGGTGAAACCGGCGGTTTGATCCCCAACTCAGCGATCATCGACATGTTTCGTCTGCTGAAAGGGCGTAGTGATGGGTTTCGAGTAACACCGGGAACCGCCCTGAAGAACGAGAAGACCGAAGAGATCGTCTTTGTGCCGCCTCAGGATGCGCGCGAGATCGTCACCCACATGACCGCGTTGGAACGGTTTATCAACGATGACGGTCTCAGCGACCTTGATCCGCTGATCAAGATGGCGCTCATCCACCACCAATTCGAAAGCATCCACCCCTTTCCAGACGGGAACGGGCGAATCGGCCGCATTCTGAATGTCCTCTACCTTACCCGCACCGGGTTGCTCGACATCCCCGTGCTGTACCTGTCGCGTTTCATTACTCGCAACAAGGCGGACTACTATCAGCACCTGCAGGATGTGCGTGATACCGGAAACTGGGAGAACTGGGTCATCTACATGCTCGAGGCCGTTGCAGAGACCTCTGCGACGACCTTCGAGATTGTTACCGGTATCCGGCAGCAAATGGCGGACGTCAAGCATCGGCTGCGGTATGAGTTGCCCAAGATCTACAGCCAGGAACTGCTGAACAATCTCTTCCGCCACCCTTACACGCGGATCGAATACCTGCAGAAGGATCTGGATGTCAGCAGACAAACCGCTGCGAAGTATCTCGACACCTTGGCGGAGCGGGGCTTTGTGGAAAAGCACCGGTCTGGGAAGAATAACTACTTCATCAACGTCGCCTTGGTGAAACTCTTCCTAGACGTCTCGGGCGGCCCGTAGGGCTCTGACTAGCCTGACAATTCGAGGAAGGTGACGATCTGCCGGCCTGCATCGGCACTCTGTCTCGTTCAGCTGCGGCGACTGGCAGGCGTAGAACTCAGGTCGGCGCCCTTGCGCCGAACCTGAACCTTGGCGGAAACCGTGGGCCTAACCCGGAAAATTCATGAAGAGGCGGTGAGAGTGGTGTAAGGTTTTGAGATCGTGTAGATTTTGAGTGTTGAAGCCAAAATCCTGGATTTCGAGGAGCCACTTCTCACCATGGACAAATCTACACGCTCTCACCCCCGTTTGTCACCTGTGAATGGCAAGCCAATCCTGCTTGGTTTGATGGCGCGGACATGAGTTCTGATGCCGGGCTGACCCTGCTGCGCGAGATCGAGCGTCAAGCAGGTCTGGCACAGCGTCTTGCTTCGTGCATGGTTGATCCGCGTGATCCGGCCAAGGTTCAACACAACCTGGCCGAGATCATGCGCTTCCGGATCATGATGATTGCCGCAGGATATGAGGACGGAAACGATGCCGCCACTTTGCGGCACGATCCCGGCTTCAAGCTGGCCCTGGAGCGCGGCCCCGAGACCGGGGCGGCGCTGTGTTCCCAACCCACGATCTCGCGGATGGAGAACCTGGCCGATATGCGCGCGCTGATCCGGATGGGTCGGGAGATGGTCCGGGTTTACTGCCAGTCCTTTGCGCAGCCGCCCGGTCAGATCATCCTCGACATCGACGACACGTTCGACGCGGTGCATGGCCATCAGCAGCTGCGTCTGTTCAATGCCTACTACGACGAATACGGCTTCCAGCCCATCGTTGTCTTTGACGGCGACGGGCGGCTCGTCGGAGCTTTGCTACGCCCGGCGCGCAGGCCCAAGGGGGCTGAAAGCGCAGCCCACATTCGCCGATTGATCCGGCAGATCCGCAGGCATTGGCCCAAGACCGAGATCCTGCTGCGCGCTGATGGCCACTACGCAACCCCCCAGGTTTTGGACCTGTGTGACAGGCTCGGGCTGCGCTATGTCTTCGGCCTGCCCAAAAACAGCCGTCTGGCGGAGCACATCCTGCCCCTCGAGACCTCGACGGCCGCGCGCTATGCCCGCAAGCCCGGCCAGAAGCTGCGCCGGTTCAAGACATTCTTCTATGCGGCCCGGTCCTGGTCGAAAACGCGCCGCGTCATCGCCCGGGTCGAGGTCAGCCCCAATGGGCGCGACACCCGCTACATCGTCACCAATCTCGAGGGCGGGCGCGGCAAGCACCTCTACGAGAAGCTCTACTCCGCCCGCGGTCAGCCCGAGAACCACATCAAGGCGTGGAAAACCCATCTCGCCTCGGACCGGACCTCGTGCTCGAAGGCGACCGCCAACCAGATGCGTCTGATGTTGCACGGTGCCGCCTACTGGATCTGGTGGAAATTGCGCGCCGCCTGTCCAAAGAAATCTCCGTGGCGCCGTGCCCAGTTCGACACGCTGCGCCTGTATCTCGCCAAGCTGGCCGCCACCATCGTCGAGAAGAAGACCCGGATCATCGTGACGCTGCCAGCATCCTGCCCACAGCAAGGCCTCCTGCGCCTGCTCTTCGATGCCCTCGCCCCGCCAGGGCCAGCCTGACGCACGCGCGCCCCGACAACCCCGAAACATCAATCCATATGACCCAAGACCAAGTCGCCGGCCGGACTGTCAACCGGACGCCGACATCGGATGCGCGCGAGAACCCCCAGGCCCGGAAAACCAACTACCCAAGCAGAAAGCTGCAGCTTCATGAATTATTGCGGCTAAGCCCACGGGTCAACCTCAACCAGTACCTGAACTTCGTCGCCGTCGATTTCATCGGCAGGGACGGCGCCGAAGGTTCCATCCCCAACTTGGAAGACGACGATCGAAACCATGAGCGTGGCGGCGAGGGAGGCGGCGAAGGCGTGTGCGTCTTTGCGGGACATCTGTTTGGCTCCCGTCTTTGGAGGCGGGGGACCATCCCTCGCGCGACAGGACCCCGCAGGCCCGAAGACTGGCTGACATCACCGGGTGCGTTCGGCTCGTCCGAATCCATCCGGCGGCACGGGCTTGCCCGTAGTCCGACCCCTCGCGGGTTGATCTCGAAGACAGAATTCGGGGCAAGGAAGGGAATGGCGAGCGGGGGATGGTCCCCCAACGTCAGGAGCCGATTGTCCCGCTGATGTTCTAACGCCGCCAGCCTCCCGGCCACGCTCTTGGTTGAAGACGTCCTTCCGTGGGGATGGATCCTTTGGTGCCCCGCGAACTCAAAGGACAAGGTTGTGATGGTTGAGAGGCCCGCGCTTGGGCGGGCCGCTCGGTTTCAGTTGGGCTCAGGCGGCTAGGTCCGCGCCCCCTGCCCTTTCGCTATTTTCATCGCTGACGATTTCAAGTCGCGCGTTGCGGTATCCTTCCTTGGCGATCCAAAGCTCGGCCGCGGTGATGGATTCCGCCAGATGCAGCAGCTCGGTGTTGCCGCCGAAGTCGAGGAGCACGCGCACCTGCCCGGGCTTCGGCTCCTCGGCCACCTCGAAGACGAGGGCGCTGTCAGCGGAATGGCTGCGCATGATGGTGACGAGGATCACCCCGTCCGAGGAGAGGTTACCCTCATGCAGCGTGAACGACGCGGGAGCAGTCCAGGTCGCGTAAGGCCGGGGTGGCTCCTTTTTCACAAGGCGGCCGACACCGTTCGAACGCTCCCAGGCCGCCAGCTTCTTTGTGAAGCGTGCTGGCGGCTTGGGACTGCCGTCAGTGTAGCGAATGAGCGCCCCGAGGGGCGCGGTGTCGATGATGGTTGGTGCAGACATGATTCCTCATTCCGAATGCGAGTAATCGCACTCATCTTATTGATATTGTTACACTATAGTGTGATTGGGGGCGGAATCTCCGCCCCCCGCTGGATCACGTTATTCCGCGGCCAGCATCGACGCGCCTTGAGCAGGCAGGTCATCCGTCAGGAACGCGGGAAGGTCAGCCTCACTGACGCTGTCGGCCACTTCGGCATCGACATCCGCCCCTTGCCCTTCGGCACAGTCCTCACCGTCCAGCGCCACGAGATCGTTCCGGCGCAGGACCTCGGGCAACCAACCGCTGCCCTTCAGCAAGCGCTCGGCCTCACTGGCCATCTCGCCTTTCTTCAGGTGATCGAGGAGTTGGGTAGTCACCTCCCCTTTCGCCTCCCGCACGGCCTCGAGGATGCGGGCCTTGGGCACGCGGTTGAGATAGGTGTCGACCGTCGGCTCCCATCCCGCCTCGACCATATCGAGACCTGTGGCGCGCGCCACGAGATCGGCATGCGCCATCCGCCGGGTCAGACCGCCTGCGGAGATGCCTGCCCCGTAAGGGTTCACCTTCTCATGCAGCGCGTTGACGCCGAAGCTGAGGCAATGCGCCAGCAAAGCCAGACGGCTGCCCTGGTCGAGGACCGTCAGATAGTCCCAGAGTGCCGCATCATCGCCAAGCGGCAGATCGGCTTCCCATTCCGCGTGACGCTCGTCGACCAGCTTTGCCACCACGCTGTCCTTCAGATCGGGCGCCTGCGCCGACATGTAGACGTGACGCACTGAGGCTTCGAGACAGCTTCCCGAAGCTGAGGAGGTGCGGAAGGTGTCCGTCACCAGCTTCAGAAGCAGCAGCGTCAGCGCGACATCGGGCGAGCGCCCGATCGCTTCACGCAGCGCCAGCGTCCGGTGGGCCGTCAACTCCATCACCAACCGCTCGGGCAGCGGCTTCAACGCCCCGTCGTCCTCATCCTCCGGCAAGTCAGCTCCGATCGGCTGGCCACCCGACATGATGACGGTTCCGCCATGAGCGGCACTGCCATGGCCATCGGTGAGATCACGATCAGCCCCCTGCCCCGCCACCGCAGGATCAGTACCATCCTGGACCGCGGTCTCCTCAACGGGCTCATCCTCTGGACGCACATAGCCGCGATAGACTGCCAGCGCGCCGTAGCGGTCGAGCGTGACGAACGCCCCTGCCCGCCCGATCTCCTCCGCGTGGAAGATCAACGGCCGGGTCTCGATCTTTTCCATCTCTGCTTCCAGCAGGCCAAGCCGCGTGTCGATTTCATCGGGGATTTCATCCTGTCCCGCGTATTCCTCTTCCAGCGCCCGATACTCGGCGAGCAGTTTGGCATGGGCCGCTCCTTCGTCATCCGTCATTGGCGCCGGATCACCGGACAGAGACCGCAGGCCGTGGCTGTAGCCGTAGGGCAGGTCAAGCGCGACCTCGATCCATTTCCAGCCCTCAACCGCGACTGTCTCAGCCTCGGCCTGGAGTTTTTCCGTCACCAGCCGATCGAGCAGGGCAGGATCCTCGAGCCAGCCACCGTCATCGCCCTGAAAGAGGTCATGCAGCATCGTGCCACCAGCCGCTTCATAGGCCTCAATACCCACAAAGACCGCACGCCGGTCTGACGCCCGGACCGAGGTCTCGGTCAGCATGCGCCGGATTTGGAATGGCTCCTTGTTCCAGGATGAATGGATCACATCCCAGACCTGAACCTGGCGCGCGTGATCGGGGTTCACGGTGAAGGCCATGAGCTGCTCCAGCGTCATGCCATCCTCGGCATAGATCTCAAGCAGGGCAGGGGCGACGGAAGCGAGTTTGAGGCGCTGCTTCACGATCTGCGGCGTCACGAAGAAGGCGGCAGCAATCTCTGCATCGCTCTGACCCTTGTCACGCAGTGACACAAACGCGCGGAACTGGTCGAGCGGGTGCAGGGCGACGCGCTGCATGTTTTCTGCAAGGGAATCGTCCTCGACCAGAATCGCGGACCCCGCATCCCGCACGATGCAGGGAATGGGCGTCGTCTTCGCCAAACGCTTCTGCTTCACCAGCAAGGACAATGCTTGGAACCGGCGGCCACCGGCCGGGATCTCGAACTTGCCGGTCTCGGTCCCATCGTTAGCCAACACGGGCCGCACGCTCAGGCTCTGCAACAGACCGCGGCGGGCGATGTCTTCGGCCAGTTCCTCGACGGACACGCCAGCCTTGATGCGCCGCACGTTGGACTGGCTCAGCACCAGCTTGTCGAAAGGGATATCCCGGGACGGGGACAGGGTGATTTTCTGGACAGTTTTCGTCATCAGATCTTCTCCACGACGGGCACCGGAAGCCGCTCTCCCGATCTCACTTCCCGTCACCCTCAAACCAACACTCCTTTGCCTCTCGATAATCGGATGGTTGCCAAGAGGCGACTTAACAGCTGTTAAGTCTGGCCAACTGAGCACCGACGACGTCGAAACTTAACAGCTGTTAAGCCGCACTTCGCCGTCCGATCAAAGCCATGACCATCGGACCGCAAGAGAATTCGCCCGCCGCGGCCTTGGACGTCAGCGCCCGCAAGTATCCACCCGGTGATCTGATGTCGGAAAAACGTTCCAGCATGGCCACGACGACGATCGAGGCTTGCTCTGGTCCCATGCAGCGCTGCGCTTCTTCCCAAGCGGAAACACTGATCCCCATGGCCGGCCGTACATGACAAGCCGCGTCGAAAAGCTGGTGCCAGTGTCGAACGTCGCCCTGATAGAAAGTCTTGAGCGAGGGACAGCCAGCGATCACCAGGTGGAGTGGGATTTTCGGTACCCGCCTCGTGTCAGGCTCTTCAACGTCAGCCACAGGCTCATCCGTATCAATATCAGGCGCGCCACTCGCCGCCGCTCCGCCTTTTTCTAAGGCAGGTTCAAGATCTATAGATTCTTTATTTGAATTATGATGGTGACGCTCAAATTGGGCATCATTGGTGTTCATTTCTTCTGTTTCAGGGCCGTCAATGACATTACGCGCCTGGTCAAGGAGGGTCTCCAGTTCAGTCCGGAATGCCGACAGATCCTCAAGCGAAAGCTTGCGGCGAAGAGCGCGGGCTGTGAGGGAGGCCGTATCGCTGAGCTGGTCCCATAGGCCAAGCCCGGGCTGGATCTCCTCGCCGAACTCCGCCAGAGCGGCCAGGTCGCGACGCATGAGGCTCACCACCTCCCTCAGTCGCCGCACACGGTCCTCAGCCTCACGCACAGCCTCTGCGGCCCGTGCAATCTCCTCTGCCCGGCAATAGAGCGGGGAGAGATCAAAGCCGAAGGCCACGCGATCTTCGCCACGCTTGCGCACATACCGCTTCCCGTTGGGGCTATCGCGCCGCATGAGCAAGCCTGCGTCTACCAACCGGGCGAGGTGACGGCGCATCGTCGAGCAAGGCATGCCGTTCAGCCGCTCGCAGATCGCCTTGTTGGATGGGAAGACGACCATTTCGGTGTTCCCGCCAAGCGCATCGTCCGGAAAGAAGCTGAGAAGTCCCTGAAGAACGGTCAGATCGCGCTCGGAAACCCCAAAGGCTGCCTGCGCCTTGGACAACTCGCGGAGGAGCTCCCACTTGTTGACGGGCTTGCCTGGAACAGATGCCTCGGGCCGCTCGATCACGCGCAGATGGGCGTGCGATATCGGCCGCATAAACGGCGAAATTGGTGTGTACTCCATGAAAATATTCACGAAGGCAAAATTTGAGTGGCCCGCGAATCGCTTTGCGCTTGCGGGAGAGGGGCCAGATCGCTACATTCAGAGGTGCGAAAACTGAAGTTTTGTAGCGGGCTGGTCCCGTTCGAAACCTAATTAAGGTCTCGTGAAGCTAGCTTCTCGGGGCCTTTTTCATTCTTGCCTGTATCGTGCCTCCTTTTTGTTGGTTGCTCTTCCTCAGTCTTCTGAGCGCTTCCAGCGCTCATGAAGCTCGGTAAGCAGCTGCGGGGCGTTGCCCTCAAGCCAGCTGACAAATTCAGTATCCTCGGACTTCAACTCGAGCTTGAGTTGCTTGCCACGGCGTCCGGTCGTGACGGTTGCAGCACCGACCCCTGGAATGACCGTTTCAGGCTGGCTGCGCGAGCGAATCGAGGAAGTGGAGTGCTCGGTCTTCCCTGCCGCAGAAAGGACTGCCAAAAATGCCCGGTCGGACTTCTCATCTATTCCACCCGAATGGATTGACTTGGTTTCATTGGCCAAGGCTGCGAGTCGCTCGTGGTCCACATCTGCAGCCCCAATACACTTCTTGAGTTCCTCCCATCGGGGTCGGCCGATCCCAGGTGCCGCACCGATGGCCAGGACAAGATCTTCTCCTACGGTGCGGACAACGCTTAACAACTGCGAAACCCCAGCCTCGGTCAGATTGAGAACCTCGGCAACGCCCTTGTTGGTGCGCTCTGACTCGCCCAGGTGGTCCCCATCAAGCAAGGCAGCGGCTACGAGCGCGCGTTCGATAAAGCTCAGATCTCGCCGCTCCTGGTTTTCCAGCAACTGATCGCGAAGCGCCTGATCACCCTCCATTTCCGTGACAATTGCGCGGACCTTGATCCCAAGTTCTCTGCAAGCCTCAAGGCGACGGCGGCCATAGATCAGGCTGTAGCGATCACTCTCAAGTGGGCGCACTAGAATCGGAACACGTTGGCCGTTCTTGAAAATCGATGCCCTCAGACCCTCGATCTCGATCTGAAGTCGGTCATCTAACCGACCTGCAGTCTCGATATGACCGGGGTCGATTTCGAAAACACCACCTCGGAGCCTGCGCCCCTCAAGAGCGTCGGGCGCGTTGCGCAGGGTCTGCAAGGGCAGACCAAGTTTAGGCTTTCTTGCCATTGCGTCCCCACGTGTTCTGAATGATCGCAGCGATCTCGTCGTTGACGCCGTTCATGGAATCGATCGCGCGATCGAAAGTCTGGCGCGTGAATTCCTTCTTGTCGGCCTCATAGAGCGTCTGCTTTGTGAGCCCCGCATCCGAAATCGCAGTCGATTCGACCATGTGATTGGTCAGAACGGACCTGCCGAAAAGACCCCGGATGAAGGCAATGACCTCAGTTTGCGGTGCATCACCCACCTTGTAGCGAGTTGGCAGGAAACGCAGCCAGTCAAAGCGAAGGTTTGCGCCGGCGTCCCGGATGACGCCAAGCAGATCAGCGGTCATGCGCAAAAACTGCGACATAGACATGAGATCGAGCATCTGTGGGTGAACGGTGACAAGCACCCCGGAGGACGCCGACAAGGCAGACATGGTCAGGAAGCCAAGCTGCGGCGGACAGTCGATGACGACGACGTCATAGTCTGCTTCAACACTATCGAGCGCATCACGCACACGGGCAAAGAACGCGCGGGCGCCGCCTCGCTGGATGGCAGCCGGCGTCTCATGTTCGAATTCCATGAGCTCTAGGTTCCCGGGGATAAGGTCGAGGCCTCGGATGTAGGTTTTACGGATTACTTCCGAGATCGGGACCGGTTCATCATAGCGAACTGCGTCATACAGCGTTCCACCCTCCATCAGGTCCAGCTCAGGTTGGATGCCATGCAGCGCGGAAAAGGATGCTTGGGGGTCCAGATCGATCGCAAGGACACGATATCCCTTGAGAGCCAAGCGCTGCGCAAGGTGAGCTGATGTTGTCGTTTTCCCCGAGCCGCCTTTGAAGTTCACAACGGAGACAATCTGAAGCTCGTCACCGGCACGACGCCCCGGCACGTAGGTCCCAGGCTTCTTCGCGTTTGCCTCTAGGGCGTGGCGGATCTCCCAGATATCATCGAGTGTATACCGACGGTGGCTGCCCGCAGTGGTTTCGACGTCAGCGATCTTTCCTTCTCGATGAAGCTTGCGAAGGTAGGTATGATCGACGCCAAGCAACTCTGCCGCCTCGCCGCTAGTCAGGCTGCGCATGACTTTCTTGGCGTCGGGAGGGAAGCGGGCCGCACGTTGCGCATGAAGGTTTGACGCGAGAAGCTCTGCGTAGTGCCCGATGGCAATGTCTAGGTCCTGCTCAGCTTCGCTCAT
>NZ_CP049814.1:0-135999 GCF_011290545.1 Pontivivens nitratireducens | reverse complement strand
AAGCTATGAACTGGGTGAGAAGAAATACGCGGGAAATGCGGGCGCTCTGATCGATCCGATCACCTATACCAACACCGCATTTACCCCTCCCCAGGCGCCATATAACGTGACCGCCCAGCAGGATATCGCGGCGGATATCGACGATCTGTTCGTCTATGGCATCTATGCCGGCACCATGAGCGAAGAGGGTCCAACCGCGTTCTCCTTTGCGGATGCCACGAATCCGCAAGGGCTCAAGGCGACCTTTACCGGCAGTGGTTTCGATGCGTCCGACCTTACGCAAGGGGTCATCACCGGGCTGACCTTCAGCATTGCGGGTCTGGTCAACGGCTCGCCAGGGGATGTCAGCGTGCTGACGATTGGCGGCCTGTACATGAATCGCGCGGATCTGATGCCCGCATTGGGCAGCGCCGCAACAGGCGATCTGACCGCACTTCAGACGCTGCTGGACCAGAACCGGATCGACTATTCCGGGTCCAACGGGGATGATGCTTTCTACGGCGCGGCCCTGGCGGATAACCTGCGCGGCAATATGGGCGATGACACGCTGGAGGGTCTGGGCGGCGACGACACCCTGAGCGGCGGCGAGGGCAATGACCTGCTGGACGGTGGAGCCGGCGCGGACAGCCTGATCGGCGGTCTGGGCGATGATATCTACGGGATCGACAATGTTGGCGATATCATTGTCGAGGGCACGGATGAGGGGACCGACACCGTCGCCACCTTCCTGTCCACCACGACCCTTGCCGACAATCTGGAGAACCTGGTCTTTGTGGGCATGGGCGATGCCAATCTGTCGGGCAATTCCGCAGCGAACCAGATCGTCGGTGGTGATGGCAACGACACCCTGCGCGGCGGTGCGAATGCCGATACGCTGGCCGGACTTGAAGGCAATGATTTCTATCTGATCGACAATGCAGGGGACCAGGTGATCGAAGTCGCCTTTGGTGGCACCGATACCGTCTCTTCCCTGGTCGATCATGTACTGACCTCACATGTCGAAAACCTGATCCTGACCGGTTCGGCCACCACGGGTTCCGGCAACGCTGAGGGCAATGAGATCACGGGCAACGCGCTGGACAACGATATTCGCGGCGTGGCCGGAAACGATACCCTGAGCGGCGCCGAGGGCATGGATACCCTGTTTGGCGGCGGTGGCGACGATGTCGTGTCGGGCGGCAACGGCAACGATCTGGTCGTCGGACACGGCGGCAACGATACGCTGGACGGCGATGCCGGCGCGGATAGCATCTATGGCTACAACGACGATGACCTGGCACGCGGCGGGCTGGGTAACGATCTGATCCTGGGCGGTGCGGGCAACGATACGTTGCAGGGCGACGGCAACGAGGACACCCTGAACGGTCAGGACGGCAACGACCTGATCGAGGGCGGCTCCGGCATGGATGTCATGTACGGTGGCGACGGCGCGGATACGATGGATGGCGGCGACGACAATGACCTGATGTATGGTCACCGCGGCGATGACAGCATGGATGGCGGCGACGGCAGCGATACCATCTACGGCTTTGACGAAAACGATCTGCTGTTGGGCGGCAACGGAAATGACGAGATTGCCGGCGGAAATGGCGACGACGATATTTTCGGGGGGGCCGACGATGATCTGCTCTACGGAAACCGAGGCGATGATACGATTGATGGCGGCGACGGTGCTGACACGATTTACGGCTACGATCAGGCGGACCTCATGCGCGGCGGGCTGGGCAACGATCTGATCCTGGGCGGGTCCAGCGGCGATACCTTGCAGGGGGACGGCGGGGATGACGTCCTGAACGGTCAGGACGGCAACGACCTGATCGAGGGCGGCGACGGCGCTGACACATTGCAGGGCGGCGACGGCCGGGACACGATGCAGGGCGGCGCAGGCAATGACCTGATGTATGGCAATCTGGGCAACGACACGCTGAATGGCGATGCCGGCAATGATACCATCTATGGCTATAATGATGATGACCTCATCAGCGGTAACCTTGGCGATGATCATCTGTTCGGCGGGAACGGCGACGACGTGATCACTGGCGACGATGGCAATGATGCGATTTCCGGCGGTGCAGGCGCGGATACGCTCTACGGCAATAACGGTCATGACACGATCGACGGGGATGATGGGAACGACACCATCTATGGCTTTGCCGATGATGACCTGATCCACGGCGGGCAGGGCGATGACCTACTGCTGGGTGGAACCGGCAACGACACGCTGGATGGCGGCGATGGCGCGGACGAGCTGAACGGCCAGGATGGCGACGATCTGGTTCGCGGCGGAACCGGCGACGATATCCTGCATGGCGGCAGCGGCGCGGACACGATGCTGGGCGGCAATGACAATGACGAGATATTCGGAAATAGCGGCAACGACACGCTGGATGGTGGCGATGGTGACGACGCTGTATATGGCCATAATGACAATGATGTCCTGACCGGGGGTCTGGGCAATGACGGACTGTTCGGCGGCAATGGCAGCGATACACTGGATGGTGGCGATGGTGACGACACATTGGATGGCGGCGCCAACAATGACGTCCTGTCGGGTGGCGCAGGCGCGGATACCTTCATCTTTGCCACGGGCAACGGGCAGGACACGGTCACCGATTTTGAGGCCGGTGTGGACGCGTTCGACCTGACCGAACTTGGCTTTACCACCAATACCGAATTCATGGATGCGATCACGCAGAACGGCTCAGACGTGCATATCGATTTCGGAGGGGATGAGCTGATCATCCAGAACGCGGCCGAGGCGGATGTCGAGGCGCAATCCTTCTGGGCGATCTAATATAGAAAGGCCGGCGCGGGAAGCATCCGCGCCGGCCTTTTCTTTGCGGGGTATTCCGGCCCGGTTTCGCATGCGAAACATCTCTGACCCCAGATCACACCGCCTGTAAGGGCCTTCAGGAATGGCTCCCTACCCTGCCCCTCTGATGACCGATCACGCCAAGGTTTCGCATGCGAAACCGGGCCTATTTCGGGTCGCCGGCTTCCAGCATGACCTCCAGCGCACCGGCCAGCATTTGCGCCTGATGTGGCGTTAGCTCATGTCCCGAAAACTCCAGCCGACTGACATCCCCCGTGCGGTGCAACGCCACTGTGGCCCCGTTGGGCAGCCGGTGTTCGAAAAGCGGTTTCGCATGCGAAACCTTGCCTGCGCCCTTAGCGGGTTTCGCATGCGAAACCTTGGCGTTCAGCGCCGCCTCCAGCACAGCGTTTTGCCCTGCCGCATCGTCAAAGCTGCCCTCAGTCAAAGCCTGCACCAGGCGCGCACCCTGCCCTGCGCGGATCGCTTCGGCCAAACGTAATCCCAGCCGTTCGTTCACCGATTGCGGATAGGTCAGCGTGCTGCCCAGTTCCTGCACCACCGAAACGAAGCTGCGGATTTTGGAACGCCGCGCCTTGGAGCCCGTCGCGTAGAGAGCGTTCACCGCCTCCTCGACACTCTCGAAAACCTCGGCCTGCGTGGCCATCAGGGCGACGCGCGCACGCTCGAAATGGCTGACATCCTCACGTATCTCATTTTCCTCGACCATGGCGACATAGGCGCCGCGCAGGTCGTCAGGCTGGCGAATAAACGCCTTGATGGTGGTAAAGCGGGTATCTCCGGGATGTTCGGCAGCCAGTTCCATCACCGCCTGCATTCGCCTGTAGCCGGAAATCAGGCCGAAATGATAGGGCGGCTGGGCATCGCTCTGCATCACCTCCACCGGCATCCGCTGGCCATGCGCCATGATCGAAGCCCGCAAGGACTGCATGCCCTCATCCGTGGATTTGATCCGGTCGCGGGTCAGGTGGGACATGTTGATGCTGATCAGGGGAATGGCGTGGATCAGCCGGCCAGCCTCATCCGCCATGGCCAATGCGCGTGCGCCACCGCCCGCGCTCTCGCCTGCGACACGGGCGATTGGCGGGGCGGCGGCCTCAGGCATTCCCATGGATTTGGGTTCCGGGGCAGGGCGGCTGGCGGCCAGCTCGGCCGGGTCCAGTCTCTTGCGTCGTGCCATTTCAGTTCGCCTCCGTCTCGTTTTGCGCACGCTCATCGCGTCTCCACGCACCGATCAGCATCTTCTTGAACATCGCGTAGGTCTGATCGAAGGTTTCGCGCCCGCGCACATAGGTATCGCGGTTGAAGTCACGGTAATCGGCCTCGTAAATGCCGTTCACCTGCTCACCTGCTTGTCCGATCAAGGCGGTGAAATCCTGTCTATAGGGGGTCATCATGCCGCCCATCCAGCCCTGTATCAGCGTGGCCATTTCCGCCTGCTGGGCCGCGTCATAGCGGGTCAGGATCGCGGCAACCGCATCCCACTCGAACTTCAATTCCGGCTGACCAAGGGCCCGCGCGGCAGCGTTTTCACCCTGCTCGATGGAGGAGAAGGTCGCGTGCAGCATGTCGAAAAACCGGCCTGTGCTGTCAAATTCCAGAAAGCTGGCACCCAGTGGCACCATCAGGATATCCGCCGCGGCCAGACCGTTGATCGTCAGATATCCCAGCGCCGGCGGTGTATCGAGGATGACGATATCGTATTCGTCCAGCACGCCGTCTGCTTCGAGACGATTGTTCAGCGCCTCCCACAACTTCCACCCGCGGGCGGTGGTCCGCCAGACTGGAATCTGGAACTCGGCCCAATACAGGTTCAGTTGTGCCCCGATCAGGTCGATATTGGGCCAATGGGTTTTGGTGATGATATCCTGCGAGGTAATCTTGAGCGCCTCGGCCAGCATTTCGTCGAAGGGCAGGGGGCTGTCGCCACGCGCCATGCGGGCGCGATTCTCCGCCTGCAGGCTTTGTGCATAATCGCGGGCGATCAACGGGAAAACGGTTTGCCATTCATCCTCGATCGTGGCGCCGAAAATCGAGGACATGGATCCCTGACTATCCAGGTCGATCACCAGAACGCGGTAGCCGTCCAGCGCGGCGCTCATCGCGAGATGGGTGGCGGTTGCCGTCTTGGCCACGCCGCCCTTGAAGTTGGCCACCGCGACGATCTTGGCGGGCAGGCCCGTGGGCCGGTAGGGGCGGTATTCCTTGCTGCGTGACCCCTCGGTTGCGAAATGGTCGCGCAGGGTCAGAACCTCCTCAAGGGTGAACCATTTGGCGCCGGCCTCCGTCTCGGAAATGCCTTGGGGCAGGTCAGGGTTCGCGCGCAAAACACGCCGGAAATGGGCCGGTGCCACCGGGATCAGATAGCGGGTGATTTCCCAGGTCGAAAATCGCCGCAGCTCCTTTTTCCCGTCTGGCGAATGGCCGCGCCGCGCCAGATCATCGCGACCCTGCGCGACGCGGGCAGCCACTTGGGCGAAGTCGGTGACGCTTACTCCCTCGGACAGGGCATCAGCGGCCAGATCGGGATCTATGTTGAAATACGGGGGCAGGGGGTGGTCTGACATCGGGCAAAACCTGTCTGCTGATCCTGACAAACGACGATGTTTCGTGTGGTCAGGGATATGGCGGGCGGGTTTTCCAAGTTTGAAACCCCGAAGCATGTATCGACATTTTCATAAGATACCACGAAACGTATTACATACAATAATTTTGATGATGTATCTTGATAGACAAGCCTTATCAAAGCCTTATCGGGTGGGGTGAGAGTGTCGCCAAGTGGCTTCTTATGCAAGGGAGTAGTTATATCTGTGTTATTTATTGTGTTACGGGTGCTGAAATCCTGTTCAAGCCTCTGGAAAGAAATGATCTTTTTGGGGTCAGCGATTCCAGAACCACGATAGGGCGACTCCGGAACCACGATCATGCGATTCCAATCCCACGATAGGTGAGGGGCGCTGCGCCCTGTGGAAAAATCCGACAAGGTGATATGAAACCACGATAGGTGGAGGCGGTTCGAACCGACCCCGCATTCCCGCGCAGACGGGCCAGGCCGAGCAGCCTGGAAGGTGAGGTAGACGATGGCAGCAATTGATCCCGCGATCTCCGTTGCGGAGGCAAGCGGGCAAGATTTTTTCCTGTGCGATATTTTGGGAGCGATCCCGAAGGATGACATGGCGAGCATGGAGCATCCGGTTTTCTCGCTCAGCACCCGGCCGGACCGGCGGGTGCTGAGTTACGCGCATAATGATGTTCAGATCGAGATCACGCCCAGCGTCAAGGGTCTGGCCACGATCCATGACAAGGACATCCTGATCTATTGCATCAGCCAGCTGATCGGTGCCCTGAATGCGCAACGGCCGGTATCGCGCAAGCTGACATTGCGCGCGCATGATCTGCTGATTGCCACGCAGCGCGAAACCTCGGGCGACGGGTATCGCCGATTGGTGGCCGCCTTTGAGCGTCTGGCCGGAACGCGGATCACCACCAACCTTGTGACGGGAACCGGCGATGAGGCGCGCGGCGTGACCGAGGGGTTCGGCCTGATCGAAAGCTGGCGCATCGTGCGGGCGAACAAGTCGGGGCGGATGATCTCTGTTTCCATCACGCTGAGCGAGTGGCTGTTTCGGGGCGTGACCTCACGATCCGTTCTGACATTGAGCCGCGATTATTTCGCGCTGCGCAAACCGCTGGAACGCCGTGTCTATGAAATCGCGCGCAAGCATTGCGGCCGGCAGGAGGAGTGGCATATCGGGCTGGAGGTGCTGGCGCGCAAATCCGGATCGGCCTCGGCCTTGCGGGTGTTTCGCAAGATGATCCGGGATCTGGTCGCTTCGGATCACTTGCCTGATTACACGCTGAGCTTTGACAATGATGTGCTGTGCGTACGCCCGCGCGCCCCGGTGCAGGTCGTGGCGCAGGAGGCCGACGGCGTTTCGCAGGCGGGATTGTTTTTGACACCCGACGCGCTGGACGCGGCGCGCGCGATCATGCCGGGAACGGATGTGCACGCGCTGGCCGATGACTGGCGCAGGCACTGGGTCACGACCGGGCGGCCCCGGGTCAGCGATCCGGATGCTGCGTTCCTCGGATTTGTACGTGGGCGTGCGGGATATGCTGCGGATCGAACAAGGCGATCCCCGGCAGGGAGGCGCGGTTAACCAGATGTTAACCCCCCAGATTAGGGCCGCGATTCCGAATCACCTGCGTTCTGGCCCCTGTTTGCCCGCTGGATCAGGGGGCGGTTTGCCTGAAAATACGCCATTGAGGCTATCGTGATGAGAAATTGTACGTTCCGGTTTTAGATCGGTTGTGAAGGCCGGCATAGTGGCTGCGGCACAACAGAAATCCAGTGAAGCGAGATCGCAAACATTAGGGTCCGGGCGTCACTTGATTGGAGTGCATATTCGGGCATACAGTCGGGCCACGGGATTGCGCAGCGGGGGGTGCGCTTCATGAATGCTTTTGAGACAACCTACTGAAGATCTGAAGGAAATTGCGCGACCGTCAGGCGAAAGACGGATGCAATTTTTCGTCCAGACTTTCAGGCGCGCAAGCTTCGTTTCCTAGGGGCACTGCGCCTTGCTGCACCGCACAAATTCAGGTCGCTCACAGGGAAAATTTCCGCCAGAATCGACACGCGGAAAAAAAATCAAAATGTGGGAAAATGTACATACAAGCTTTAAATACTGGGGATTCGGGTCTTTTCGTTGAGTTTTGAAATTTTTTTATTAGTATTGCTCGCACCAGACGATACTTTTGTGCGAGCGCGAAGTGATGCTATCCGAACTGAATGCTTATCGGGTTGTAGCATCTCTGTTTAGGGGGCTGTGAGTGCAGTGAAAGATCTTGAGATGATAGAAACGCACGAAGCGCGTAGCTTACGCGGCGTGCCACTCAGGCCAGCCTCATACTACTATGGTCTTGGCTTCAAGCGGATGATCGATCTGTTGGGGGCTGCCGTACTCCTGACGCTTATGTCTCCGGTGTTTTTATTCTTCTGGCTGTCAATTCGCCGCGATGGCGGACCCGGTTTTTATTCCCAGCAACGTGTTGGCCGTAACGGTAAGATTTTCACCTGCTGGAAGTTGCGTTCGATGTGCGTAAATGCTGAGCAGAAACTGGCCGAGTACATCGCGACCGATCCTGTGGCGGCGGCCGAATGGGCTGTCTCGCAAAAACTCAAGAATGATCCGCGCATCACATCCATCGGACGGATCATCCGTAAATATTCTATCGATGAGTTGCCCCAGATCTGGAACGTCCTGCGCGGGGATATGAGCTTTGTGGGCCCTCGCCCCTTTATGCCCTCTCAGCAGGAACTCTATTCCGGCGACACCGATGGATATTATCTGATGCGTCCGGGGATCACCGGTTTGTGGCAGGTTTCCTGTCGCAACGATGCCAGCTTCGCAACGCGCGTTATCTACGATTCACGCTATGCTCAGGATGTCAGCCTTGTGAACGACATCCGCATCTGTCTGGCCACCGTGCGTGTGGTTCTGCGCGGCACGGGGCACTAACACAGGAACGCCTGAATTGATCGTCCGGTATCGGGAAGGTTTCCCGGTGCCGGACGCCTTCGTTCGCCACAGGCAGCGGAACCGGCATGATCGGGATCGGTCGCAATGGGTTGATAGTGAAATCTTCCATTCAGCTGCGAGTCACAGTTTGCTAGCAAGAAGGGCGCGTGTTTCAGCCACGCGTAACCCGGACACAGGTATGGGTGGGCGAGGCAAGCAAAGGCGTTGAATCTATGTCGCAGGGAACCGCACCGATACGGCCTGAATGCGTTGTTCTGGTCAGCGACTTTGCGAATATCAACGGGGGTCAGGCCAAGGTGGCCGTGGACACCGCGGTGCTGCTGGCCGATGCCGGGATCCGTGTGCATTTCTTTGCCGCGACGGGGGAGCCTGACGCCGCGTTACGCCATCGGAACATCGAGATAGAGGTGCTGGGCCAGGCGGACATTCTGGCCGAACCGAACCGCATGAAGGCAGCCTGCAACGGCATTTGGAACAGAGACGCGGCTGCGGCGCTGAAAACATGCCTGTTAAGGTTTGATCCATCTAAGACGGTTATGCATTGCCACGGTTATGCCAAAGCTCTCTCCCCCTCGATCGGGCCGTTGATGACCGATGGCCCGCTGCCCTGCGTGTACACAATGCATGAATATTTCCTGGCCTGCCCGAATGGCGGCTTTTACGATTATCAAAAGGGCGCGATTTGCCATCGCCGCGCACTCGGCACGAGTTGTCTGACGACACATTGTGATGTGCGCCATCCTGCGCATAAGGCCTGGCGCGTTCTGCGGCAGGTGGCGACCGTGGGGCCGGGGCGCATTCCGAGGCGGCTCAAGGATGTGATCTATATCTCGCATATCCAAGGCAGGGTAATGGCCCCCTATATGGCTGACGGCACGCGGATGCATCATGTGCCCAATCCGGTATCCCCGCCCGATTTGCCGCCTGTGGAGGCTACCGCTAACGACCTGTTCCTGTTTGTCGGACGTCTGAATCCCGAAAAGGGCGGTCTGATATTTGCCAGGGCCGCAAAGGCGGCGGGCATCAAGGCCGTTTTCGTTGGGGATGGGGTCGAGGCTGAGGCCATTCGGGCGGCCAACCCGGATGCCCTCATCACGGGATGGCAAACCCCCGCGCAGGTGCAGGACTGGATTGGGCGCGCGCGCGCGCTGGTCTTTCCCAGCCTGTGGTCGGAAACATTCGGCCTGGTCGCATATGAGGCGATCTGTCGGGGTGTTCCGGTGGTCTGTGGTGAGTGGAACGCCGCGCAGGAGGTGGTGGAGAATGGCGTGAATGGTATAGTGTATCGTGACCCGGGCGTGGATGCGTTGGTCCAGGCGATATCGGACGTCGATAGATTATCCCAGTTCGATACATCCGGTTATATCGAAACATATTCCAGAACGCGCCACTTCGATAAATTGATGAAGGTATATGAAGCATCTATTGGAAATCATGTATGATTTTTGCAATTATAAGCTTCGTTCTATATTCATCTATACTGGCATTTGTTGGATTGAAGGGTGTTCGATATGCGCGACCTGCTCTGATCGGAACGGTGGTCATACTGACTGTTCTGACCTTTTTCAGGCAGGTCATGTATTATTTCGGGCTCGACCAGCCGTATCCTCAGGGGTTTTTCAATTACACTGAATGGAACCTGATCCTGAAGGCCAATTTGGTGTGCACGGTTTGGATCGTTGTCTTGTACTCGGCCTATGTCGGTTTCACCCCTGCAGCGCATTTGTTCACATCCCTGCTGCCATCGGGGCCGGGGCTGAAAGAAAAAAAGCCACGCGGGATCAAGGTAGTGGTTCTGGTTCCGGCATGCTTTGCGATCTTCGGAACGATTTATCTTGTTCTGCAATCCGGAAGCATTTCGCAGTTCCTGTACGATTCAAAGGTAGGGAAGGACCTGAAGGGCCTGTTCGTCTTTCAGGAGGCGGCAACGCTGGCGTCCATACTCGCGCTTTACGGATTCGTTGTATGTCTGGATAAGGAAAAAAGGGGCATAAGGAGCATAACATGGGGTGCGTTTGGCTATATACTCATAATAGTCGTCTCAATGATTGTGAATTATGTCTGGGGAAATCGATATAATATTGCGTTGATGGCGGTTTCGTCGGTTATTGTCTGGCATTATTGTGTATCCAGTCTGAACTTTATGAAGGTGCTGATTTGCGCCGTGCTTGCCATGGTGGTGCTGGAGGCTCTGCGCAATCTGCGAGGGGAGCTGGTGTCGTCAGCAACGGGGCGGACATTCTCGACTTACTCCAATCCCTGGCTCAGCCTGTCGACGGCCCTTCATTTTGTCGAGTTTGATGCGCTGATGCTGGCCTTGCGTGATACCGGTCACATGTTCGATTTCCGGCATGGCCAGGATTTCATCAACGGTCTGCTCAGCTGGATCCCGCGCAGCATCTATCCTGACAAGGAGACGTTCAATATCGGCCCATGGTTTCGGCGGGTTTACCAGCCTCAGATCATCAATGGATGGCCGATCACCACGATGGGATCGTGGTATGTGAATGCCGGGTATTGGGGGATCTTTCTGGGGGCCGCTCTCTCGGGATGTGTGCTGCGTGTTTTCGATCTGGCGTTCGACGGGTTGCGCAATGATCCGTGGAAGGCGGTGATCGGGATTTGCTTGGCCATTTTCATGTTCGAGGGGGGTGTGAATACCGGCTTTCCGCAAAAGGTATTCCTGCTGATCCTGCCTCTGTCATGGGCATCGTTCTGGATCAGGATGATGAATAAGGCCCCTGAGCCCGCATCCGGGCCGAAGCGATGAGTCGTACTCTCATCCTCGTGACGGGCGCGCCGCGTACCGCGACAACGCCGGTTGGCAACATGTTGGCCAGCGCCAGAAATACAGCCTCTCTATATGAACCACTGGGCCCGACAGGTCTCAAGCGGTTCCAGACGTGGTTTCCGATGGTCGGCGATCCGGGCGTCGGGCAGATCGACGGATTGATCGAGGATCTGTGCCATTTGCGAACGCGCGGGTTCAAATCCCAGCAGCGCGGCGGGGCGTTTTCCTTCAAGCGTGCGGTTTTCGGCAGCCGCACCCTGCATTCCTATAGATTGGCGCGGCTGCGAACCGGGGTTGATCACCTCATCTGGAAGGACCCGCATGCGATCTTTCTGGCCGGTGATATTGCGAAGAGCGGTGTGCCGGTGATCCTGACAATTCGCCAGGCCAGGGCGCATGCGGCGAGCTACCGTCGCCTTGGCTGGGTGTCGAAGGCAGGTGAGTTGTATCCGCGATGGCGCGCCCGCTTTGGGCGATGCGGAATCATCGAGCGTTTCTTGCCCGATGCAGCGACGCCGGTGACTTCCGCCGCGCTTTTGTGGCGCATGTGCTATCTGCCGCTCTTGCAGGAGGGGGCGCTGGACCGCGTGCATCTGATCACCCCCGATGCGTTGGTCCGCGACGAAGCCGCCTGCTACGCGGAGGTTTTCGCCAAGCTGGGCCTGGTGGCGAGCGCCAGAACCCATGCCCTGCTGCAAGCCCCCAGAAGCGATGCCGGTCGCCGACCCTCACGCGGGACAACCCATGATTGGAAGCGGTCTGTCGCAGCGGTGAACTCCTATTGGAGAGAGATACTGACGACAGATGACCTGACCAGGATTCGCGAAATCACCGGCGATATAGAAGGCGAGATCCTGCCCTATGTTCGGTAGAGAACCGCGCTGAAGCAGGCGGTCCGGAATATGGTGGTGGCCAGGACAGCCATGCCCGCCCCGTCCAACCCGTAATAGTGAATGCCGATCACCGTAAAAGGTATGGTTGTTATGAGGGATGCGGTTTGGACGATTCCGAATATCCTGAAATTCCGCTGCGCGATGAGCGCGGCCTGCACGACGCTTGAGATCAGTCGCACGGCGATGGCTGCCGAAATCCACATCAGCAATGTATATGCTTGGGTGTATTCAGGGCCGAAGACGAGGCCCAGGAACGGCTCTCCGATGAGATAGGCCAAACTCAACCCCCCCACGGATATCATGACCGCCACCCACAGGGCCTGGCGGATTCCACCGAAGAACTGCTGCCTGTTGCCCCCGATCCATAACCTGCTGAGCTGGGATCCTATTGCCTGCTCGATTGTGACGAACAGGCCGACGCTGGCGCGTTGTATGAAGGAAACCGTTGTGTAGTAGGATAGAGCGGCAACTCCGATCGAAGAGTAAACGAAGAATCGTGGAATATTTGTTTGAAGTGAGGCAAAGAAATGACCCACGCCCAAATGTAACGTGTTTCTTACGAGGCCGAATATCTGATCCTTGCTCATGTCGAGAGAAATTTCCTCTCCGCTATCTTGTACGGCGGGGAAATCATGCAGCATCTGTACAAGGATCAACACAACCGTTTGTGCCCAGAATGCTGTATGCGCATCATTGGTGATGTATAAGACGCTGCCAAAGCACAACAGAAGAACGGGTGCGCGGATCAGCAGAGACCGGGCCACGAGGCCGAGTTTTCCGGCCCGTTGCAGGACGCCATAGCAAAGCTCGGAATGCATTTCGACGGCTTTCATCACGCAGATTGGCACTGCCAATCCCACAAGCGTGACATCTACAATCGCGATTATTGATATACTGATGATAACAAGAAGAATAGATGCAGCCGTTTGCACCGAAAGGAAGGTGCCATATGCGAAATCCCTGTTTATATCGGTGGCAAGATTTGGACGTAAACCCATCATGAGAAGCATATACAGGGGCTGAACTACAGCCATGATATATCCAAAGGCAGCGACGGTGGGTATATCCGTTAGGTTTGTCAGAAGGGACAATATCCCAAGCTGACCAATTAAATAAACAACATTTGCAAAACCAAGGCTGCCTATATTCCTTGTAATGCCCACTCTATGTTACCTTCGATATGTTTTCGTATGAGTATAAAGGGCTGAAATACCGGAGTGTACCTTATTGGAAGTGAATTCCGAATTCTGCGGCCAGCTCCGCATTCGCCTCCTCGAACTCGCCCCGCAGCCTGGCCAGGACTATAGCGTCCCTCTCGGATTGCATTGGTATATTCTTGCTGGTGTTCACCGCATGATAAAGTGCGCGAAGCCGGTTATAGGCCGCCCCCCGGGGCAGTAGGTGGCGCACAGCCACGTTCAACCTTTGTAACAGGTGGTTCGTCGGGACATAGGTTTCGTTTTCACGTGGAAAATCATAAGTTTCGTAGAATTCAGGATCCAGTCCGATCCAACTTGCTACATCCTTGATGAAGCCTTTCTGATCCAGCCTGATGTCATCAAAGTTCCGCACCATCATGCGATTTTCGCCCAGTTGCTGTCTCCATTTCAGCAAATGGCGGGCATATTCCGCGTTCTCCAGCGCATTTTGGGCCAGCTCATTTCCGTTGAATCGGCAAGTTTTGCTCCGCGCGGCGTCTACAAATTCCGAAAAATCCATGGAAACTGGAATCCAGCTCCAGTTATTGCGGAAGTAATTGTACAGAGAGTAAATTTGTTCGGAGGGTTCCCGAACTATGAACAGGCATTTCGGATCGTGCGAAAGCTTCGGAATATTCGAGTGCGCCGTTTTGCTGTAAATATAGCTTGGTGTGGATTCGACTATTACATTGAAGTTTCCGTGCCTCGATTCTTCGAACTGATCCCGCCAGCTTTCATATCCTTGGCTGATATGCGCCTTGGGCCGGTACATATGTGTGTCGGCATCGACGAAGAAATAGGTCTCCTTTTCACGCGATCCGGTGGCATCGGGATGATCCGCAATCCATTGATGCACGGAACTGGTGCCTGCCTTGGGCACACCTGCGATAAAGAGGTTCGGCATCCATTTTATCTGTTCCGGGCTTGGGGGGTCATCCATCGATGATCTCATCAAGTATGACGGCGAGTTTTTCGCGCCAAACCTCGATCGTGAAATCGCGTTCATATGATTTCAGCGCGTCGCTGCGCATTTTTTGCAGAGAGCTTTTCCGGAGGGAGACCAGTAGTTCGAACAGGTCATCCTCCGTCAATTCGAAGCTATAGCCCGAAACCTGATCCTCGATCAGCTCCTCCATCGCGCTGCGCCGCGAGCAAATAACGGGGGTTCCGTTCCGCTGAGCCTCAGGGATAACCAGCGGTAAACCCTCCCATCGGGAGGGGACGATCAGCGCATCGGCATTAGAGTACCAGGAATCCATGCTGCTCTTTTCGGCCCATCCGGACAGCGAAACGCCGTCGGGAATACTGATATCCCCGCCATCGTTGCGGACCTTCGCGCCCACGACATGCAGGGCAAGGTCCGAACGCAGCTCGGTCGCCCGTCGGAAGGCGTTCAGCAGGATATCGAGACCCTTTTGCCGATCAAAGCGGCCGACGAACAAGAGATTCAGTTTGGTCGGATCGATGCTGGGTCTGTCCACCGCCTGAGCCAGCCGTTCCGCCGGGATCACCGCGTTTTCGAGCGTTTTGTGGATGCCCTTATAGCCAAGCGTTCTGGCCAGACGTTCGTCGGAGCGCCCGATATTCAACACAAGATCCGCCAGTCCGCAGAGGTTCCCCTCGATCAACCGGACGCATCGCGCCTTGAACTCCTCCTTGTTCTCGTAGCGCGATATCGCCCAGCTATGCGCGACATAAACCGCCTTGCCGCGCCATCCCGTCAGGCGCAGGAATGCCAGCGCGGCCAGGGAAAAGGTGGAGTGGAAAAAGACGATATCAGGCTTGGTTTCGCGCAACATGCGGCGGGACAGGGCAAGCATGTTGCAGATGGATTTCAGGCTACGCTTTTCAGATGAAAAGGTGGAGTAGGACATACTTTCGGGCAGACCCTGTGCGTGCCCCATTGGAAATAGGAAGACGTTGCTCACGCGGTCGGGCGTATGACTGTCGAAGTTCTGTAGGTAGGTGGAAACACCGCCGATCGCTGTTTCGCAGACGTGCAGTATTTTCATTGATTTCTTGTTCATCCCATCCGTCAGCGCGGGGTGCTGTATATTTGAAGCCCCGATTATGTCCAATGGGAGCATATTTAGCGAAAGGAAGCGGCGTCTTTCGGGTGCTTCGATACCGGACGCGGGCAAAACCCTGTTTGGCGGGCGAAATTGAAACAGAATCGTCCCGTGCCCAGTGGGGGCGGCAGGTATATGCGGGCGGGCAATTGGTTTATATCCCGTACGGGTAACCGAGCTGCGCCCGGTTTTCCAGACACCCAGTGTAGATTCATACAGCTTGCGCAATGCTCCGCGGGCCTTTTCAGTCATAGGACACGGGGCGTTTCAGCCCATGCCAGGCCGGTTGGTGAAGCTGCCCTGTGGTTGCTGTCGGCGCGTCGTTTGCGCGCCACCCCCCCGACCGGACATTCCGGTGTGGATTACATCCGTATATTCCCATGGCGCCCTCCGGCGCGATTATTGCTGCCCGAGAAAGTAATAATCGCGACATGTCTGGATCTGAAATCACATTCCGATTGATGCATCGGGAAGGTAAATATTTTAGTAACATCAGGAGCGATCCGACAGCGGGTGTCTGCATTCCCGCCAGCGGAGCCTTGCAGACCTATGTGCGGGCGTAGACATCTTCGTAGCGGATGATGTCGTCCTCCCCCAGATAGGGGCCGGATTGCACCTCGATCAGGTGCAGATCAACCTTGCCGGGGTTTTCCAGCCGGTGAACGGCACCCAGCGGGATATAGACCGACTGGTTCTCGCCCATCAGTTTACGCTCCTCACCGACGGTGACCATTGCGGCGCCCTCAACCACGGTCCAGTGTTCGGAGCGGTGGACATGGCTTTGCAGGCTGAGCGCGGCCCCCGGATGCACCATGATTCGCTTGACCTGAAAGCGTGAACCAAGGCTGAGCGTTTCGTACCAGCCCCATGGCCGGTGACAGCGCGGGAAGGTGGTCGCCTGGGATGCGCCCTTGGATTTCAACGCATCGACGGCTTTTTTCACCTCCTGCGCGCTGTCCATATCGGCGACCAGCACCGCGTCTCGCATCGCCACGACGGCGATGTTATCGAGGTTCAGGCCCACGACCTGCTGCGCCGCGTCCTCCGCCCGCAACAAGGTGTTGGTGCAGTTGATTGCGGTGGAAGGACCGCTGAGCGCATTTCCGTCCGCGTCCGGCCCCATTTCGGTGGCGACGGCCTTCCAGCTGCCCAGATCGGACCAGCGCCCTTCATACGGAACGACGGTCAGGTTGTCGGCTCTTTCCATCACGGCATAATCGATCGAGATGTCCTGTGCGCCCGCCCATGCGCCAGGGTCCAGCCGCAGAAAGCCCAGATCGGGTTTCGCATTCGCAACGGCATTCCCGACAGGGTCGATCAAGGCGGGGGCATGCGCCCTGAAGGCGGCCAGGATCGTGCGCGCGGAAAACAGGAACAGCCCCGCGTTCCATAGATAATTCCCGGCATCCAGCATCTGCTGCGCGGCATCGGCCTGCGGTTTTTCGACAAAGCGGACGAGCGGTTGCGCCCCGGCGCCGGCATCAGGGGCCAGTTCCAGCCAGCCATACCCGGTTTCGGGGGCAGTCGGGCGAATGCCGAAGGTGACGATCTGCCCCGCCTCGGCCGCGGCGCGCCCCTGTTCGACGGCCCCGCGAAAGGCGGCATCGTCGGGGATAACGTGGTCCGACGGGGCCACCAGGATCAATGCGTCAGGCTCTGTCTCGCTCAGATGCATGGCGGCCGCCAACACGGCGGGGGCGGTGTTGCGGCCCTCCGGCTCAATCAGAACGGCGCCGGGGTTCACGCCTGCGGTCTGCATCTGCTCGGTCACGATGAAGCGGAAATCGTCCCCCGTAACGACCAGTGGTGCGCCAAATTCGGGCGGGCACAGCCGTGCGAGGCTTTGCTGGAACAGGCTGCCCTCGCCGATCAGCGGTGCGAACTGCTTGGGGTAGCTCTTGCGCGACAGGGGCCACAGACGTGTACCGGAGCCACCGGCGAGAATCAGAGGGATGATGGCGTTGGTCATGTTGGTCGTCCTGCTGTGGGAGCTTTGGAATGAGGTCTGCTGATCCGATGGTAATCGAGGCAATGAAGACGATAGCATGCGGCCGGAGCATGTGAATGATCGAGTGAAGTTTACTTGCGGTCGGGTACGGTGGCTTCACTTTAACCTATACGACGAGTGTATCAATTTCATAAGAGGGGGGTGAATATCCGTTCGTTTCGATTCCTTGCTTCTCAATGGATTTCTCTCTTATGTATCGCCGCCCTCGGCGGCGGGGGGTGCTTGCGCGTGGTGGCGGGAAAATGGGGCGTTCTTCGATGAAACTGTTGATTTGCACTGCTCTGCCCGTGGCGGATTGGCGAAGGAGATCGTGGTGCTGACCATTTTGGTTACAGGCGGAGCGGGATATATCGGCAGTCATGCCTGCAAGGCGCTGGCCGCCGCGGGGCACCTTCCCGTCACCTATGACAGCCTGGTGACCGGATGGCAGCAGGCGGTGAAATTCGGGCCGTTCGAGCAGGGGGACCTGTCAGATGCCGCGCGGCTGGATGCGGTCTTTGCACGCTGGCAGCCGGACGCGGTGATGCATTTCGCCGCGTTGAGCAATGTGGGTGAGGCAACCGACGCGCCGGGGCTGTACTGGCGCAACAATGTCGGTGGCTCGATAAATCTGCTGGACGCGATGGTCAGGGCAGGGTGCCGGCAGATCGTGTTCTCCTCGACCTGCGCAACATATGGCGATCGCGATGGTGTGGTGCTGGATGAGCAGACAGGCTTTGCGCCGCTCAACGCCTATGGAGCGTCCAAGATGGCGGTGGAGGCGATGCTGGCCGATTATAGCCGCGCCCATGACATCGCCCATGTGTCCTTTCGTTATTTCAACGTGGCAGGCGCCGATGCGGATGGTGAGATCGGCGAGGCGCATGACCCAGAAACCCATCTGATCCCGTTGGCATTGCAGGCGGCAACGGGCCGGCGCGGGGCGTTGACCCTGTTCGGCACGGATTACCCGACGCCTGACGGCACCTGCATTCGCGACTATGTGCATGTGGAGGATTTGGTGGCGGCGCATATCCTCGGCCTGGACCACCTGGCGCGGGGCAGGGGGGAAACCGCGTTCAACCTTGGCACGGGGCAGGGGTTTTCGGTGCGCGATGTGATCGGTGCTGTCGCGCGTGTCACGGGTATGGATGTGCCCGTGATCGAGGGACAGCGTCGCGCAGGGGACGCCGTCGCGCTGGTGTCGGGATCGTCTCTCGCGCAGGAAGTGCTGGGCTGGCGGGCGGAGCGATCAACGCTGGATAGGATGATCGGCTCCGCCTTTGCGTGGCACCAGAAAGGCGCTCTTTACAAGGAGTAGCGGGTTTCGCCGGCCCTGCCGGCTTATTCCTGCGCGTAGCCCCCGCCATAGGTGTAGTAGCCCTGATAGTAGTATTTGCGGTTCCGCGCGTTCTGCTGGTTCAGAACGCCAAAGACGGGCACGTCCTCGTTCTTGGTCTCGTTCAGCAGGTTCATGGTCTGGCGCACATCCTGTTGTCGTGTTTCAGCCCATTTGATGACCAGCGCGATGGCATCCGCGTGATGCGCCAGATAGCGCCCGTCCACCACCGGCAGCATGGGCGGTGTATCCAGTATGATCACCTCGTAATGATCGCGGACCGCCTTCATCAACTCGGTGAAGAGCTTGGACGTCAGCAACTGGTCGGTGGGCCGGTTCGAGCGGCCCATGGACGGGATGACTTCCAGATCGGTCAGCGGATCCAGCGCCATGATGTCGGCCAGCGCGACTGGCTCATCCGCAGGGGCGATCAGATAATCGAGCAGGCCGGTTTTTCCTGACAGGCCCAGTGTCTTGCTGATCGTGGGTTTGCGCAGATCGCAATCGATCAACAGCGTCCGCTTGCCCGAAATCGCATAGGTCCGCGCCAGGCTGAGCGAGGTTGTCGTCTTGCCTTCGGCCGGAACGGTGGAGGCAACCATGATCACGGTCACATCCTCACTGTTGCCGCCATTGCGCAACAACGTCTGATCGATGGAGGCCCGCAGGCGGCGCATTGCCTCTGCGTAGAAGGAGAGGGGCGCCTTGACCACCTGGTCCACCGGGGTTTGCCCGCTTTCGTCGATGCGGGGCACAGTGGCGGAGACCGGCAGGTTCAGCACATCCGATGCCTGCGTGTCCGACACGAAGCCACCGACATAGAATTCACGCAGGAAGCCAAGACCGACACCCACACCCAGCGACACCATCAGCGCGAGCGCCAGTGTCAGCTTCTTGTCCGGGAACGAAGGTCTGGACGGCGCAAAGGCCGGGGACACAACCCGCGCATCCGCGATTTGCAGATCGGCCTGCGTTTCAAAGTCGCGCAGACGGCTGAGCAGCGTCTGATACTGGTTGCGCGCCAATGTCGCGCGCTGCTGGATCGAGAAGATCTGGGTCAGCAATTCGGGGGGCAGGTCGGCGCTGAGCACGGAGGAGCGCAGTTCGGATTGGAAATTCGAGGCCTCGGCCTCCATATCCGCCAGTTCCGCGCGCAAATCGCTCAAGGCGGCGCCGGCCTCATCTGCTAGCCGTGCCTCCAGCGCCTCCAGCTCGGAACGCAGGTTGATCGCCTCATCCGCGGCGGCGTCGGCGATATCCGCGCTCAACGCGTCACGCTGCTGTTGCAACGCCATCAGTGTATCGTCCTGCAGGGAGGCGGCAATCTCGGCCCAGTTGCCAAGCTGGATATTGCGGCTGACCTCGTTTGCGACAACGCGGCTTTGTGTGGAGGTGGACCGGATCTCCTCCAATGCCTCGCGCAGGGCGGTCAGGTCGCTGCGACCGGTTTCCTGCTCGATGCGCGTGAAGTTGAGGTCGATGAAATCGTCAAAGGCGCGTTCGGAATCGACAAGCTCCGCATCGGCCTGTGCGATGCGGGCCTGAATGATATCCCGCGCGGCCAGTGCGCCGCCGATCTTGGCCTGGATTTGCTGGTCGATATAGGTTTGCGCAGTGATATTCGCCAGTTCCGCCGCCGTTTGCGGGTTTTGCGATGTGACGCGCAGCTCAACCAGATAGGTCAGGCCCCGGCGGCTGACGCTGATTGCATTGCTGAATCTGTTCACCACCCCCTTGAGAAGCTTGTCGGGGGAGACGTCGGTGGTTTCCTCGAAGCCGAGGATCGCCTCAACCCGGTCGCGCAGGCTGAGTTGCACGCCGAATTCCGGCGAGGATACCAAATCAGCGTTCTGTACCACTGCCAGTGCAATCGCCTCGGACCGCATGATCTCAACCTCGGAGGAGACGCGCGCATTGTCCGCGGAGGCAGATGTCTGTCGCTCGGCCGTGTCGAGCAGGTTCGCAGAAGACGGGTCAATCAAGATCAGGGTCGAGGCCGTGTAGAGTGGCGTTAATGAAAACAGCCATAATGTCGTCAGGCCGAGTATCAGCACAACAGTGTAAAAGATGACCCTCAGTTGACGACGCAGCACGCCTAGCAAACCGCGAATGTCGATGCTGTTTTGTTCCATATGGATTGCCGAAACCCTCAAATGACTTCAATTCGGTATGCTAACCGGAGGTTGACTAGCAAAGCAGCTAGGTAGCAACCAGTCTTAATCTGTCTGTATGACACAAGGTAGGTCAATGCCATCTAGCCGCACTGCGGTAAGTGGCCCGCCGGAATATACGCCTGTATCCACATTGATGCGCCATTCCAACAGTTCAGGCTGCTTGCAGGGAGTATGTCCGTGCACAATTACACGGTCGAGCACACAGTCGGGCGGGACCTCGTGGTTCAGGAAGGAATTGCGGATCCACAACAGCGTGTGTTCGTCCTGCTCATCCAGCGGGCGCATCGGATCGACGCCGGCATGGCACAGGAAATGCGTCCGCGTAGAGAAAGCCAGCGGCAGCCCCGCCATGAAGTCCATATGCTCCTGGGGGACCACGGACTGCACCATTTGCGCAGCGTGGCGCGGTACAGTCTGCATTTGATCGGTATACAACCCGTATGAAGCCAGCGTTTCGCGCCCGCCCATGTCCAGCCACGGGGCGTTCAGATCGGGTGCCTGCAGAAACTGCTCGAACATGACCTCGTGATTTCCCTTGAGGCTGTGACGCTCGACCCCCGGCGGGGGCGGGGCGCTCAACCGATCAAGCACGCCGGCACTGTCGGGGCCGCGATCAACATAATCGCCCAGCGTCACGATGCGGACGCGGTCCTCGCCCCTGGCGTGTGCATCGGCCAGAATGGCTGCCTCCAGCCGGTCATAGTGAGCCAGATGACCGTGAATGTCGCCCACGGCATATAGCGGCCCTTCGTCGAGGATTTGCACGGGGGCATATGTTTGTAACTGTCTGGAAGGACGTCCGAACAGGTGCGAAAGTGGATTCATGATCTGCGCCGTCTCCGTTTGCGCACATGTTTCTCCTCTGACGCTTGAGGGTCTGTTTTGCGGGCTGCTTCACTGCGTGTGATCTGCGCACCAGTCCGGTTCCCGCCTAGGGCCAGTGCAACCAATGCGAGAAATAGCCAGACATTTGCCTGCATTTCTAGGCTGAAATCAACCAGAGAGTGTATGGCGCCGGTCGCAATCACTCCTGCGCCGATGGCAGGCAGCACGATATCGCTTTCGCGCCGCAGGGCCGCGCCGAGGCAGGCAACAAAGGCGCCTCCTACCAGCAGAAGCGGGATCGAACCGAACAGAACGCCGGTTTCCGACCAATGCGCCAGATAGGTGGAATGCGCACGCGCCCAACTGAATTCCGACGAGACAGGGGGCGCGCGAAAGGCCCGGTAGACCACTTCGAAACTATCCGCCCCCCAACCGGTCAGCGGACGCTGCGAAATCATGTCCAGAACCTGCCGATAGACAGCCAGACGGACATCCGCGTTTTCCTCAACTGTGCCCAGACGATCGAACAGAACGCCGCCATATAGCCATGCAGCCCCGCCACCTACAGCCAACAGAACCAGCGGCACCAGCAGGATCGTTCCGCGGCCCAATCCCAGGCGACGCGCCAGAATCAGGGTCAGGGTCAGGCCCGCGCCGATCAGCCCGGCAAAAACCCCCATCCGCGAATTGGTCTGCAGCATCGTCGCCAATAGGACCAGGCAGGTCAGGATCAGCAGATAGACATGCATTGTTCCCGCATTGGTCAGCCGCGTGGTGACGCTGTCGCTTCGCACTCCGCCGCGACGTGTTGCGCGATCTGCGGCCAGCCCCAACCCCGTGATCAGACCCATGGCGAGAAAGGTCGCGAACGAATTGCGGTTTACGAAGGGGCCGGTCGCGGATCCCAGATAGGCCCATTTCTCAAACAACAGGATCGTATCGCCGAACTGAAGCAGCGCCAGCAATCCATAGAGCGCCCAACCGGCCACGATAAACACCAGCGCCTGCGCAACATATTTCGCGCGATCCCGGTTTCCCGCGATCTGCAACACCAGCATGAATACCATGCCGTAACCCGCAACCCGCAGGGCTGCCAGGGTCGTGGCGCCAGGGGTCAGGCTCAACGTATTGGTCTCGACGACCAGCCCCGAGGGCAGCAGGGTTTCAAACCCGCCCAGTATCAGGCCCAGTGGCAGCACCTGCACCACAATCCAGCCTAGATATAGCCCGCCCAGGGCAATGGCGGGCTTCAACCAGCGTGCCGATATACGGGTGCGTTCGCCGCGCAGGGCGAAGGCACCGAAATAGAGGGCTCCGCCCAGTCCCGCGACCAGGGCGCCGAGGGCCCAGAACACGGGGCGGTTCGATCCCAATGGCAGGGGCGACAGGGCGAGGGCGATCAGAATCGCGACCATCAGAATGGTTTGGGCGCTGCTTTTCTCGCGCGAGCGGGATCCGGCTGTTGAGGTGGACTGTGTACTCATCCCTGCAGATCCTGTCCGATTGCTCTGACATTTCCCAGGAATCTTCTTTGCTGTCTGGGCGGCAAGGTCTCGATGAGGTCTACGATCCGCTCACGGAAATCCTCGTCAGACCAATACCGGTCTGCCAGGCGGCCGACACCACGACGGCTTTGCGCAAGAATCAGAAGATCGGCATTCTGGCCCCGCGCCTGTTCCGGGTCGGTTTGCAGAACTTCGATGCGCTCATCCAGCCGTGCTCGGCGCAATGCGATCCATAACTCATAGGGGGCAGTCTGGCGCGAACGCTCAAGCGCGGCGAAAACTTCGGGTATATTGCCCCGTTCCATCTGCAGGGCCGCCTTGGCCCACCATACAAAACTGTCACTGGGGGCATGGGCCAGCGCGCGATCGACCTGCGTTTCGCAATGCACGCGAATCGCCTCGCGCTGCGCTGCATCCACCTGCAGAATCGCGGGATTGCTGATCGTATCGACACACAAATCAAGGACACGTTTTTGGGAATCCGTCGAGAACCCGACTTGCGGTCTCCCTGATTCCATCGCCTGCATGCGTGTGGCTTGTGAATGCCCCGCGCCAACCACGGCACGCAGTTCACTCATTAGAACCGGCATCGAGGCTATAGCGAGGAAAACCCCCGCTAAAGCTGGATAAATAGACTTCATTGTTGCACATACCCCCAAGGGCATAGCTACCCCATCTCAAAAACCAGGGGAAGTTACGTTGTTATCAATTCGTTAGTTTCGGCGCGACGTAAAAATACACGTTTTTGGGTCAGGACGTCGCTGCGCATGAGATACAGGTTGTATTTTTGATGCAGTGCGACGTAAACTCATGTATAATCTCGTGTATCAAGGCGTTTATTTTTATCTGGAGGCTATCATGACCCTCACTCTCCGCGCTGCACTTGCAGCCCTCGCGCTCGTGCTCGCGTCTGTGCCAGCTTCCGCTCAGGATGACGGACGCGCCTTCGACGTACAGATCGCTGATCAGATCGCTGCAGCATGCGGTTCGGATTCCGGCGCATGTGCCGCTATCCTCGCAACCATTCCTCCAAATAGCCCCCTGCACGAGCAGGCGATGGTCGCGGCTATTTCCAGCGGGATGTCCGATGCAGAGGTTGCACAGGTTGCACAGGCCGCCAAACTCTCCCCGGCACAGGCTCAGCGCGTTCAGACTGTTGCTGCGGTACAGGGCCGCACTTCGGGAGCTGTCTCTGCAGCGATCGCGGCGGCCACAGTCGGGGTTACTACAACCACGACTACGACCACGACTGCAGGAAACACGAACACTTCAAATACTACGCCTTCCAGCGACAATGACGACGACGATGATGAGGATGAAGGCAGCCCCACATAAGCGACTGCCAGCATTGTTGAGATATCCAAAGGGGGCTTCGGCCCCCTTTTTCGTGCGATCCACACTGCATTTGAACTTTCCCGGGCGTGTTCCCAATCAGCCGCGACGCTCCCGATACCAGTCTACAAAGGCGGCCACGCCCGTGCGCAGGTCGGTGCGGGGCAGGGGGGCACCGGTCAAGGCGCGATACAGGTCGGTACTGGCCCAGGTTGCAGGTACATCGCCCTTTTGCATGGGCATCAGGCGGCGCTCGGCTTTCTGTCCCATCGCGGCCTCGATCGCCTCGACAAAATCAGCCAAGCGGCTGGGAGCGCCATTTCCGATATTAACCACACGCCATGGTGCGGCCGGGCTGAGGCTGTCGCACGGATCGAGTGTGAATGCACCGCGCGCGTCCACTTGTGGAGGCTGCACGTCGATCAGAGCCGCGATTCCCGTGACCAGATCGTCGACATAGGTGAAGTCACGGGACATATCGCCATTGTTATACAACTCGACAGGATTGCCCGCCTCCATCGCGGTCACGAATTTATAAAGCGCCATGTCGGGCCGGCCCCATGGGCCGTAAACAGTAAAGAACCGGAACAGCGTCGTGGGGATCCGCCACAGATGGGCATAGGAATGCGCCATCGCCTCGTTCGCCTTTTTCGTCGCGGCATACAGCGTCAGCGGATGATCGGCTGCGTGAACCTCGGCAAAGGGCATTTCGGTATTCGCGCCGTAGGCCGAGGAGGTCGAGGCCATCATCAGATGCGCGGGTTCATGCATCCGCGCGATTTCGAGCACATTGAAGCCGCCAACCAGATTCGCCTCGACATAGGCGCGTGGCGCTTCGAGGCTGTAGCGCACCCCTGCCTGCGCTGCGAGATGTACGATCAGGTCGGGCTGCGCGGCATCTGCTGCGGCTTCCAGCGCGGGCATATCCTCCAGCATGGCCTCATGCGCGGTGAAGCTCGGATGTCTGTCCAGCAGGGCATGGCGGTCGCGCTTCAGGCTGACATCATAGTAGTCGGTCATACCGTCATAGCCGTGCACGACCCAACCCGCATCCAGCAGGTGGCGGGCAAGGTGGAAGCCGATGAACCCGGCGGTGCCGGTGATGAATGCGCGGCGGCTCACGCGTTTGTTCCGTCTGTCAGGCCCCGGCCGATGGCGATGGCCTTGAACCCGGCGGCGGTCAGATCCTCACTGCGATAGATGTTGCGCAAATCGGCAATGGCGGTGCCGCGCATCGCCTTGCGCAGACGCGTCAGGTCCAGTGCCCGGAACTGGTTCCATTCGGTCAACAGAACCACGGCGTCGGCCTCTTGCACGGCGTCATAGGGATCCTCGTGCCATGTCACGCCGGGCAGCAGACGCTCCCCCTCGTGCCGGCCCTGCGGATCGGTGACGCGAACCTCGGCCCCTGCGCCGACAAGGGCGGGGACGATGGTCAGCGAGGGGGCCTCACGCATGTCATCGGTATCAGGCTTGAACGTCACGCCCAGCACGGCGACCCGTTTGCCGGCGATTCGTCCGTCGAGCATGTCGAAAATCTTGTCCACCATGCGCCGTTTGATCGCCTCGTTCACGTCGATCACGGTTTCCACGATGCGCTGGGGGACGGCGTGCTCCTGACCGATGCGGGCCAGGGCGCGGGTGTCCTTGGGAAAGCACGATCCGCCATAGCCGGGGCCTGCATGCAGGAATTTGGGCCCGATCCGACCGTCCAGTCCCATCCCCTTGGACACCTGCTTCACATCGGCACCGACCCGTTCACATAAAGAGGCGATTTCGTTGATGAAGGTAATCTTGGTCGCCAGAAACGCATTGGCGGCGTATTTGATCATCTCCGCCGAGGCCAGATCGGTGAACATGACCGGCGCGTCGCGCAGGCTGAGCGGGCGATAGATCGCCTGCATCACGTCGCGGGCGCGGTCATTCTCGACACCGACAACCACGCGATCAGGGCGCATGAAATCCTCGATCGCGGCACCTTCGCGCAGGAATTCAGGGTTGGAGGCCACATCGAAATCAGCCTCGGGCGCGGTTTCGGACAGGATCCGGGCAACCCGCGCATTGGTCCCCACAGGCACGGTCGATTTGGTGACCACGACCGTATAATCGGTCAGGGCTGTTGCGATTTCGCGGGCGGCCGCCTCGACATAGCTGAGGTCGGCATGGCCGTCGCCACGGCGGGTCGGGGTGCCCACCGCGATGAACACCGCATCGGCCTGCGCGACTGCATCTGCAAGGTTGGTGCTGAAATCCAATCGCCGGGCCGCCATGTTGCGCGCCATCAGCTCATCCAGACCCGGTTCATAGATCGGCACTTCGCCCGCACTGAGTCGGGCGATCTTGTCCGCGTTCAGATCAACACAGGTGACGCTGTGGCCGAAATCGGAAAAACAGACGCCTGACACGAGGCCGACATATCCGGTTCCTATCATCGCAATACGCATGACCGTTCCTTTCGCCAATATTCTGCATCTTGTGTCTTTTCCGCTCACAAAAGCCAAGCGCAGCCCGAAGCATACAGACAGGACACAGCGAAAGCGCAAGGTAGAGGAATACCTGCTTTCAATTGTATTCCGGCTTTTGCCGTGCATATTTCCGTTGCAATGCAGCGTAAGCCGCCGGATCGTAGCAGAAGCGGGATTTACCATCCTGCCAGGTGTAGGGAAAAGATGCGCAGTATTACGGGCCTCTTCTCCGGTCGCGATTACCGGCTGGAAAACTGACGGATGGAAATTCAGTGGACTTTCGACAAACCGAACTGCCTGGCCTGTGTATTCTGACCCCCGACCGATTTGGGGATCATCGCGGCTTCTTCTCCGAAAGCTGGAATCGCAACAGGCTCGCATCTCACGGTATCGATGCGGATTTCGTGCAGGACAACCATTCGGTTTCCGAACGTGCCGGCACGTTGCGCGGCCTTCATTTTCAGTCGCCCCCTCATGCGCAGGCCAAGCTGGTGCGCTGCGGACGCGGGCGGCTATACGATGTGGCGGTGGATATCCGCAAAGGCTCCCCAACCTACGGACGCTGGGTGGGTGAGGAATTGAGCGCGCAAAACGGGCGTCAGTTGTTCATTCCGGCGGGGTTCCTGCACGGATTTGTCACGCTCGAACCCGATACGGAGATTGTCTACAAATGCACGGATTACTACGCGCCCGAATGTGATGGTGCAGTGCGGTGGGACAGCGCTGTGCTGGCCATCGACTGGCCTCTAGAGGGTGCTCCGCATATCTCGGACAAGGACGCCGCCGCCCCGGACATGGCTGATTTCGACAGTCCGTTCGTGTGGGACGGCCAGATACCCGGGGGGGGCCGGGCATGAAGATTCTGATTACAGGTGGTGCGGGCTTTATCGGCTCCGCCGTGGTGCGGCAGGCCATTCGTGACGGCCATAGCGTCGTTAACCTGGACGCGCTGACCTATGCGGCCTGTCTGGCCAATGTGGCGGAGGCCGCGAAAAGCCCCGATTATGCGTTCGAGCAGGCCGATATCTGCGATGCCGCTGCCCTGACACGCATTTTCGACACGCACCAGCCTGATGCGGTGATGCATTTGGCGGCCGAAAGCCATGTGGACCGGTCCATCGACGGGCCGGGCGCCTTTATCCAGACCAATATCACAGGCACCTATACCCTGTTGCAGGCGGCGCGGGCCTATTGGGAGGGGCGGCGGCAACCAGCTGATTTCCGGTTTCATCATGTATCCACAGATGAGGTATTCGGCTCGCTTGGCGAAACAGGCCAGTTCACCGAGGAAACGCCCTACGATCCGCGCTCACCCTATTCCGCATCCAAGGCCGCATCCGACCATCTGGTGCGCGCATGGGGCGAAACCTATGGCCTGCCCGTGGTGTTGAGTAACTGCTCGAACAATTACGGCCCGTTCCACTTCCCCGAAAAGCTGATCCCGCTGGTGATCCTCAAGGCCTTGTCGGGCAAACCGCTGCCGGTTTACGGCGATGGCTCGAATGTGCGCGACTGGCTGTATGTCGAGGACCACGCCAATGCATTGCTGACCGTATTGCAAAAGGGTGAGCTGGGCCGCAGCTATAATATCGGCGGTGAGAACGAGCGCACCAATCTGCAAATCGTAGAGGGCATTTGCAGCATTCTCGACGAAATCCGCCCGGTCAATCACCCCCATGCGGAACTGATAACCTTCGTCGCCGATCGCCCGGGCCATGATCAGCGCTATGCCATCGATCCCGCCCGCATCCGTACAGAGCTGGAATGGCGCCCCTCGGTTACGGTCGAGGAAGGCCTGCGCAAGACCACCGAATGGTATCTGGCCAACGAGGGCTGGTGGCGCCCCTTGCTGGAACGCGACGGCGTCGGCAAACGGTTGGGCGTGGCATGAAGGCACTGATCTTCGGAAAGACCGGACAGGTCGCACGAGAACTGGCACGCTTGCTGCCCGATGCGGTGTTCCTGGGGCGCGATCAGGCGGATCTGGGTGTGCCCGGCATGTGCGAGGCCGCAATTGCCGCGCATCCGTCGGATGTGATCATCAACGCCGCCGCCTATACCGCCGTGGATAAGGCGGAGAGCGAGAGCGACCTGGCCCATGCCGTCAACGGTGCCGCCCCCGCTGAAATGGCGCGCGCGGCGGCGGCGCAGGGTGTACCCCTTGTCCACATCTCCACCGATTACGTCTTTGACGGCGGGGGTGAGGCCCCGTGGAAGCCAGATGATGAAACCGGACCTTTGGGCGTATACGGGGCGAGCAAACTGGCCGGAGAGCAGGGCGTTCGCGCGGCTGGTGGCGTTCATGCAATCCTGCGGACATCGTGGGTTTTCTCGGCCCATGGCGCGAATTTCGTAAAGACGATGCGACGGCTGTCCGGCACTCACGACCAGCTGCGCGTCGTGGCCGATCAGATCGGCGGACCGACAGCGGCGGCGGATATCGCGGCGGCGGCCGTGCGCATGGCGCAGGTCCTCAACAGCACGCCCGAGCAGACCGGCACCTATCACTTCTCAGGCTTTCCCGAGACGTCATGGTCAGATTTCGCCCGCGAGATCTTCTCGCAACTGGGCACCGGCACCACGGTCGAAGATATTCCCAGCGCCGATTATCCCACCCCGGCGGCGCGGCCCTTCAATTCACGTATGGATTGCTCCTCTCTGAGGGCATCCTTTGGCATCCACCGACCTGACTGGCGTAACAGCCTGCGCGACGTAATCGCAGAACTGGAGAGCACATGACCCGACGCAAGGGCATCATTCTGGCAGGCGGCTCCGGTACGCGGCTGCATCCGATCACGCTGAGCGTGTCCAAACAGCTCTTGCCGCTCTACGACAAGCCGATGATCTATTATCCGCTGAGCGTCCTGATGCTGGCTGGCATCCGCGAGATTGCGATCATCACGACCCCACGTGATCAGGGCCAGTTCCGCGACTTGCTGGGCGACGGCAGCCAGTGGGGACTGGAACTGACCTGGATCGAGCAGCCATCCCCCGACGGGTTGGCCCAGGCGTTCATTCTTGCAGAAGACTTTCTGGATGGCGCACCTTCGGCGCTGGTGCTGGGGGACAACGTGTTCTTTGGCCACGGCCTGCCCGAAATGCTGGATCACGCGGATCAGGCCGAAAGCGGCGCGACGGTATTCGGCTATCACGTGGCCGATCCGGGCCGCTATGGCGTGGTCGGTTTCGATGCGGATGGTGTGGTAACGCGCATCGTGGAAAAGCCCAGCGACCCGCCCTCGAACTATGCCGTGACAGGGCTGTATTTCGTGGATGGCACCGCGCCTGCCCGCGCGCGCGCCGTGACCCCGTCCGAGCGGGGTGAACTGGAAATCACCACATTGCTGGAAATGTATCTGGATGATGGTGCGCTGACGGTAGAACGGATGGGCCGGGGGTTCGCATGGCTGGATACCGGCACCCATGAAAGCCTGCTGGATGCGGGCAATTTCGTACGCACCTTGCAGGAACGACAGGGGTTGCAGGTCGGCAACCCGGACGAGATCGCATGGCAAAACGGCTGGATCGACAATGCGACGCTGGCCGGGCGGGCCGAACTGTTCCGTAAAACGCAATACGGACGCTATCTGGCGCAACTGCCCCGTATCTCGAAGCCTCGTACCAAGGGCGCGACCTGACGATCGCGCCCGGCGATTATCAGCGGAAGCTGCGGATCAGCGCGACCACGGTGTCGCGGTCAGCATTGACCGTCGTGCAATCGAGCGTGACGTTGTTGTTGCCACACCATTGCGTGACAGCAACGGCTGTCGCATCATCCATATTGCCTGAGAATGGCCCGTTATAGGCGCCCTTGGAGGCCAGTTTTTCCTGCATCCAGGCGACGTAATATTCAGGCGCGCCATACTGGATCAACAGCAGCAATGCGCCGGCGTTATCCGTCTCGCGGGCGATGCGGTACAGATTTTCAATCCCTGCATCGCGATCCGCGACCATGCCCCGGCCGGTAATCTGCGAGATAGCAAGCTGCAATTCAGCGCGCACACTGCCCGCTGCGGCACCTTGCTGGAAATAGGCGTTTGCCTGATTGAGATCCCGTTCGACCACATTGCCGCGCAGGCTTTCGCGGCCCAGATTGACGTAGGCGTCGCCATTGCCCATCTGGGTTTGCTCGACCAGCACGGCCAGCCCTGCCTGCGGATCGTAAACCGGGCTCTCCTCATCGAGATAGAGCAGGGAAAGCGGCAACCACGCATTCTCATCGCCATTTGCGTTCAGCTCTGCATAAAGTTCCGCCGCCTGCACGGGGTCATAGAGCGCGCCCTCGGGATCATTGGAAAGCTCGGCAAATGTACGCAGGTCGTCCTCGCTCTCGGGCAGGGATTCAAGCTCGCTGTACAATTCCGCCGCGCGGGCAGGATTATAGAGCGACAGGCTGTCATCAAGGTAATAGCGGGTCAAAATTCGCTTGGCCGTTACATTGCCCAGTTCGGATGCCATCTCGTAATAACGGACGGCCTCGACCGGATCAGCCTCGACCCCTGTGCCCCGGCGATATGCGCCTGCGATGATCAGCATCGCGCGCTCATCCCCCTTCTCAACCATCTTTTGAAGCTGGCGCAGACCATATTTCTGACGCGAGCTGTTGGGCGATTCGCGTAGAAAAGTCTGGGCTTCCCACCGCGTGAGCGAGGATTCGAATGGCAACGGTGTGGCGACATCACATGCGGCAACAGATGTGATGAGGGCCAACGCAGGAAAGCAGCGAAAATTAATCATCTAAAGGGTATCTCTCTTCGCAAAGGTAAGGGGGGAAGGGTACTCTCCTGATATCATAACGCAACTGCGAACAGAATTCCATCACAACGCAGATGCGAAGAGAACTCCACCGCGCCGTTATTCAGGGCGCGGTGGAGCGAAACGCTGTCAGGCCCGGATCAAAAGCATTCCCGCCAGAACTGAACCGGCAATATCGGGGCGGTACCCATCGCCGATCTCAATGGCGTCCAGAACTGTTTCCAGCCCGTCGCCATCGCGCAAATAGACGTCAAACACCCCCGAGACCCCGGATATCGCGATCCGATCGGCCATGCGCGTGACAGGCTGATCGGTCGTCGGGATGTAGCTGGTCGGGGCGGTCCCCGCCTCGCATTGCAGGGCCAGCAGGATCACGTCCTCTCCCTCGACCCCGCTATTTGGACCGATCCCGATCGTGTAAAGATCGCTCGCCGCAGGGATGAAGACGACATCGCACATGATCGTGGAATCCGGCAGCACCGTCTGGGCCAATACGCTGATCTCTCCCGCTCCGTCGCTGACAGTCGCGAATTCCCCCGGGGCGCCGTTGACCATTGAGAAGGTCGAACTGCCCGCCCGTACAATCAATCTGGCCGAGGGCGAACTGCCCGCCTGCAGGAACAGGCGCAATGCATAGGCTTGACCGCCTGTCATGGAGATTTCCGCGCTGTTGAGGCGGTGGGACACCGACCCGTGCGAGATGACCCGAACACCCGGAAACAGCCCCAGCGCGTTCACGGACAGATCCTGTGAACTGGCACCGAAATTTTCCCACGTAGCAGAGGTTGCTGCGGAATAGGGCACCAGATTGGTCGCCTCCCCCTCAATCACCGTGCCCAGCCGCGCGCCCCCGTGCGGTGCATGGGCGGGGCGCTGTATGTTCGGCGGATAGGTTGCGATCTGCCCCTGCGCGTCAAAGGCGGTGGCGCTGCCCGCACGGGTGAAGCCTGCCCGTGCGCCCAGGCCGCCGATTCCCGCAATCCGTATGGGATGCAGGCCCGTCATCGCGCGGTTGCTGACCCCAAGGCGAACCGTCAGCATCAGGCCGCCCCGATTGTGAAGGCGTGCAGCCCACCGGCGGTCGTGCCGCTGGCCAGGACACGGCGAACCTGAACGGGCAGGATCGTCATGTCGGCGACGGCAACGGTGCGTGTTGCGCCGCGAAGCGAGACAAAGGCCACATCGCCGCCCACTTCGACATAAAGCGCGGTTGCTGTCGTGGGCAGGTCGGCCTGATCATCGGGAACAATCGGCATAAGGTCGGTTGCGGAACCGCTGGTCGCGGCCGCGCGACCGGAATGTGCATTGGACATGTAAAAATTCCTATGTTTTCAAATATGAACCGGATCAAAATGAAGCTGCCGCCTATCACTTGCGGCAGGCCGATAATGACGTTTGAAAGGTTAATATCGGGTGAAATCCGCAGCAGAAGGCTTTCCCGCAGGCGTTCTTGTTGCAGCGCGCCATAGCTTCCGGTAAGGATTTTTTAAAATTACAGACCCTGCGCAGCGACTTTTCTTGAGGTTTCGGCAATGAAGGAAAGTTCCGCACGGCTGGTTCTGCTACGCTTGATTCAAAGCGGCGCTGGAATCATTGCCAGTGTGCTGGGCACTATCTTTATCTTTATTCTTGTGGCGCGCAGTCTGGGGCCCGCTGATTTTGGTCTGTTCGCGCTGGCTTATGCGACCGCCTCACTTTTCGGGATCGCCTTCGACTTCGGATATGTGACGCGGCTGCTGCGCGATACGGGCGGTCTGATGACCGCGCATGGCGGCCTTCCGGGCCGGATAGTGCAGACCAAGATCATGCTGTTTGTCGTGCTGACGCCGTTACTTTTGCTGGTTGGATGGATTGCACAGATGCAGCTGGGCCTGCTGTTGGCGATCTGGCTGGGTGTGGCCAGCCTGTCCGTCGGAAACCTGTTTGGCACCATGCTCAAAAGCGTTGATTTGCACTTGCGCGATTCCCTGCACTTGCTGTGCGCCAATGGTGCGGGTGTGATTGCCGCACTGATCCTGACGCAAATGCAGGCACCACCGGCGGGATTTGCACTGATCTTCGTGATCATCGGTACAATCTATACTGCGCTGACCGTGCGATTGTGGCGGCATCATTTCGAACACAGGCCCGAGGCATGGAACATGCGCGCCATCACCACCGAGATCCGGTGCAATCTGTCCTATGCGCTGGATGTCTTTACCCAGCGCAGCTTCGGTTTTCTGGACATCGCGATCCTGTCCATCGTGACCAACCCTGCCGCAGTGGGTCTGTATCAGGCGGGGCAGAAGGTCGCGCAGGGGGCGGGCGTTCTCTCCCAGCCGTTCAACAGTGTCATGTTGCCTCGGTTGAGTCGTATCACACATGAGCAGAAACGCTGGCGTAGCCTGGCCATACGGTTTTTCGCGATGCAATCGCTTGTCGGGTTCGCAGCCCTCGCAGGGCTTAGCCTGCTGGGGCCGTGGATGATCAGCCTGATCTACACCGCGGAATACGATCCGGTGCGCGGCGATATGTGGTTGTTTGGTGTGCTTATGTGCGTGAGATACATCTCAGCCGCGCTAGGACTCATGGTTACGTCGCTAGGGCAGCAGAGGAAACGCATGATCGTCAATATGGTTGGGGTGGTGGCCTTCATCTTATACGCTCCCGTTCTCGCCAATAATTTTGCGATTGAAGGTATGCTCTCTGCCATGGTCCTTTCGGCTCTCAGTATTTTGTCCGGCTATCTCATCGTTCTGGCAATGACCCTGAAAACGAATGATGCAAAGGCGTTCCATGATGGCTGAGTGCGAAACGCATCCCATGAACATCGCGGAGGACCTCGTATGAGCGGGACCGGAACGACAGCGTCCGGGGTCGTGGAGAACGACCTGTGTATCGGGTGCGGTTATTGTGCCAGCCTTTCTGGAATCGGGATGGCGCTTTCGGCGCAGGGGTTCTTGGAACCGGATGCCACGATGCACCAATCGCCGGCCGATGATGCGCTGGTCGCGGCGGCCTGTCCCGGGCGCAACGGACGCGAGGTTGTGGTAGCGGGGCAAGGCCCGGCCGGGGCCACCGATGATTACATGTGGGGCCGTCATCATGAGGTCGCCACCGGATATTCCACCGATGCGCAGGTGCGCCAGCTCGGCTCCTCGGGTGGGGCGCTGACCGGATTGGCGCGCTGGCTGATCGCCTCGGGCCGTGTGGAGCGTGTGTTGGTCACGACCTATGATCCGGCCTATGCCATTGGCACCCGGTCAGGTGCCACGTCAGAGGCAACGGTCATTCTGGACGGCGCGGGCTCGAAATATTGCCCGGCGGCGCCCCTGGTCGCATTGTCGGATTTACGCGCAGAGGGCGATACCGGGCGTGTGGCCGTTATCGGCCGGCCCTGTGATGTTGCCACCTTGCGCCGTGCTATCGCAGCAGGTGATCCGGTAGGCGCGCGGGTCGAGGTCTTGCTCTCCTTCTTTTGTGCGGGCACACCCAGCGATACGGGCAACCGCGAATTGCTGCGCGATCTGGGGGTGGACGATCCTGCGCAGGTCACCCGGTTTCGCCATCGCGGCAATGGCTGGCCGGGCGATACCCGCGCCGATCTGGCCGATGGCGATGCCAGGACCTGCACCTATAACGAAAGCTGGGGCAAGATCCTGCGCCGTCACGTCCATTCCCTGTGCAAGATCTGCCCCGATGGCATTGGCGAGCAGGCCGATATCGTCGCCGCGGATGCGTGGTACGGGGATGATGACGGCTATCCGACCTTTACCGAGGCAGACGGCCGCAGCCTGATCATCGCACGCACACCGCTGGGGCAGGAATTGCTGAATGCGGCCCGCACCGACGGCGCAATAGCGACCGAACCGCTGGATATACGCGAGATCGACCAGATGCAGCCCGGTCAGATCAACCGTCGTCGCCAGTTGCGCATCCGTATCTTTGCCTATCGCCTGATGGGCCACGCCGTGCCTGAGTATAACAGCGCAGCGCTCGCAGGATATCAAAGGGATCTGTCGCTTAAGGCGCGGGCCCGTATTCTGGTCGCGACATTGCGCCGGTTGATTGTTCTGCGCCGCAAGGCTTCGAAGGGCTAGAGCGGATGTATCTTCCCCGGCTTTACCTGTTCGCGCTGCTTTGCATCCCCTTCTATATCGGGCCGGAGCTTGCGGCGAATGTGCAGCTGAATGTTGAGCGTTTGACGCTGGCATTGATGGCGGCGGCGGTGCTGACGGGCGTCTATGGCAAGGTGATCCGCCCTGCTATCTCCCAACTATGGCGGACCAGTCCGGTCTTTCTGTTGAGCTTTATCGGCTTTTTCCTGTGGCGCGCGCTGGCGGCGTTCATGTCGCCATATACGGTCTCGCAATATCTGGTCATCAACGAGGTGGCCAGCAATGCCTTTGTATTCATTTTGTTTTTCTGGCTCTACTTTCAAAACGGCACCATACAGCCGGTGCTCAGGATTTTGACATTCAGCGTGTTCTGGATGGCGGCAGTGGTGGCGATCGAACTGGCAACCCAGTCCAACCCGTTTACGCCCTTTGCCTCCGCCAGTGCGGGGGATGCGATCCTCAATGCCAGTATCGAACGGGGGGGCATGTTGCGATCCAAGGGGGCCTTCGAACATCCGCTGACACTGGGACAGTATGTCGTTTTCCTGCTGCCCATCGTGCTGTTCATGGACCGGGCGCAATTGCCTTTGCGCCGTGCCTTTCTGGTGGCGGTGCTGTTGATCGGGATCGGCATTGCCACCGGATCGCGGGCGACCCTGCTGATCCTGACAGCGCAAATCCTGATCTATCTGCTGTTCTGGGGACTGCGGGTCGGGATTTCCGGGCGTCAGGTCAATTTGGGTGTGTTCCTGTGGATTCTGGTGCCCGTCGCGGCCGTGTTCGTGGCAGCGCTGGCTGAGCGGATCACGGGGAACGAGCTGTTCTCGTCCTACACGCGTGTTGCGCAGATCGTGAACGGGCTGATTGCAGCTGGAAACGCGCCGTGGTTCGGTTTTGGTCAGGGGCCGGGCGGAACGCAGGCGATTGCGGATGCCGTGACCTATGCCAGCGGATCGTTGATGCTGTGGGAGGCGAACCTGAACACCATCGATAACTGGTTCCTCAGCATCCTGCTGGGATCCGGCCTGCCTGCGGTGATCCTGTTCTTGATGTTCAACCTGGTGGTTCTGCTGTCTGGCATGAGGTGCATTCTGCATGGGCCGACACGTAGAGCGATCCGCCAAAGGGGGGAATTGGGGCAGTTCATCGGAGTGTTTATCGCATTTGGCGGCAGTCTGGGCTTCATGGGGATTCTGTCGATTTTCACCCTGCATCCGCTGCATTTCATCCTGCTCGCATGGCTGCTCGCCCTGTGCGCGCGCTATCGCCGGGTTGCCCCCGAAGCCCGGCATCAGACACAGCCCCAAAGACGCAGGCTCGCAACCGGAGCGACCAAGTGACCGATCTTTCGATCATCATCGTCACCTATAATTCCGCGCGGTTCATCGCCAAATGCCTCGACAGTCTGCTGGCCCACCCTGTCACGCGGTACGAGGCACGGATCGTGGTGGTCGACAATGCGTCCTCGGACGATACGGTGTCGATTGTGCGTGAGAGCTATCCGCAGGTCACCCTGATCGAGAGTGGGGGCAATCTGGGGTTTGGCCGAGGCAACAATCTGGGAATGCAGCGCGCACCGGCCCGCTATTACTATCTGCACAATGCCGACGCCTATTTGCAGGAAAACGTGCTGGATGCGGCCCTGGATCACATGGAGGCCAAGCCCCGGACCGGTATTGCGGGATTGCCGCTGGTCTATCCCGACCTCAGCCCGCAAACGGCTGCCTATGGGCGCAGCGCGCCGCTGAAATGGACCCTGCAGGAGCTGGGCGTCGGAAAGCTGGCCGGTGCAATCGCCAGCCATCCGCGCCTGGGGCCGCTGCGTGCGGTTCTGCGCCGGGTGCCTGTTGCGCGCAGCTATCTGGCCAGCCATGCGCCAGAGCAGTCGTCGAAAATCGTCGAAAATCCCGATTGGGTCTGCGGCGCGGCCCTGCTCTTGCGCGAGGAGGTTCGCGTTGCATTGAAGGGGGGGTTCGATCCCGATATCTTCCTCTATGGCGAGGATGAGGACATGTGTCTGATGGCCCGTTCCAAGGGCTGGCAGATCGAGCAACTCGACGTGACGCCGGTCATTCACGAACTGGGCTGGGGCACGAACAGCAAGCCATCGCCCGTCGTCGCGCGGTTCAAGGCTGACAGCCTGCGCGTGTTCATCGACAAGCATTTTACCCGCCCCGGTCCGCGCTGGATGGTGATGCGCGCGATCCTGTGGATCCGCTGCAAGCGCTGGGGCCTTTAGCCCGCCAGCGAAACCCGCGCGCGCAATTCCTCGAACAGCGCACCGTTCAGCGCCTCGCAGGCTTCGATTTCCTGCGGGGACAGTGTTTGCTTCCAGTAGGTGGTGATGCTCTGGGCCGAGCGTTCCTTGACATGTGCCTTTTGCGGCAGGGCCTCGCCGGATGTCGGGGCGGTGCTCAATGCGGCGGCGGCGGCGACCGGCAGGCCGGTGGCGGCCTGCAACCGTTCACCCACGGCCACGCCATGTTCCAGATTATCCTCGATATCCACCACGGTGATGGGACTGTCCGCATCCATCCACGCCCGCAGGTTCAGATGGACCAGATACCAGATCAGCATGGCATCATGAGCATTCGGGGAGATCCCCTCGCCCCGCTGCGGCAGATCCGCAGTCAACAGACCGCTTTGCGCCATGCGCCGCGCCAGATCGGCCGGATCGAAATGCCAGCCCATGCGCGAAAAGCTTGCCACCACGGAAAGCGGCGCGCGCAGGGTAAAGATTACAGATATGTCCGTATTGCGCGTCAGCCAGTCGGCCCACAATACGGCAAAGGGGTCTTTCCAGATCAGATGGGTCAGTCCCGGTTTGAAGGCCGCAGCCAGCATCGTGCGGCGGGTCCGGTTCAGCAGTGGATTGCGACCCGAGCGCAGGCCCGGCCAGCGCCCCCAAAGTTGCCCGCGCCGCAGCCGTGCGACAAAGGCCTGCGCCTGTTCAGGCGACATCCCGCCCGCGCCGACGGTTTCGAACTGGTTGTGTATACCGATATCACCGACCTTGCGGCTCATCGGTTCATACAACTCCGCCACGGTGGGACCCTGCGACAAACGTTCCCCGATCACGGTTGTTCCCGACCGGGGCATACCGGTGACGAGCACGAGTTGTCTGGGGCTGAACATCGCGGCTCCATTGAGGTGAAATATCTACGGGGCAGGGCCGGGCGCAGGGCGCGTACCGCCTGCAGGGATGATTTTGGGGCCAAAATTGCTGCTTTGCAACATTTCGATAGCCCTTCAAACATATGATCTACATGGGAAATCGGCAGTTTATTAGAGTAAGCAACTGATGTATTTGGATTTATATTATACAAACCGGGTATTCTAAAGCTAGACCAAGATGCCCCTTTGTCGTAAAATACGCGTATATGACCTTCGACGTTCCTCAAGAATATGAAGAGTATCCGACGTGATCACCATTGGGCTTCTCTGGCACAGTTTCGTTTCAGGAAATATGGGGGTCAGCGCACTAACGGATGCGAACATGACCATCATTTCCCGCGCACTGAAGGAAACAGGCACAACGGGACCGGTGCGTTTCATATTGTTTGGCCCGCGCGGGGACGATGCCTTTGCCGCACCGCAAGAAGTCGGATCATATGAATATGTGACCGTGTCGAAATTCGCGCAGGCCCCCGCCGTGCGGCGCAAACTGGCGGAATGCGACATGGTGTTTGACATCGGCGGTGGGGACAGCTTTTCGGACATTTACGGCTTCAAGCGTCTGCTCAAGATTGCGGGCCTGAAATTCCTTGTTCCCCAGATGGGCAAGCGGCTGGTGCTCAGCCCGCAAACGATAGGGCCGTTTTCTGCCTCCTGGGCCAGAAAGCTGGGCGGTGCGGCCCTGCGACGGGCGCATAAGGTCTTTGCCCGCGACGCCCCCTCCGCAGATCGCGCGCGCGATCTGTTGCGGCCGGAACAGGCTGAACAGTTGCAGCTGACCACCGATGTCGCCTTTGCGTTGAGCAGGTTCGATTACTGGCCCGATAGCTTTCCTGTGCTGGAGGAGGGCAAAACCCATGTCGCGCTGAACGTGTCCGGCCTGCTTTATTCGGGGGGCTATACCAAATCGAATCAGTTCGGGTTGAGCGTGGATTACGCGACCCTGATCGACAATCTAATTGCGGAGTTGAGCGCGCGGCCAGATGTGGTTCTGTGGCTGCTGCCGCATGTCTACCGCATCTCCTCCACCGCATTGGAGAGCGACCGTTCCGTCTGCATGACCCTGGCCGAGAAGACATCCGGCGTGAACCTTGCCCCGCTGTTTTACAATGCGCGCGAGGCAAAGACCTTCATTGCCGGCATGAACCTGATGCTGGCCGCACGGATGCACGCCGCGATCGGGGCTGTTTCCAGCGGCGTGGCCTGCGTTCCGATGAGCTATAGCGTCAAGTTTCAGGGCTTGTTCGAAAGCCTCGATTACCCGCACACGCTCGACATGAAGACTGTTTCGCAAGAGGAAGCACTGGCGCGCTGCCTGAACGCGCTCGACCATGTGGAGGGGATGCGCGCCGACGCGCAGAAATCGGCCGCCTCAGCGCAGGCACGCCTGCAACCCTATCGCGATTTCATCGCCGAATTCGTCAAGGCGCGCACACGGTGAGCGACGTGCAGACCGTATCCTTTCTGGATGTCTCATTTAGCGTGGCGCAGGGCGATGTGTGGCGACAGAAAATCCTGACCCATGGCCGTGATCGCCCCTTCGGCTATATCGTGACGCCGAATGTCGATCACGTGATCCGCCTGTCCAGGGACGCCGCGCTGCGCCCGATCTATGCCGCCGCCGCCGCGCGGATTTGCGACAGCCGCGTGTTGCAGCACCTCGCGCGGATCAAGGGGTATGAGCTGCAGGTCTATCCCGGCTCTGACATTGTGCGCGATATCTTCAACGACCCGCAGGCCAAGGCGCTGCGCATCGCGGCCTGCGGTCCCTCGGCCGAGGATTTCGCGATTCTGCAGGCGAATTGCCCCGATCTGAACCTGATCTGGATCGACGCCCCCTTCATGAAGGTCGATGACGAGAACTGGGCCCGTGTTCTGGCCGATGTGGAGGCCGCAGATTGCGATATCGTGCTGCTATGCCTGTCCTTTCCCAAGCAGGAGATCATGGCGGCTCACCTGCACCGTCGGGGAAAGGCCGTCGGCATGGGGTTATGTGTTGGCGCCAGCCTCGATTTTCTGACCGGACGCCAGCGCCGCGCGCCTGAACTGATGCAAAAGCTATCGCTGGAGTGGCTGTACCGTCTGGGATCCGATCCCGCGCGGTTGTGGAAACGCTATCTGCTCGAGGGACCGAAGGTCTTCTGGTTGTTCCTCACCCGCGAAGTTGGCAGGAAAGCGCGCTGAGCCCTGCGCTCAAAGCATTGCCACATATTCGGCAGGCAACACGTAGACATTGTTGATCTGCTCGACTCCTTCGATCTTCTTGCAGAAGATCTGCTTTCCGGTTTCCGCGTCGAAAATCTGTACGCCGTTGATGAAGGCAGCGTAGTTCTTGAACAGATGCTGGTAGCGTTGGCGGATATTGGACAGGCCGGCCGCGAAATACCTTCTGCGCCCATGCTCGTACAACGCGCCGCCCCGGCCCCAGCCCGAAGTGGGGATTGCACGCAAAGGGGTCCAATCCGCGGAAAATATACGAATACTTGCCTGTCCGCTGTCGAAAACCCAGTTCTCATCCCCGACAGCCGTCACAGTGTGAGGCGCATGCAGGCGCAGCGGGAACCGCTTTCCATCGCTGAGGCGGATAACGCCGCCATTGCCCTGTGATTTCAATGCGCGTGCCTTGATCTGGTTCAGGATCTGCTTGCCATCAATATGGTGGACCAGCCCGTACAGCTCCCCATCCGCGCCGCGCGCAATGTGGTTCAGGTGATGTTTGTCACGCGGCGCACCCTGCGCAACCTCAACGATATGCCGGCGGTCAAAGGCGCCCGTTTCGGGGTCATAGGTGATATATTCATCGGTGCCGGTGCTGGTCAGCCAAAGCAGCCCGTCCCAGACTTCCATCTCATGCGCATCGACCAGCCCCTTCACAGGCAGCCTGACCTTCGCGCCGGTCGCAAAGTCGATATAGTGCAGATCGGTGCCGCCAGAATAGTACAGGCGCGTACGCTGCGCATCGTAGTACATCGCCGCCACGCCGTTTGCGCCCACCGCATTGAACGCAGGGTGAGGTGTGAAATTGCCTGCCGAATCCAGTGATTGCACACTGACGATATTGTCTCGTCCTAAGGTGCGGTCCGAGACATTTGCCGCTTCGGAACCAATTACGAGCAGTCGGGAAGTGTCACTGATCAAGGGAAATCACCTGGATGTTGCGCTGCAAGATAACTTTGGGTTAACCGCTTCGCGCTACAATTTCTATTCTATTTGTCACTGTGCCGATATTTAAGGGGACTATCCCGCCGGACCCTCGAAAGGGTACTGGGCCTCTACATTAAAGCAATAATCAAGATTATGTTATAATCTTGCCGAATTCTCCTTGTAAAACGGCTATCTAGCGTTGCGATCCTTGCCAATCGAGGTGGATCCAGGGTTCCGCGTTCGAGCGGGGCAGCGGTGTGCGGCCCAGGATATGGTCCGAGGCTTTTTCTCCCACCATGATCGACGGCCCGTTCAGATTGCCATTGGTGATGCGCGGGAAGATCGAGCTGTCGGCCACGCGCAGGCCGTCCACGCCGATCACGCGGCATTCGGGATCCACGACGGCCATGGGATCGTCCACCGCGCCCATCTTTGCGGTGCCGCAGGGGTGATAGGCGCTTTCGACATGCTCGGCGATGAAGGCGTTCAGGTCCTCATCGCTCTGCACGTCGGCTCCGGGCTGGATTTCGTGGCTGCGATAGGGCGCGAAGGCCTCCTGCCCGAAGATTTCGCGGGTCAGGCGGATGCATTTGCGAAAATCGGCCCAGTCCCGTTCTTCGCTCATGTAGTTGAACAGGATCGAGGGATCGGCAGCCGGGTCGGAGGAGGTCAGTTTCACCCGCCCGCGTGACGGGCTGCGCATCGGGCCGGTATGGGCCTGAAAACCGTGCCCCTCCGCCGCGACCTTGCCGTCATAGCGCACGGCCAGCGGCAGGAAGTGATACTGGATATCGGGATAGTCCACCCCGGCGGCGGACCGGACGAAGGCCGCGCTCTCGAACTGGTTCGAGGCCCCCGGCCCCGTCCGCGTGAACAGCCAGCGCGCGCCGACATAGGCCTTGCCCAGCAGGTTCCAGTAGCGAAACAGACTGACAGGTTGCGAGGCGGCCATCTGGATATACAGCTCCAGATGATCCTGCAGGTTCTGCCCCACGCCCGCGCGATCCGCGATCACGTCGATGCCATGTTCCGCCAGATGTGCGGCGGGACCGATGCCCGACAGCATCAGCAGCTTGGGCGAGTTGATGGAGGACGCGGCCAGGATCACCTCACGGTTGGCGCGGATCACCTCGACCTTGCCGCCCCGTTCGATCTCAACGCCGACCGCACGGCCCTGCTCGATCACCACACGGCGGGCGAAGGCGCGGATCATCGTGCAGTTCGGACGTTTCAGCGCGGGTTTGAGATAGGCATTCGCGGTGGACCAGCGACGCCCCTTGTGGATCGTCTGCTCCATCGCGCCGAAGCCTTCCTGCTGCGCGCCGTTGTAATCGTCGGTGACGGGATATCCCGCTTGACGTCCGGCCTCGACGAAGACCTTGACCAGCGGGTTTTGGCGGGTGCCGCGCGTGACATGCAGCGGGCCGTCGGTGCCGCGCCAGTCGGGATCGCCGCCATGGCCGCGATCGGTCCAGTTCTCCATCCGCTTGAAATAGGGCAGCACGTCGGCATAGGACCAGCCGGTCGCGCCGGATGCATCCCAATGGTCGAAATCCCTCGCATGGCCGCGCACATAGACCATGCCGTTGATCGAGGAGGAGCCGCCGACGACCTTGCCACGCGGGGTCGCCAGACGCCGCCCGCCCAGATGCGGTTCCGGCTCGGTCGAATAGCCCCAGTCATAGCGCGGCATGTTCATCGGATAGCTGAGCGCGCCGGGCATCTGGATCAGCGGCCCGGCATCGGAGCCGCCGAACTCGATCACCAGAACCCGGTGCTGGCCGTCCCGCGACAGGCGATCGGCCATGGCGCATCCGGCGGAGCCTGCGCCGACGATGATGAAATCGGGTTGCATCAGAACGCCGCCTCGACTGGGGACATGCCGACATAGACCGTCTGTGCCTCGGTGAAATGGTCCATCGCCATGCGCGCGTTTTCGCGCCCGATGCCCGATTGGCGCGATCCGCCGAAGGGCATTCCGACCGGGGTCAAATTGTACTGGTTGATCCAGCAGGTGCCCGCCCGAAGCTGTGCGACCACCCGGTGCGCGCGGGTCAGATCCTGTGTGAACAGACCGGCGGACAGGCCGAACTCGGTGTCGTTGGCGCGTGTGATCACATCGGCCTCATCCGTGAAGGTCAGCACGGACATGACCGGGCCGAAGACCTCCTGCCGGGCGACTGTCATGTCATCGGTGACGCCGGCCAGCACGGCGGGGGTGATCCAGAAGCCGGGCTTGTCCAGCACCTCGCCGCCTGTGATCACACGCGCGCCCTCGGCCTGCGCGGTTTCCAGATGGTGCCGCGTGATGTCCAGCTGCGCCTGCGTGGTCATCGGGCCGAAATTCGTAGCCTCATCCATCGGATCGCCAATCGTGGCGGACTCGACCCGCGCCTTGAGTTTTGCCAGAAACGCCTCCTGCACATCCGCATGGACGAAGACCCGCGTGCCGTTCGAGCAGACCTGACCCGAGGAATAGAAATTCGCGTTGATCGCGCCGGACACTGCGTCGTCCAGATCGGCATCGGCGAAGACGATGAAGGGCGATTTGCCGCCCAGTTCCATCGTCACCTGCTTCATCTGGGCGGCGGCGGCGGCGTAGACCTTGCGCCCCGTGGGCACCGATCCGGTTAGGGAAACCTTGGCGACGCGCGCGTCCCCGGTCAGGGCGGCGCCGACCGCCCCCCTGCCCTGCACGACGTTGAACAGACCGGCGGGCAGGCCCGCCTCGATCAGGATTTCCGCGACTTTCAGCGCGCAGAGCGGCGTGGTCTCGGACGGTTTGAAGATCATGGCGTTGCCGGTGGCCAGTGCGGGTGCGGCCTTCCAGCAGGCGATCTGCGTGGGATAGTTCCACGCGCCGATGCCGACGCAAACACCCAGCGGGCGGCGGATGGTATAGGCCCAGTCGCCGCCGAATTGCATCGCCTGCCCGGTCACGTCGGCGGCCAGCCCGCCGAAATATTCCAGCGCATCCGCCCCCGACGTGGCATCGGCCACCAGCGTTTCCTGAAGCGGCTTGCCGGTGTCATAGGTCTCCAACACCGACAATTCGCGGTTGCGCTCCATGATGATTTGCGCGGCGCGGCGCAGGACACGGCCCCGCGATGTGCCGTCGCGTGCGGCCCATTCGGCCTGCGCGCGCGCGGCGGAGGTCAGCGCCTGTTCCACGATGGCGGGCGTCGCCTCGTACACGGTGGCGATCACCTGACCCGTGGCGGGATAGATCACCTCGATCGGGGTGCCGGAGGTATCCTCGACATATTGGCCGTCGATGAAGTGGCTGGCTTTCGGTTGGGTGGTCATGGTCGGTCCCTCAAATAACTGTCTGGCCCGGACGAAGGCCGGGCTGCCCCCGACCGCCCCCCCGGGCGGGGGCTTCGCCACCACCCGCGGTCGGGAGCAGCCCTTTGTTCCTTGCCGCGCGCTTTCACGGGTCCGGCTGCTGACCCCTTGGGAAGCGTGCCCGCTCCTCGACCTCGTTCAAATCCATGTGGTTGCGCATGAAGCGCTCGGATGCCTTTTGCAGCGGCTGGTAATCCCACGGGTAATAGCCGCCCTGCCGCAGCGCCTCGTAGACCACCCAGCGGCGGGCCTGCGATTTGCGCACGTCGTCGTCGAAGCGTTTCAGATCCCAGCGGGCATCGGCCTGCGCGCGGAATTTTTCCAGCATGTCTGCGGCGGCGGGATCGTCGGCGCGGTTTGTCAGCTCGTGCGGATCGGCGTTGAGGTCGAACAATTGTTCCGGGTCCAGATCGCAGCGGGTGTATTTCCAGCCGTCCTGCACCAAGGCCACCATCGGGGCGTAGGATGCCTCCGCCGCGTATTCGATGGCGACGGGCGTGTCGCGGGGGGTGCCGTTGGCCAGCGGCACGACGCTTTCGCCTTGGGTCCAGGGGGCGACCTCCTCCATCGACAGGCCGGCCAGATCGCACAGCGTCGGGCAGACGTCGATATTGGACACCGGCGTCGTGACCAGACCGGGCGTCAGGCCGGGGGCGCTGATCATCATCGGCACGCGGGATGAGCCTTCGAAAAAGCTCATCTTGAACCACAACCCCCGCTCACCCAGCATGTCGCCATGGTCCGAAACGAAGAGGATCACGGCCTCCTGCCCGGTGGCCTCCAGCGTGTCCAGCACCTCACCTATCTTGTCGTCGAGATAGGAGATATTGGCGAAATACGCCCGCCGCGACCGGCGGATATCCGCATCCGTGATGTCGAAATCGCGCCAGTTGTTCGCGTCGAAGATGCGCTGCGAATGCGGGTCGTGATCGGCGTAATCCATCGCGGGCACCGGCGGGTCGAGATGCGCGCAATCCTCGTACAGATCCCAGTATTTCCGGCGTGCCACATATGGATCATGCGGATGGGTAAAGCTGACCGTCAGGCACCACGGCCGCGCGTCCAGCCCGCGGCTGTATTCGCGGATCTTGCGCACGGCGTGATAGGCGACCTCATCATCATATTCCATCTGGTTGCTGGTTTCCGCGACCCCTGCCCCGGTGACGGAGCCCATGTTGTGATACCACCAGTCGATGCGTTCACCGGGCTTGCGGTAATCGGGGGTCCAGCCGAAATCGGCGGGGTAGATATCAGTGGTGGTGCGTTCCTCGAACCCGTGCATCTGGTCGGGGCCGACGAAATGCATCTTGCCCGACAGGCAGGTCTGATAGCCCGCGCGGCGCAGATGGTGCGCATAGGTGGGCAGATCCGAGGGGAATTCCGCCGCGTTGTCATAGATGCCGGTGACGCTGGGCAATTGCCCCGACATGAAGCCACCCCGCCCCGGCGCGCAGAGCGGTGAGGCGGTATAGCAATTGGCATAGCGCACCGAACGTGCCGCCAGCCGTTTCAGGTTCGGCGCGTGCAGCCAGTCCGCCGGGCCGTCGGGGAACAGCGTGCCGTTGAGCTGGTCCACCATGAAGATCAGGATGTTGGGCGTGCTCATGAACCGGTCCTTTGAGTGTGCGCGCGCAGCGCCATGTCGATGACCTGCTCGATGGAGGCGATGGCCTCCAGCCGGCTGCCCTGGGCACCTTGCAAGGCCTGGCGAATGTAGAACCCGTCGATCAGGGCGGCGATCGTCTCGGCCAGGGCGCGGGGATCGCCCTCCATCAGGGGGCGCAGGTCGTGCATCAGATTGCTGCGCAGGCGCTGCTGATAGACCCGCAGCAGACGGTTGGTTTCCGGCACCGTCTGGGCCGAGACGTAGAAGGCCAGCCATGCCGCGATCACATCGTGCTGAAAGCTGTGGTCGGAGAAGCTGGCGGTGACGATGGCGCTGAGCCGCCCCCGCGGCGTGCGGGCCAGTGCGAGTTGCGTCCGCACCTCCGCCCCCAGCCCGCTGAGGATGTGCCGCATGGCCGCCGTCAGAATGCGTTCCTTGGAGCCGAAATAGTGATGGGCCAAGGCGCTCGACACGCCTGCGCGGCCCGCGATCTGGGTCACGGTCACGTCCAGCGATCCCTGGCGGCCGATCTCGGCTATGGCGGCCTGCACCAGCGCGGCGCGGCGCAGGGGCTGCATTCCGATCTTGGGCATGGATGACTCCTCGCATGGCAATACACGCATAGGGATGGTTTTTTTTGACTGACGCGTCAATCAAAACACTGCCAAACCGCTGCGGACGTCACGCGAATTGTGGTCTTGCGAAATCTTTTTATAGCGATAACAGATAGTTGAACGTTTCGGGAAAAAGGGTTGCAAACCACCCCCTATTGTTCTCTGATTTGCGCCACACTTGAAAATTGCCGTCGGGGGCCGATAAACGGGGCCGGCGAGATTAAAAACAAACAGGGAATTCAGATGAAAAAGATCATTCTGGCCGCATCGTTCGGCCTGGCCATGCCCACACTCGCGGCGGCGCAGGACTGCGGTGAAGTTTCGATTACCGAGATGAACTGGGCGTCCTCCGCCGTGGTTACGCATGTGTCCAAGTTCCTGATGGAGCAGGGCTATGGCTGCGATGTCACGACCGTGCCCTCGGCCACCGTGACTTCGCTGGCCTCCGTTTCCGAGACGGGCAAGCCGGACATCATCACCGAATTGTGGATCAACGGCACCCCGGCCTATGGCGAGTTGTCCGAGGCGGGCCGCATCGTGACGCTGGGCGACGTGCTGTCGGATGGCGGTGAGGAAGGCTGGTGGATCCCCACCTATCTGGTCGAGGAGCATCCCGAGCTGGCAACGCTCGAAGGTGTGCAGGCCAATGCCGATCTGCTCGACAACCGTTTCCACAACTGCCCCGACGGCTGGGGCTGCAAGAACACCAATGCCGCGCTGGTCGAGGCGGCGGAGCTGGAGGCCCACGGCTACGAGATCTTCCAGCACGGTTCGGGTGAGACGATGGCGACCTCCATCGCCTCGGCCTTCGAGAACCAGGAGCCGTGGCTTGGCTATTACTGGGCGCCGACCTCGGTTCTGGGCAAGTACGACATGACCATGGTGGATCTGGGCCCCTATGACGAGGAAATCCACACCTGCAACTCGAACCCCGAATGCGAGGAGGTCGGCCTGTCGTCCTATCCGGTCGGCCCCGTCAAGACGATCGTGACCACCACGTTCCAGGATGAACACCCCGAGGTTGCCGAGCTGATGTCCAAGGTGTCGTTCACCAACGCACAGATGGGCGAACTGCTGGCATGGCAGGAGGAGAACAACGCCTCCGCCGAGGAAACCGCCGTCTACTTCATCACCACTGGCAGCGACACCTGGTCCGAGTGGCTGAACGATGACGCGCGCGAGAAGCTCGCCGCCTTCATCCAGTAAATCCATTCAAGGCCCCTGCTAATCGCGGGGGCCTTTCGACCATCACGCGCAGGGGCCCGGCATCGACGGGGCTTTTTGCGTATCCACCGGGTCGCGGATCGGCTTCGCGTTACCGTAAGAAATCGCGAACCTGCCTTCGCGTACTGCAAAAACCGCGAACTTGCCTTCGCGTAGTCACAAATCGCGGATCAGCTTCGCGTATCAACAAAATCGCGAACGGAACGGACGGGACATGGCCTTCTACGACGGATTGATCGAGACGCTCGGCCTCAGCAACTGGTGCGGAGAAGCGGATGCAGGCGGGGGCGGGCCGGTCACCATGGCCGAACTGCTGGCGCGCGCCAATGGCGGGGGCGCCGGTGCGCCCGAACCCGACGTGCCCCTGCTGGAGACGCCGTTCCCCTCGCTCGACACGCTGCACCGCTCCTGCGATGCGATCCCGCGGACCCGCGACATGACCGAGGCGGTCGAACAGGGTTTCCTCAACATCAAGGACGGGCTGAAATTCGTGCTCGACCCGCTGACCACGCCGCTTGGCTGGTTGCTGGATGCCTCGCTGGATCTGTTTCAGGCGACGCCCTGGTTCATCATGATCCCGCTGCTGATGCTGCTGACCTGGGTCACAGCCCGGTCGGTGGGCGTGCTGGTGCTGGTGACGCTGTCCTTCCTGTTCATGGCGTTCATCGACCATTACAACGAGGCGATCCAGACGCTGTCGATCATCTTCGTCTGTACGATCTTCAGCGTGGTTCTGGGCGTGCCCATCGGCATTGCCATGTCGAAAAGCAACACGATGCAGCGCATCGCCATTCCCATTCTGGACATGCTGCAAACGCTGCCGACCTTCGTCTATCTGATCCCGCTGATCTTCCTGTTCTCGGTGACGGAGAGCAAGCTCTACGGCATTGCCATCATCCTCTATGCCATCGTGCCGGTGATCCGCCTGACCGATCTGGGCATCCGGCTGGTGGACAAGGACGTGATCGAGGCGGCGGATGCCTTCGGCATGTCGAACTGGCAGAAACTGACGGGCGTGCAGGTGCCGCTGGCCCTGCCCAACATCATGGCCGGCATCAACCAGACCATCATGATGAGCCTGGCGATGGTGGTGATCGCCTCGCTGGTCTCGGCTCCGGGTCTGGGGCGTCTGGTCCTGCGCGGCATCAACAACCTGGAACTGGGCGTCGGTCTGGTGGCGGGTTTCTGTATCGTGCTGCTGGCGGTCCTGCTGGACCGGGCCACCAAGGCGGCGCTTGGCCGCATCAATTCGAGCGAGCAGTGAGACCATGACAGAGCAAAACAACATCAAGGTCTCGATCCGGAACCTGTACAAGATCTTCGGCACCGATCCGCAGGCCGCACTGGAACATGTGCGCGGCGGTCTGGGAAAGCCGGAATTGCTGGAACAGCACGGGCATGTGCTGGGCTTGCAGGATATCAATGTCGACATCCGCGCGGGTGAGATCACGGTCATCATGGGGCTGTCCGGGTCGGGAAAATCCACGCTGATCCGCCACCTGAACCGTCTGATCGAACCCACCGCGGGTGAGATCCTCGTCAATGGCGAGGACGTGCTGGCCTACGATGCGACCAAGCTGGATGCCCTGCGCCAGAACACCATGTCGATGGTCTTCCAGAAATTCGCGCTGTTCCCGCACCGCACGGTTCTGGAAAATGCCGGCATGGCCCGGCGCGTGCGCGGCGAAAACGCCAAGGCGGCGGACAAGGAGGGGCAAAAGTGGCTCGACCGGGTCGGGCTCTCCGGCTATGGCGGGCATTATCCCAACCAGCTGTCGGGTGGCATGCAGCAGCGCGTGGGCATTGCGCGCGCGCTAGCCTCGGACAGTGAGATCATGCTGATGGATGAGGCGTTTTCCGCGCTCGACCCGCTGATCCGCACCGATATGCAGGACCTGCTGCTGGAATTGCAGCGCGAATTGCACAAGACCATCATCTTCATCACGCATGACCTGGATGAGGCGCTGAAGCTGGCGGATCATCTGGTGATCCTCAAGGACGGCGCCGTCGTCCAGCAGGGTGAACCGCAGGAAATCCTGCTGCATCCCAACGATCCCTACATCATGGACTTCATCGCCGACATCAACCGCGCGCGCGTGCTGCGCGTCCGCTCGGTGATGGAGGTGACGACCGATCCGGGCACCAATATCGCAGGCGACGTCGATGCCAATTCCAACCTGGAACGGGTGATCGCGCTGTCCGAGGGGGACACCAACCTCAACTACCGCGTGATGGAGGACGGCGCGCAAGTCGGCCTGCTGCACATGCGCGACCTGGTGCGCGCCTTGGTCCCGGTGGAGGCATCCGATCCGGCCCGCAGGCTGGCGTCGTAGTACAAGAACTTCAGTTATCGTTTCGATCTGTTATGTATCTTAGGAACGACAGATGCGTTCTGTATTACAATTACGGATGAAACGGCATGAGCACCCTTTCCAGCGGGCCGAACCTAACCGATCTGGCCGATAAGTACGGGTCGGACAAGGGATCGGGAAAGCACCGCTATACCGAGCTGTACCACATGCTCTTCTCCCCGTTTCGCAATCGAAAGATCACCTTTCTGGAAATGGGCCTGCTGATCGGCGGGCCCGAGCATGGCAAGGACGCGGACCGCCAGACGACCGACCTGCCCTCGATCCGCATGTGGCTGGACTATTTCACCAAGGCGCGGATCGTGGGGCTGGATGTCTCTGATTTCTCGTGGTTTGAACATGACCGGTTCGATTTCGTGCGCTGCGACATGGACGATCGGGCGAATATCAACGAGGCGATCGGGCGGATCGGTGCCCCTGATATCGTGATCGACGACGCGTCCCATGCCTCGCATCACCAGCAGAACGCGTTTCTGGAGATCTTCCCGCTGCTGCCATCGGGGGGGCTGTATATTATCGAAGATCTGCGCTGGCAGCCGCCGCCCTATGAAAAGGCTGGCATCACCAAAACAGCGGCCCTGTTTCAAAGCTGGCTGCATCAGCGCACCTTTGAACATTCCGACCCCACCGTGGCGGAACAGTTCAACGCACTGGCACCGGATATTTCAGGCTGCTTTGTGTTTCAGGCCGGCTATAAAAAGGCCCGCCGCGATCAGGTCGCAGTGATCCACAAACGCTAATTCCGAAAAGGCTCGCACCATGAGCACTGATATCGACGTGACCTGCGTGGTTCTGGCCTATCGTCAGGAGGGCATCGTCGCGGAAGCGATTGCCTCAATCTTTGCGCAGGAATTTGACGGGCGCATGGAAATTCTGCTGTCGGATGATTGCTCGCCCGATGGCACCTTTGATGTGATGCAACGCATGGCGGCGGAATATGACGGGCCGCATCAGATCACGCTGAACCGGAACGCCGAAAACCTTGGCGCGATTTTCCACGTGAACCGCGTGTTCGAGCTGGCCCGCGGTGATCTGATCGTTGTGAATTCCGGCGATGATATCTCCACGCCCAACCGCGCGGCGCGCCTGTATGAATGCTTTACTGCGGATGAGGTCCGCCCGCTCATGATCCATTCCGCCATGGATATCATCCGGCTGGACGGCACACCGACAGGCCAACGGTTCGATGTGAATGACCGGATCGCCAAGATGGGACCGCATCAGGCGGCCATTGCGGCGGTGGGGTGTTATGGCGCCAGTTGCGCGTGGAACAAGGAAATGTTCGAGATTTACGGCCCGATGACCGAGGCTGGCAGCTATGGCGATCTGGTCTCGACCTATCGCGCAAAACTGTTGGGCCGCTTGGCCCATGTTGACGAACCACTGGTCCTGTACCGCGAGGGCGGCGTTTCGGACGTTGCACAACTTTCAGCCGAGCAACGCGAAGCCTATAAAATCAAGCGTCAGGAAATTCAGCTCTCCGTATTACGCCAACGATTACTGGACACACGCACCGCGGCCGCAGGACGACGACAGTTGATTAAGCGTCTGAAATCGCGGATCGCCGAGGTGAATAGGCTGGTCATCACGTCAAAGGCGCAAGCCTGAGCGATCACCCCCGCGCCTGAACCGCCCGCGCCCAATTCTCGATCGTGACGGCGCGTGCGGCAAAGGAATGCTCCTGCCGCACGGTTTCGGCAAAAGCGCGACGTTCTGCACGGCGCTCTGGCCCCTCAGCCAATGCGGCCTCGGCCCCCTCGCGAAAACTCGCCTCGTCCTTGAACGTATAGACCCACGGTTCCAGCGCGGCAGGCAGGCCCGCAACCTTGTCCGACAGCAGCGGCGCGCCGCAGGCCAGCACGTCAAACACGCGGTTCGATACCAGCCCATTGGCCCGCATATCGCGCCAGTGATCGTTCAGCACCACGCCAGCGCCCGAATAATGCTGCCCTAACGTGCCATTGGGCAAAAACTGCCCCTGTAGGAACGGCGCGAACCGCTCATGCTCGACCCAACCCTTGCCCCACAGCTTCACGTCGTAGCCGCAGCGCTGCGCCATATCCAGCGAGGGCCGCCCGCCCCGTCGGTTCACCCCGACAAACAGCATCGAGCCATCGGATTCCACTTCATAGGGGCGCATAATTTCAGGGTCAGTGGCCTGTAGCAGTTGCGAAACACGCCCCCGTCCCAGCAAGCGGCGCAGCGCACGCTGTCCCCGACCCGATGCGGTGAAAACGTGGTCATACTCCAACATCTCCTCACCACGCACATTGCCCGGATGCGAGATGATCCACAGCATACTGGTGCGTCCTGCAATGGGTTGAAACCCGCCAAAGCCGCGCAGCACCAGATCAACGCCGCCCGGCGTCGTATCCGCTTGCCAGGTATCGCGGGCATCAATCTCTACGGTATGGCCCCGCGCGCTCAACGCATCCTGTAATGATCGCGCAAAGAAGTAATCGCCCCAACGCTGGGCCCGCACCAGATTAGCGGGCGCAATCTTGAGCCGAATGGAAAGGGGGGATTGATCGGCTTCAGGCATCTTTGTTTGCATCTGCGATATAGGCCGCACTGCTGGCATACTCGAACATGTCATAGAAACGGGTGGCCCCGAAATCCGAGATGTTCAGGTCAATATAGCGCGCCATCAGGTCGTCATAAGCATCATTCAGTACGCGGTTTTGCGGGTCCAGTCCGGTGATCGAAACGATCCCCGTCGGCGCCGCGTCATAAACCGTGATCTGCAAATCAGGGCGCAGCTCCAACAGGATCACCAGAACCTTCCACACATCACCGGTCCACGCACGGCCACGCACATTGGCGCGGTCGCGCTCCGTCATATTTGCATTGAACGGGCAGCAGTCATGCAGGGTCAGCGTGGCCCCCGGCGCGGCATTCCGCTCCGAATTCATGAAGTCGCGCAGCAGGAATTCGAAATGGTGCATTCCATCTAGAAAGCCGAAATCGATCTGGCGGCCCACGGCCTGCAGAAAGCCCGTCTCGAAAAAATCATCGCTGGGCATCTGGAACAGGTGCCCCTGTTGCCCGGGAAAGGTCGTGAAGCGCTTCAGCACAAATGTCGGATCAATCGCGATGAAATCCCCCGCCGCCATGGACAGGGAATTGCCTGTGCGCGACCCGATTTCCAGATATAGCGCGGGTTTCAGCTGTTTGTGCATCGCCTTGAGCAAGGCAAAATACTCAGTCCCCTGTGCGGGGCGGAATTGGTTCGTCACGCTATCTCTCCTGACAAGGTGCTGTTTGCTTTGCGGGCACACTCAATCATCACCGCCCTCCTCAACCTCAGCGACGTAAATCGCATCGGGCAATTCAGGGTCGGTGATGCTGTTATAAAGCGCGAGGTAATCGGGCTGTGCCTTTAGATAGGCGATGCGCGCGCGGTGCCACTCCACCGCTTCGGCGTGCAGGCGACTCAGCTCCGGGTCGGCCTTCAGCTCCGCCAGAACAGGTGCAACACGTTGCGCCATGAACTGCGCGGCGCGGGTATCGGTTTCGGTCGAGTAATTGCGCGCCGTCCAATAGGCCAGGCCCTGATCCTGATCCACATGGTTGATGCGGCCCCGCTCACGCTTGACGAGGAAACTCTCGGCCGAGCGCAGGATATAGTGGTTCAACGTCACCATGTCATAGCCGATGGACGCCTTGCGCGAGAACCATGTCGAATTGCCCATCGATTTTTCAGGCATGATCCGGCCAGATCCGTTGACCCAGCGGATATCGCGGCTCTCGTCCAGATTTAGCGGCCGGTGCACTCCGATCTTGTCCGAGGGGCCAGACGGGCGGGCCATGGATTTGAACCCCCAGCCCAGCCGTGGTCGGGGCAGATATTCCGGCGCACATCGCAAGAATTGTTCGGTTACCGGGCGATCCTCATAGGCATGCACATTGCCATTGCCAAAAAAGCGCCACGTCATCGACACGATATCGGGGTTGTTCATCGCGGCCAACATGCCCTGCATCGTGCCATCGCCCACATGCACATTGACGAATTCATCGCAGTCGATGACCAGATACCAGTCGCTATTGCGTACAATCGGCTGGCGGATCGCATCGTTCAGCGCGCCGCGCTGCGGCTTTTGCCCGCCCTCGCGGTTGAACGGGTTCTCCAGTCGTGTGACCAGCCCCATCTTCGCCAACCGGTCCAGCATCGGGTTGGTCTGGTCGGTGCAATCATTGGTGTAGACGAGGAAATGCTCCGCCCCCACGGCCCTGTGCCATGCGATCCATTCAAGGATGAACGGCGCCTCGTTCTTCATCGAGGTGATGACAACGATATTGTCGTTGGGCAGCGGCACCGCTGGCGCCTCCAGCATCGGATATCGCGGCTGGGTCCGTTCCAGCAGTGCAGCAAGGGCACGGCGGTCATCCTCGCCCAGATAGATCGGATCACCGGAAGGCGCGACCCCGGCAGCACGCGCCGCAGGTTGCGAGGATGCTGCCGGTTTTGCCACCGCAGCGGAGGAGGTCACCACGGGTTCGACAGGTTCCTCGGGGATCACATGCGCCAGATGCAGGTCAGACCCCGCAGGCAGCAGCCGGTTCGGGTCTGCCTCCTGCGCCGGTAATGGTACCGGATCGTGCAGCGTATTGGGCAGCGGTCGTTTGATCCGCGCGCCTGCGCTGGCCCATTTCAGAACAGGATCGGGCAGCGCCTGTGGTCCGGCCTCGAAAATCCGGTTGCCGAAATGCGGCGTGACACGGGACAGCCCGTCCATCACCGGCGCGGTAATCGCGGCATGCAGCGCGGCCATATCGGGGCGGCTATGCAACGTCGCAATCCTGGCCCGATGCGCCGCCACGCTGGCCTGATGGGCCGCGGCGATATCGGCATCCGCCATCAGGCGCGCATATTCGGCGCGGGTCGCGGCGAGGCGCGGCATGATCGAGCGTTCTTCAACCACGTTGTGGTTCATGCGGAACCAATAGCCCAGCCCCTGATCCTCGGACACATGATTGACGCGGCCCCGATCCCGTTTGACCAGATAGCTTTCAGCGTCGCGCACGGCGTAGTGGTTCAGACTGACCAGATCATATCCGGCCCAGTCCTTTTGCATACGCCAGCCGCTGTCGCGATATGCCGGCATCATCTGCAAGCCACAGCCCGAGGCCCAGCTGATCTCCGCCTCACGGGCGGGGTCGGGATTTTTCGGCCGGTGGACCGATATCGTCTGCCAGCGCCCGTCATTGCGATACATCGTTTTGAAGCCGAGCGCCTGATAGGGCTTCTTGCACCGCTCGATGGCGGCGCGGTGAAACCGCTCGGTAACGAAAGCATCCTCATACCGGTGCTGTCCGTCATTGCCGAACAACCGCCATGGTATCGAAATCGTATCCACCCCCGGCAGGGCCGCAAACAGCGCGGCCAGCGTGCCGTCGCCGGTGCGGATGTCCATGAACTCATCGACATCCAACGGCATCAGCCAGTCGGCGGCCTGAATCTCGGGGCGTTCCTCCGCGTCCTTGAAGGCGGTGAATTGCGGGTTGCTCATCCCGGCCGTGTCGGGTTTCCACGGGTTGTCAAAACGCGCTGTAACGATGCCCTTCTCAACCAGCAGATCCAGCAAGGCATCCGTCCCGTCCGTGCAATCATTGGTGTAGATAACGAAATCCGTCACCCCGATGGCCCGATTATGCGCAATCCATTCCAGGATGAACGGGCCTTCGTTTTTCATACAGGACAGCACGCAAATCCGCGGGGCTGCGGCCGGCGTCGCGGGGTCGGCCTGTTGCTGCGTGGTAACGATCGGCGCCTTGTCGGCACGATCCTTCCACCGGTCATCCTTGATATGCAAAGCCATGCCATTGGGCAGGTGCCGGCGCGGGTTCACCTCGATCCCGCGCAGGATTTCCCCCACGGGGCACCAATATCGCGGCAAACCCGAAAACGTTTCAGAGATTTCGCGCAACATCTCCGAAGGCCAGATTTGCACGGCCAGCGTGTCCGGCCGGACCAGATCGCCCAGCTTCTCCTTGCGGGACAACAACACGGCACGATCGGCATAGGCCACGGGCGACAGAACATGCACCGGATGGGCGGATGCGATGCGACCACTGGCGCGCAGGACATGGGTCAGGCCAACAGCCCCCAACATGCCCCATGGCAGATACCCCGCCGGCACGGGGTTTCCACGTGAAGCGGCGGCGCGCAGCTCGCCCTGCAAATCATCGTCCAGCCATTCGGGCACCGGCGCAGGGTCCGCGCCCAGCTCGATCAGGGCGGTCAGTTCGGGACTGTCCGCAGGCAGGGCCACGGGATCCGCGCACAGATATTGCGCATCCTGCCAGCCGAACAGATAGCCCTGCGCGTCTGGCACCAGTTCACGCTGCACCATCACACCCGGAGAGACAAAGATCGCCCCCGGTTGGGCGGCAAGGGTAAGCCAGCGCATCCGGTTTGCCACCAGCGACCGGTTCGCGACAGGCACCGTAACGGGGTCAAGCAGGGCATGGGCATCGCGCACCATCACGCCTGCCGGCACGTCGGGGACGGGACCATGCATCCACAACGTCACCGCATGACCCGCGCGTATGCACGAGGCCAGTCCCGCATAACGCAGGTAGTCCAGCGCCCCCCCGGGCCAGTAACTGACAACAGGTGCAGGCATCAGCCCGCCTCGGTCGCGTCTTCGGTATCGGAATAGTCGAACTTGCCATGGCTGGTGATCGGTGCCGCCATCGGGTCGATGCCGTGATGCTTCAGCTTCGCATCCAGCCAGCAATTGACGGGAACCCCGCCATCGTGACGCTTGGCCGAAATGCGCTTGATCCGCCCCCAGATATGCACGGTCCGGGTTTCCGGCGTGATCTGGCGGGCCACCAGGATGGGGCGTTTGAAGAATATCGCGCGATCCGCGAAATGCACTGGATACAGGACAGGTCGGGGCAAGGCGTGCTCGACCTCTCCGGTTTCATGCATGGCCCATGTTACGCCCACCGGCCCCCAGACGCCCCATGGCATCTCACCCGCGTGAATCGGCGTGCCCGCTGCTGCTGCGGCCAGCAACTGCGCGCGGAACTTGCCCGTATAGAAGGCAGGCACCTGATAGGGATCCGCCGTCAGATCCAGCAGCAGCTTCAGGGCCGCGCTTTCCGGTGGCAGTGCCAGAATTGCGCCGTTCAATCGGTTTTCATCGGTCTCAAAGCCAACAATGTAAGGCCCCATGTCCAACGGCTTGACACAATACACATCCGTATCGATCCAGACCGTTCCGGGCGCCTTTACCATCAGGTGAAAGCGGAAAATGTCCGAGAACAGCGCGACCGAGCCGGAGCGTTCATGCGTATAGACATCCGGGTTGGACATGATGTCATTGCCGTCGCAAACCTCCACCCCCTCGGGCACGCCGGTGACCTCCCCGTAAGTGTATAGCGTGGTGGGATGGCCCATTTCGACAAAGGAGGTCAGGCAAAGCTGTTCCAGCCATGTCAGCGATCCACCGATCCACAGGGCGGCAACGCGGGGTAGGTCGGACATGGACATACTTTCTGTGAGAGCGGATTTCCTTTTGTTTTGGCTTGTGTCAGCCTGTTTTTCAATTGGCGATTAGGGTTCGAGGCCCGCCAATCCCCGCAAATGCAATTCATTAGTTACCCTTGCAATGAGTCTGACCGGGGATTGTGCCCAGCGATTGTGACCGGCGATTGTGCCCGGTCCGGCCCCCGCGATAGGGTGGGCCCTGCAACACCCGCAAGAGGACGGCACCATGGCTGGCACAGGACCGCTCATCATCTCGACGATGAAGAATGAAGGGCCCTACATTCTGGAATGGGTCGCCTATCACCGGGCCATCGGATTTGCCGATTTTCTGATCTACACCAATGATTGCGAGGATGGCACGGTTGAGCTGCTCGACCGGCTGACCGAACGCGGTATCGTACAGCATGAGCGCAACAAGGTACTGCGCCGCGGTCCGCACAAGAGCGCGCTCAAGGCCGCGCGCGTCCATCCGGTGACATTGGCGGCGGAATGGATGCTGATATCGGATGTGGATGAGTTCCTGAACATCCATATCGGTGACGGATCGGTTCAGGCGATGCTGGACGCCCTGCCCGACGACACCGACGCGGTGCCCGTCACGTGGAAGCTGTTCACCCATGATGATCAGGTCGCCTTCGAGGATCGCCTGCTGATCGAGCAGTTCACCGACGCCCAGAAATCGCTTGAGGATGGCGGCGTTCCCGATCGTTTCGTCAAGACGATCTTTCGCGGGCAGCACCGCGTCGAGCGGTTCGGCCTTCACCGCCCCGTCGTGGCCGAGGAACATGTCGAGGGCTATACCTCGCGCCACCCTGACGGCGTGATTTTCAACGGAAACATGCGCCATTCCAAGGCAAACACGCATTTCGCCTATGATGCCGCGCAGATCAACCACTACGCCGTGCGTTCGATCGACAGCTATCTGGTCAAACGCGATCGCGGGCGCGCCAACCATGCGGGGCAGGTTCTGGGGGCGGACTACTGGCAACGCATGTGCCTGGGCGGTGAGCGGGACCTGAGCATCCAGCGCCACCTGCCCGCCGTGCAGGCCGGTCTGGCCGAGCTGCGTGCCGATCCCGAAACCGCCCGCTTGCACGATCAGGCCGTAATCTGGCACCGGGACAAGATCGAGGCCCTGCGCCAGCGCCCCGAATTCGCGGCCCTGCATGAGGAGGTCATGGCCCTGGCCAGGGCAGGCGACCACCTGCGCAACTTCGACGATGCACCGATGCCCTTGCGACAGGTAGCACAGGCCGCCCCGGATCCCGAACCCGTTGCGGCCCCTGCGGTCGATGCCGATTCCAGAGCTCGATTGCGCGATCTGGCCGCCCAGATGCGGCCGCTGATCGACCATGTCAGCCCGTCCGATGCGGCCAGCGCGGCCCATAGCCGGCTGGACGAAATTGAACGCGGTCTGTTTGGCAAAACAAGCCGCTAAACCACAGCATGCCATCCGAATACCGCATCGGGTGAGTATTACACTCGCACCACAGGCCCGATCGGCCTATCCTGAGATATTCTCGAGCCGCTGAGACAACGCATGAGGGCACCGCCATGGCAGATAAAGAACGCAAGGCCGCTAAGCTGCAATTTCAGACCACGTCGCGCAGCGGCAAGGAATATCGCACCTGGTTTCGCGGGGAGCATACGAATGTCCAGCCCCATAACCGGCACTTCTTCAAGGCCGGCGCGATCGAGAAATACGTGCTGAAGGGCTGGCAGCCCAAGGAACCCGTAATCGACGTCAACACGCAAGTCACGGCGTTCGGATCCTGCTTTGCCGCCAATATCTCTAACTGGCTGTCCAAGAGAAACTATAACGTTCTCAACAAGTCACCGGATGCCGGCCGCGCCTATGTGGTCGCCTGCGGCGAAGGAATGGTGAACTCCTTCGTCATCCTGCAGCAGTTCGAATGGGCTTGGGAGGGTAAAGTCTTCGATCAGGAACTGTGGCACGGCTACGATACCGAGAGCTATGGCTACGACCCCGAGGTCCAGGCCCAGACCAAGAAGATGTTCGATGAGACCGATGTGTTCATCCTGACCTTCGGGTTGAGCGAAATCTGGTATGACGAACCGACCGGAAACGTCTTCTGGCGCACCATCCCCAAGGATGCCTATGACCCGTCCCGCCACAAGTTCCGCGTCTCCACCGTCGAGGAAAACAAGGCGAACATGCGCAAGATCTACGATCTGATTCGCAAACACCGGCCCGACGCAAAGATCATCTTCACCCTGTCGCCAATCCCGCTGCAGGCCACGTTCCGCGACAATTCGTGCATGACATCCAATGCGGTGTCCAAGGGCGTGCTGCGCGTTGCGATTGATGAGCTGTACCGCGAATTGCGCGATGAGGGTGTGCTGCATTACTGGCCGTCCTATGAACTGGTTACCGATGCGTTCGGCCAACCCTACAAGGATGATCGCCGCCATCCCCGCGACGAGGTTCTCGACTACATCATGATGTTGTTCGAACGCACATGGTGTGTCGACAGCACCTTGGACGAGGGCGAACTGCTGCGTGGTTTCGTCACCGCCGGCGCGGCGGCGGGCATGTTCCCCAGCATCCTCCAGCGGATTTGCGAAGCTCGCAAACCCTTCCGTCTGGAAAAGGTCCTGGCCCGTGAACAGTTGCTGGACGATCCTCAAACGGACAAGGCGCTGCGCGGCCTGCTGAACGTGTTGCTGGAGCACTGGAAAGCCGAAGATGCCTCTGACGAGGAAATGCATGAAGCCCAGACGGGCACCGCCTGATCCTGCCCCCTTCAGTCAACATCCGCGGAATATGGAATAAAACATGAGCGAACTGACATTGACCAGATTGCGTGACCTTCTCAAGGAGGTTTCGCCCGCGCAGGATTGGTCCAGGCTGGAAATGGAAGACAGCCTCAGTGCCGCGGGGCTGGATTCCCTCGACAAGGCGACATTCGTCATGCGGCTGGAGGACGAGACAGGCCAGTCGATCCCTGACGAGGTCTACGAAGACCTCGACACACCGGCCCAAATCCTGAGCCACATCTCGGCTGGCTGAAGGCCAGCATGACCCCAGATGCCCCCCCGCAGGCTGTGCTCGACCCGATCCCGGCGCGGAATTTCAGCCGGTTCGCACAGGTGGTCCGGCCCGGCCGCTTTTGCGCCACAGGCTTTGCCGATCTGGCATCCGTGCAAGGCACGCTAAGCTGTGCGCTGGAACAACGCTATCTGGATCAGGCGGTTGCGAATGCGGCCGTGTCAGCGATTATAACCACGCCGGCCCTCGCGCCCGGCCTGCTGACAGATATCGATGCGGCGGGCCGCGATGATCTGGCCGTGCTTTGCGCGGATGACGCGCAGCGGGCATTCTACCTGATCCACAACGCGCTGATTTCGGATCACGGTCTATGCGCCCCGCTGCGCCCGGGCATCCACCCCGATACGCAGATCGATCCGACCGCCATTGTGGACCCCCATGTTCAAATCGGCTCGCAGGTCAGCATCGCTGCGGGGGCCATGATCGGGCGGGGCACCATCCTCGATGCCGGCGTGCATATCGGACCGGGCGCACTGGTCGGCGTGGATGGACACTTTTCCAAGCGGTTCGGCGGTGAATTACTGCGCATCCGTCATGCTGGCGGCGTTCGGATCGGGGCGCGCAGCCAGGTTCTGGCCGGCGCGATCGTGCAACGCGCCCTGCATTCCGACTTTACCCAAATCGGCACGGACTGCGTAATCGCACCGGGTGCACAGATCGGGCATGGCGTATCCATCGGTGATGGCAGTACCCTGACAGGCGGGGTGATTGTCGCGGGCTATACCCGTATCGGACGCGATGTCTGGATCGGCCCGGGCGCCGTGATCCGCAACCTGACCGAGATCGGCGACAATGCCCGCATCGATATCGGCGCGGTTGTCGCAACCCCCGTGCCTGCGCGCGGACACATGGCGGGGTTCTTTGCCCTGCCCCGCGCCCGTGCACTGCGTATGATGGCAAAATGGATGGCCAAATGATCGTGGAACAACGCCCTGTCACCCTGCCCTTTATCGGCGCGCGCGATTACCTGCACGGGCCGGACCTGTTCTATGCACTGGCCGATTTTCTGGACCTGCCTGCGGATGCGGGACCGCTGAATTACAGCATTCACGACTTTATCCGCACGAACCACGCCCTGCTGGTGCAGGTGGAGCAGGCCGAGCAGATCGACCGCAAGACAATGCCCACCCTGCTAATTGCGCAAACCCCCGACGGGCCGCGTGTTGCCGCCATCGGCCCCGATCCGTCGCAAAGCGGTGCGCGACAGGAACGCCCCTCGGACGAGGCGGAAGTGATTGCCGCCAGCACGCAATCAGAAACCACCATCACAGCGCCCCATCTGGCCGACGTGTCCCCGCTGGAGCAGGCGGTTTTGATGAACAAAGCGCTGCTCAGCACGCTATTGCCCGATCTAGCCGTCAAATGGGCCTTTACCCGCGCGGATTTCACCGCCCCCCTGCCCGCGCGTGCCGCGCAGATACAGGTGGATTGCGAAACACCGCGTCCGGGCAGGTTGTATCGCAGCCGTCTGCACATTGATGGCCATGATTACGGCACCATTTTCTTCTCGGGGATCGCGATATGAACCAGAACACGATCGGTATCGCCGCCATCGGCACGTGGTTGCCGCAGGACGGTGTGAACATGTTGGAACGCCGCGCCGATTTCGGGGTGGAGGAGGATTTCCTCCGCGACAAAACCGGCTTTCTGAACCTGCGCCGCAAACCGGCAGATATGGAAACCTCGGATATGTGCGTCGAGGCGTTTCGTGACCTGCAAACCCGCGCCGAAATCGACCCCGCGCAGGTGGATTGCATCGTGGTCTGCACCCAGAACCCCGACGGGGCCGGCCTGCCCCATACCGGTGCTGCGGTTCATGCCAAGCTGGGTCTGGGTCTGGAATGCGCCGTATTCGACATCTCGCTGGGTTGTTCGGGCTATGTTTACGGGCTGTCGATCATCAGCGCCTTTATGCAGATGAACGGGTTCCGGAACGGGCTGCTGTTCACAGCGGACCCCTATTCCAAGGTGATGGATCCGCAGGACCGCAACACCGCGATCCTGTTTGGTGACGGTGCGACCGTGACCCTGCTCAATGACGCGCCGGTCTGGACAATGGATCATTTCAAGTTCCGCTCGAACGGCAAGGGCCGCGCCGCGATCGCGGTGCGCGATGACGGTGTGCTGAACATGAACGGGCGGGCGGTGTTTACCTTTTGCGCGCGAGAGGTTCCGACCCTGATCCGCGATACGCTGGCCATGGCGGGTCACGCCCAATCGGATATCGACCTGTTCCTGCTGCATCAGGGCAGCAAATACATTGTGGAAACCATCCGCACCGCATTGGGCGAACCGGCCGCGCGCGCGCCCTTTGCGGCGGCGGATATGGGCAATACCGTGTCCTCGACCCTGCCGTTTCTGCTGTCCGATCCGAACCATGCGCAGGCGCAGCGCCTGATGCTGTGCGGCTTTGGCGTCGGGCTGTCATGGGCCGCCTGTATTCTGGAGCGTAGCGATGGTGTTTGATGACGCCAAAAGTTCGCGCTGGAATGTGTTCGAGTTTCCGCGCATCACCGATCCACGCGGTGATCTGACCTTTCTGGAGGGGGGAAATCACATCCCCTTCGACATCGCGCGGGTCTACTATCTGTACAATGTGCCGGTGGATGCGGATCGCGGCGGGCATGGGCACAGGGACCTGCAGCAGGTGATCTTTGCCCTGTCGGGCAGTTTCCGCATCACCTTGGATGATGGCGCCGTGCGTCAGGAATATCTGCTGCGCAATCCACGGCAGGGCCTGTATCTGACCGGCAAGGTCTGGCGCGAGATCGACCTCTTCTCGCAAGGGGCCGTGTGCATGGTCCTGGCCTCTCTGCCCTATGATGAGGCGGATTACCTGCGCGACTACAACGACTTCCTGACCTATGCGCGGAATACGGGATGAAGGTTCCGTTCCTCGACCTTTCGCAGATGGCCGCTGAAATCGGGGATGAGCTGACCCAGGCCGCCGCACGGGTCATCGCCTCGGGCTGGTATATTGGCGGGCCGGAGGTTGAAGCGTTCCAGGCCGAATGGGCCGCGCATTGTGCCGCGGATCATTGCGTGGGCGCGGCAAACGGGCTGGATGCGCTGGTCCTGGGGCTGCGCGCGCTTGGTGTTGGGGCGGGGGATGAGGTGATCGTGCCCTCCAACACCTATATCGCATCATGGCTGGCGATCTCGGCCGTGGGCGCGCATCCGGTGGGGGTGGAGCCTGATCCCGCCACCCACAATATCGACCCGACCCGCATCGCCGCCGCCATCACGCCGCGCACCCGCGCGATCATGCCGGTGCATCTCTACGGGCAACCCTGCGATCTGGACCCGATCCTGACCATCGCCCGATCCAGGGGGCTGGCCGTGATCGAGGATGCCGCACAGGCCCACAGCGCCACCTATCGCGGGCAGCCCATCGGCGCGCATGGTGATCTGGTCTGCTGGAGCTTTTACCCCGGCAAGAATCTCGGCGCGCTTGGCGATGGGGGGGCGGTCACGACGAATAACCCCGATCTGGCCCGTACGATACGCCAGCTAGGCAATTACGGGTCCGAACGTAAATACGAACACACGATGCGCGGCCTGAACAGCCGGCTTGATCCCATTCAGGCGGCGATGTTGCGGGTGAAACTGGCCTATCTGCCCGCATGGACCGATATGCGCCGGGCCCGCGCCGCACAATATATGAACGGGCTGGACGGTGCCGGATTCGGCCTGCCCCATGTCATCGCCGGTGTTGATCCGGTCTGGCATCTATACGTGATCACATCACCGCATCGCGACGATCTGGCAGCACGCTTGACGGATGCGGGAATCGGCACGCTGATCCATTATCCCCACCCGCCCCATATGCAGGGCGCCTATAGCGATCTGGGGCTGGCGCCGGACAGTTTCCCCATTGCGCGCGATCTGTCACGACAGGTGCTCAGCCTGCCAATGGGGCCGTTTCTGAAGCCGGACCAATGCCAGCATGTCATTGATATATTGCGAGAGCTGAATTCGACATATCGGGCAGCCCATCTCGGCTGAATTCCGCCGAGATGCTGCATTGCACCCCTTCGCATCGCCATGGTTTGCAGGGGTGTGACGCCCTGTGGCGCCAATCTGCTTGCAGTACAGCGAACAGACGATAGACAGAAAACTTGTAATACGAGAGGACCCCAGTATGCGCTTCTATCTTATGTCGAGTTATCTTGCCGGTTCGGTGCTGATGGCACAGGCCGCAATGGGCCAAACTGTTACTGTACAGTCAGGCGATTCGCTCTATTCAATTGCACGAACGCAATTGGGCGATGGGACCGCATGGTCCGAGTTGTGCGCCGCAAACAGCGACCTGCTCCGCGGAGATTGCAACCTCCTGACACCCGGCATGGTGCTGACCCTGCCCGGCCAGACAGAGCCCGCCCCCACCCCCGACCCCGTTATGGAGCCTGCACCGGCGCAAACCGCAACACTGGATGCCGTTTTCGATTTCAGTACGCTGGAGGAAGAAATCTTCACCGCGCCGGACGGGTTCAATGTCGATCAGCAAATCCCCGGCGGGCCGGCATTGCTGTCAGGCAATGCTGACCAGGCGACCCCTTCGGGCGCACCGGGCATCTCGCTGGTCATCCCGACCGAGCTGGAGCAAGCCGTCAGCGGTCAGGAAGTCGTGGTCGAGATCCTCGCACGGCTCAGCACGCCGGGCGAGATCGCCATGGCCTATTCCACAAACGAAGTCGGCAATAGCCGCTGGCAGCGTTTTGAACTGGGCACCAACTACGAACGTCTGGAAATGCGTTACGATGTTTCGGAAATGGTGAATGGGAACAATGATTACCTCGGCTTCCTGCCTGACCCGATGAACACGGGGCAGGTTCTGGATATCTCGTTCATCGGCATTTCTGTCGCGGAATAAGAGCCGGTGTTACTGGTCCGGGTCAGCCCCGGATCAGCGCTTCCAACTCAGCAACGCGCGCGGCCAGCAATTCAGCATCGCCGCGCGTTTCCACATTCAGCCGCAACAATGGTTCGGTGTTGGACCGACGCAGGTTGAAGCGCCATTGCGGAAATTCGAGGCTGATCCCGTCCATCTCGTCCCGCCGTTCCTCGGCGCCGGCAAAAACCCCCAATACCCGCGCAGTGGCCGCATCGGCATCGTCCACCTTGAAATTGATCTCGCCCGAGGATGGGAACGCCGCACGCCGCGCCGCGACCAGATCGGCCAGGCTGCGCCCCGTGGCTGACATATGCGCAATGACCAGCAGCGCGGGGATCATGCCGCTGTCGCAATACATGAAGTCGCGGAAGTAATGATGGGCCGACATCTCACCGCCATAAACCGCATCATGTTCGCGCATCACCGCCTTTAAAAAGGCATGGCCGGTGCGCGCCTGCACCGGCTGCCCGCCCGATGCGGTGACAAGGTCGATGGTGTTCCACGTCACGCGCGGATCATGCACGACCTTCGATCCGGGGTTCCGCTCCAGAAAGGCGGCGGCCAGCAGGCCGACCATGTATTCACCCGGCACAAAGCGGCCATCCCCGTCGAAGAAGAAGCAGCGGTCGAAATCCCCGTCCCATGCCAGTGCCAGATCGCAGCCATTGGCCAGAACGGCCTCGCTGGTCACGGGCTGGTTTTCCTCCAGCAGCGGATTCGGGATGCCGTTGGGAAAGGTATGATCCGGCTCGTGATGCATGCGCACCCACTCGATCGGCGCGCCGGCCGTGGTCAGCGCCTCGATAATCGCGTCCAGCGTCGGGCCCGCCGCGCCATTGCCCGCATTGACCAGAACCTTGAGCGGGGCCAGCGCCTTTGGCTCAACAAAGCTCACCACACGCTGCACATATGCGGCACGCGGATCGACCGTGCGCAGCGTGCCGGGGGCTTCGACATCGGGATGCGGGATTTCCGATGCCTCACGCACCGCATCCAGTTCCGCAGGGATCAGCGGGCGCGCGCCTGTCTGAACCAGCTTGATTCCATTGTAATCAATAGGGTTGTGCGAGGCCGTAACGCACAGCCCGCCATCCGCACCCAGATGATCGGTGGCGAAATACACCTCCTCGGTGCCGCACAGCCCGATATCGAGCACATCGACACCGCCCGCGATCAACCCTTCGGCCAGGGCCTGTGCCAATTCGGCCGAGCTTTCGCGGGCATCCCGTCCGATCACCACGGATTTCGGGGTCCGCGCGGCGGCAAATCCCCGCCCGATGGCGCGGGCAATATCCGCATCCAATGTGTCGCCTAGACGACCGCGCACATCATAGGCCTTGAAACAGGTGAGCGACTGGGGATGGTTCATGCAAAGCTCCGGGCAGACGGTGGCACTCTTTTATCCCGATAATTCGTAAAAGAGGAAGCAGGTCGATTGATATATGACACCGTATCGTGAATTTATGAGGGTCAGTAATCTCTCCTGCGCATGTAACAGAGATGATTTTTTCCATCCATCGCCACAATCCGGAAAGCTGTCCCGCCGGAACTTTTACGCATAGCTGGTTTTAATTCGCGACTATTGCGTTTTTTGGGGATTAGCTGCAAATAGCCGCGAGATTTACCGTATATCACAGTGCGAGGGCCCCGATGCAGCCGCAACCACACGCTCCGATTCCAGAACTTTATGTTTCCAATGACAGCGCGGCAAAGCTGCGCGTCGAAGCGGGCGACCTGCCCTCTTGGGATCTGACGCCGCGCCAGGTCTGTGATCTGGAACTTCTGATGAATGGCGGGTTCAACCCTCTCAAGGGCTTCCTGACCGAGGAAGACTATGACGGTGTGGTGGAAAACATGCGTCTGGCCGACGGTTCGCTGTGGCCGATGCCGATCACGCTGGATATCTCCGAAAAGTTCGCGGGCACCATCGAGGAAGGCCAGGACATCGCGCTGCGCGATGCCGAGGGTGTGATCCTCGCCATCCTGAGCGTCACCGACAAGTGGACCCCGAACAAATCGCGTGAGGCGGAGAAGGTCTTCGGCGCCGATGACAGCGCGCATCCGGCGGTCAACTACCTGCACAACCATGCCGGCCCTGTCTATCTGGGCGGACCGATTACCGGCATCCAGCAGCCGGTGCATTACGATTATCGCGGTCGCCGCGACACGCCCAACGAACTGCGGGCCTATTTCCGCAAGATGGGCTGGCGGCGCATCGTGGCGTTCCAGACCCGCAACCCGCTGCACCGCGCGCATCAGGAACTGACCTTCCGCGCCGCCAAGGAAGCGCAGGCCAACCTGCTGATCCATCCCATTGTCGGCCTGACCAAGCCGGGCGACATCGACCACTTCACCCGCGTGCGCTGCTACGAGGCGGTTCTGGACAAGTATCCTCAGGCCACCACCGCGCTCAGCCTGCTCAATCTGGCGATGCGCATGGCCGGCCCACGCGAAGCCGTCTGGCACGGCCTGATCCGCAAGAACCACGGCTGCACCCACTTCATCGTCGGGCGCGACCATGCAGGCCCGGGCAAGAACTCCGCCGGTGAGGATTTCTACGGTCCCTATGACGCGCAGGATCTGTTCCAGCAGCATCAGGAGGAAATCGGCATCGAGATGGTCGATTTCAAACACATGGTCTGGGTCGAGGATCGCGCCGAATACATGCCCGTGAACGAGGTGCCCGAGGGCGCCTCCGTGCTCAACATCTCCGGCACCGAACTGCGCCGCCGCCTTCAGGAAGGGCTGGAGATCCCCGAATGGTTCTCCTTCCCCGAAGTGGTCGAGGAATTGCGCCGCACCAAGCCCGCACGATCCAAGCAGGGCTTCACCGTGTTCCTGACGGGTCTCAGCGGCTCGGGCAAATCCACTATCGCCAACGCCTTGCTGGTCAAGCTGATGGAGATGGGCGGCCGCCCCGTGACGCTGCTGGACGGCGATCTGGTGCGCAAGAACCTGTCGTCGGAGCTGGGCTTTTCCAAGGAGCACCGCGACCTCAACATCCGACGCATCGGTTATGTCGCGTCCGAGATCACCAAGAACGGCGGCATCGCGATCTGCGCTCCCATCGCGCCCTACACCGCGACCCGCCGCGCCGTGCGTGAAGACATCGAAGCCTTCGGCGCCTTTGTCGAGGTGCACGTCGCCACCTCACTGGAGGAATGCGAGCGCCGGGACCGCAAGGGCCTGTACAAGCTGGCGCGTGAGGGCAAGATCAAGGAATTCACCGGCATCTCCGACCCTTACGAGGCACCGGATCACGCTGAGCTGGTGGTAGATACCGAAGGTCTGGACGTGGATTACTGCGCCCACCAGATCCTGCTCAAGCTCGAAGCGATGGGTCTGATCGCGGCCTGAACCGCACGGCCCTCGGCTTCTTTTGTGCCTCAAAGATCCGAGACATTCAAACGTTCAATAAAGACAATTTCGGGGCGCAAATTAGTAGACAGGTACACCTTATCCGTCAGGGGTGTACTTGATTATACGCCTAAGATGGTGCTCAGGCTCAGGACTCATTGATTGAGCTACCCCCCCCGAAATTCGGACACTGACGTAAGTTCTTTTGCTGTCTGTTGATCTTCACCACGAAGGAGATCGAAGATGTCGGAACGAAGCAGCATGCCTCGGAGTTCGAGGCGAAGGTGGCGCTGAAAGGCGAGGTGACCGTGTCGGAGCTGGCGAGCCGGTTCGGCGTGCATCTATAACCGGCAGGTGTTTACATGCAAACACCGAGAGGCGATCAACCAATGGAAACTTGCGCTGCTGGATGGCGCGTCCGGTGTCTTCGAACGCGGCAGCCGCAAAGTGCCTGTCATTGACGAGGATCAGGTTCGGGATCTGCATGCCAAGATCGGAGAGCTGGCGGTGGCCAACTCTTTTTTGGAAAGAAAGCTCAAGCCCTGGGGCGGGAAGTGAGGCGCGTCATGATCGAACGAAACCATCCGGACTTGTCGATCGGTCACCAGTTCTCGGGTGGTTCGGCTCAAACACTGATCGTCACTGGGTTGGTGCCGCTTGGCTTTCCGGTTTGGTCTGCCCCAAACAGCGACCGACCTGACACATGTCTTTCCCTGGACCTGTCGACCGACCGGGAACGCCTTGCGGTGAGGCGTTGTCTCGAAGATGCCGCGAGACCCAATGTGGAAGGGGTCGCCCTGGATCTGGTCTGAACGCCATGAACCGTGCAATGAGTTCTGCGTCGATCCGACCCGTCTTGGCCCGCGTGCCCCGGCTCGCTGCAAAGGCTTTGATTTGCGCTGGCGGCAATTGCCGCGTCGCGATTGCTGCCGCATCGAGAGCAGACCACAAGCGCCATTCGTGGCCACCAGTCGCCTCAACCCCACAAGCGCTTCGTGCGAAGCCGACAGATCGACAAGCTGCGCGTGGCCGTCTCCAGTGTTGCGCAGGCGCTGTCGTTGCCCACTTGGCAAACAATGAATGTCCAGCCAATCGCGGCTGACGTCTATGCCAATAAACGGCCGGTGTGTTACGGTATCCATGTTTTCTTCCTTCTGATCCGTGGTCCAAATTGGCCGCATGCAACTGTTCGAGATTATAAAGAGAGACGATGCTGGCTCGCTAGCAAACGTGGTCGGGCCACAAGGCTCGGACGCCATACACCGCCCCATCACCGATCTTCGCCAAGGCCGGTGATGGGGTATCAATAACAGATCAGGGATACAGAAGGGTCAGGATAGCCCGGTTGCGGAAAGCGGGCGGTACCAAATCGGCGCTCAACCGTCGTGAGTATGGCCACCGCTTCAATGGAAATCGCGCGATTTGGGAATGACACGCACGTTGCGCGGATGGGCGCGGATGCCGACTTGTCCGGGCAGCGGGTTGGTTGGGTGGTCGCCGCGTGTGGTGATGCCGGGCATGTCGTCCTGGGAGAGGCTTTCGAGCCGGTCGGAGCGGTCCTTCAGATAATCGGCCACGATGTGGATGACGCGGCCATCGGTCTGGACGCGGCCCTGCACGACCAGCAGGCGCGCGGACATGATGGTGGGGCGGTAGGTCTCGAACATCTTTGGCCAGATCACCAGATTGGCGACGCCGGTTTCATCCTCCAGCGTGATGAAGCACACGCCCTTGGCGCTGCCTGGCTTTTGACGGACCAGCACCAGCCCGGCGTGGGAGACCTTCGCGCCGTGCCTTATACGGGGCAGATGAACGGAACGGGTGAAGCCCTGCTTGGTCAGGCTGGCGCGGTAGAAGCTCATCGGGTGGGCCTTCAGCGACAGGCGCAGGGTCTGGTAGTCGGCCACGACGTGTTCCGCGCGGCGCATGGCGGGGAGTGCGACCTCCGGCTCCTCCCCGATGGTCGCGGCCTCGACATGTTCGAAGATCGGCAGGGATGGCGCATCGCGCAGGGCCTGAACTTGCCAGAGCGCCTGCCTGCGATCGAGACCCATGGATCGCATGGCATCAGCGGCGGCGAGACGGCGCAGACTTCCCACGTCGAGGCGCGCGCGTTCCTTCAGCCCCTCCACATCCGTAAACGGTCCATCGCGCGCGACCATGATGCGCAGGCCTGCTTCACACTGCAATCCGTCGATCTGGCGCAGGCCGAGGCGCAGCGCGAAGCCGCCCGCGCATGGCTCCAGAGTGCAATCCCAATCGGAATAATTCACGTCCGCCGCGCGGACCTCCACGCCGTGATCGCAGGCGTCGCGCACGATCTGAGCGGGCGCGTAGAAACCCATCGGTTGTGAGTTCAGCAGCGCGCAGGCAAAGGCTGCGGGATAATGGCACTTCATCCAAGACGACACATAGACCAGTTTGGCAAAGCTGGCGGCGTGGCTTTCGGGAAAGCCGTATTCGCCGAAGCCCTTGATCTGATCGAAGCAGCGTTGCGCAAAGTCCGGATCGTAGCCGCGTGCCGTCATGCGCCCGACCATCTTCTCCTGCAACTTCTCGATCGTGCCGCGGGATCGAAAGGTCGCCATCGCCTTGCGCAACTCGTCACTTTCCTTGGCTGAAAACTGGGCCGCGTCCATCGCGATTTTCATCGCCTGTTCCTGAAAGATCGGGACGCCCAGCGTGCGGCCAAGGATGCGGATCAATTCGTCCTGCGGATGCTCCGGTCCCGGCGCGGGATAGACGACAGGCTCCAGCCGTTGGCGACGGCGTAGATAGGGATGCACCATGTCGCCCTGTATGGGGCCTGGGCGCACGATGGCAACTTCGATAACCAAATCGTAAAATACACGCGGTCGCAGCTTGGGCAGCATCGCCATTTGCGCGCGGCTTTCCACTTGGAACACGCCGAGGCTGTCACCGCGACACAGCATATCATAGGTCGGGCGCCGGTCGTCCGGCTCTCGATCCTCGATCGGCACGGTGGCCAGATCGTAGCGCGGACCGTAATGCGCCTCGATCAGATCGAAGCCCTTGGCGATACAGGTGAGCATCCCCAACGCCAGAATATCGACCTTGAAGATGCGCAACGCCTCGATGTCATCCTTGTCCCACTCGATGAAGCTGCGCTCGGGCATCGCGCCATTGCCGATGGGCACCATCTCCGTCAGGGGGCGCTCGGTCAGGATGAAGCCGCCGACATGCTGCGACAGGTGTCGTGGCATTCCGATCATCTGCCGCGCCAGTTTGAGGACCATGCGCAGATAGGGATCACTGAGGTCCAGTCCGGCCTCCTTGGCGCGCGCATCGTCCACATCCCCCTCGAAGCTGCCCCAGACCGTGCTTGCCAACTTCGAGGTTATATCCTCGGACAGGCCCATCGCCTTGCCCACTTCGCGAATGGCGGAACGGGGGCGATAGTGGATGACGGTGGCGCAGAGGCCCGCCCGCTCCCGTCCATATTTGGCGTACATGTACTGGATGACCTCCTCGCGCCGCTCATGCTCGAAGTCCACGTCGATATCGGGCGGCTCGTCGCGGGCTTCGCTCAGGAAGCGTTCGAACAGCAAATCATGCTCGGTCGGATCGACGGAGGTGATGCCGAGACAGTAGCACACAGCGGAATTGGCGGCGGACCCGCGCCCTTGGCATAGGATCGGGGGCGTGGCCTCCTCCCGCGCGAAACGGACGATGTCGCGGATGGTCAGGAAATAGCGGGCGATGTCCTTGGCCGCGATCAAGCCGAATTCCTTTGCCAAAACCGTGCGCACCTTTTCCGGCACGCCATCGGGGTAACGCCTTGCGGCGCCCTGCCAAGTCAGCCGCTCCAGTTCCTCCTGTGCGGTGCAGCCCTTCGGAATGATCTCATGCGGGTATTCGTAGCGCAGATCGTCGAGGGTGAAGGTTATGTCATCCGCAACCTTGCGCGTCGCGGCGATAGCATGGGGCCAGCGCCCGAACAGGCGGCACATCTCGGTCGGGGATTTGAGGTACCGCTCCCCGTTGGCAAGCAGGCGAAAGCCTGCCTGCCGGATCGTAACGCCCTCGCGGATACAGACCATCACATCCTGGATCGGCCGCCTGTCGGGCGCGTGGTAGAGCACGTCATTCGTTGCCAGAATGCCCAGCCCCGACCCGCGCGCCATGATGTCGAGCCGGTTGATCCGCGCCACGTCGTCACCACGATACAGGAAACTCGCCCCGATATGGCGCATCCCCGTCAGAGCCGCGCGCAGTCGGGGCAGTTCCGCCTCGAACCGGTCCAGGTCCTCTCCGGGCATTGCGATCAGGTGCAACCCTTCGGCATGCTCGGCCAGCATATCCAACGTCAGATGCGTCTCGCCCTTGGCCTGCCAGTCGCCATCCGCCGTGGCCATCTTGCCGCGCGACAGCAGCGTGGACAGACGCGCGTAGGCGGCGCGGTCACACGGATAGGCGAGGAATTCCGCACCGCACAGCAACACCAGCCGCACGCCGATCAAGGGCCGGATGCAGGCGGTCTTAGCCTCGGTATGCATCCGCACGACACCGGCCAGCGTATTACGGTCCGCGATCCCCATCGCATCATAGCCAAGGTGGTTCGCCGTTGCGCACAGCTCACTGGCGGTGGAGGCCGCGTGCAGGAACGAGAAGCAACTGGCCAGCCCCAACTCGACATATGCACTTCGCGGATTGGGGGTGAAGCCGATCTGCGTATCAAGCACAATACGCTTATGTCCTTCCTGCTGCGGCATCAGCGGCCTCCTCTACAATCTCTTCTGTCCCGAAATATCCCCGCCGGAGGCCCCTTCATGCGAAGAACCCGTGGACGAACCAGCGCGGTTCCTCCCCCCTCCCATCACCGAGCACGCCTTGTCGGTAGAGCCAGAAGCGGCGGCCATCCTCGACCTCCACCTTGTAGTAATCGCGTAGACGCGAACCGGGCTTGTCGCGCCACCATTCCGGCGCGATCCGTTCCGGCCCGGCATGGCGGGCGGTGCGCAGGGTGACGCGCCGCCAGACGAACTGCGCCGGTGGCCCCTCGGGGACGGCATAGAGCACGCGCACCTCCTCGGGTGTGTCGAGCAGGCGGATCGGGCGTTCGGCGGCGATCTGCGGTATCGCGCCCGGCACATGGTCCAGGGCGGGAACGCGCGCCTCCATCCGTTCCGGCACATGGCTTTCCGACCACTGCGACCACGACACCGCGCGCGGACCCAGCCGCGCGGTTAACCGGTCGAGCAATCCGGCCACGTCCGCATCCGCATCCCGCGCACCGTCCAGACCTTCCTGCACCTCATCCAGTGGGTCGGTGCGCAGCGCCTCTAGCGCGATCAGGTCGAAACCGAAACCGGGATCGATCCCGTCGAGCTTGCCGCCAAGCAGACGCAGCATGTGGGCCGGATCGCGGCTGACCCGTGCGAAGGCCACATCGACGCGCCGCGCGTCCCCGTCCACGCGGTAGATGGTCAACCGCAACGCCCGCGCACCCAGACCCGTTCCTGCCAAGTCGGTGCAAAGCTCCTCTGCCAATTCCGGCAGATATGCGGTCGGATCCATCACGGGTTCGGGCAATCGCGTTCGCACGATCCAGTGTACGTGATCCGCAGGCGCGTCGAGCGGATCGGGCTGTTTGCCCAGGGCGCGGTCCAGCAGGATCAGCGGATTACGCTCAGCCGGAACCCCTGAAAACCGCCGCATCAGGGACAGGCGCGGGACGCCGTCAAGCGCGCCGATGGTCTTGAGCCCCAAACGATCCAGAAGCCGCTCCGTCTCGGCTCCGACACGTAACGCTCGCACACTGAGGGTGGCGAGGCTGGGGGCCGGATCCTCGCCCACGATGCGAACCTGACCGAAGCGCGCCAACATCTGCGCAGCCATCGGTGTGGAGGCTATAGCGGCCTGTACGGTAAGGCCCTGCATGGCGAAACGCGCTGTGATGTCATCCAGCAGCTGCGGCTCCCCACCGAACAGATGCGCGATACCCGCGACATCCACGAACAGGCCATCCTCGCCGTCGCGCGCGCTCCACGGTCCCCAGCGGCGCGACCAGAACACCAACCGATCGAGCAGGGCCAGATCGCCAGCCATATCCGCAGGCTCCACATGCAGATCCGGATGGATCGCCTGTACGTCCACGATGCGCATGCCCGGGGCAATCCCGCGCGACAAAGCTGCATCCGATACGGCATGAACCACCGCGCCATGCGTGCCATCGCGCGACAGCACGACCGGCACGTCATGCGCGGGTAACGTCCTGTCGCAGCGGATCGTCACCTGCCACCGCTCCATCGCCAGCTTCGGAAACCAGATCGAGGCGATCCTGCGCAAAGTCATGTCGCATCACCCATTTGCCCGGCGGTCGTCCACGCGCCCGGAACAATTCCACCTGCCAACAGGGCGGACCGGGCGCGCCGGGGTCGTGCGGCGCCCGCATCGAGGGGGCGGAGCGGATCCGCCACCGCTCGCGCGCCGCACTCAACCCTGCCGCATCGTGGGATCGGATCAACCAGACCGGCACGCCGGACGCCTCCGCCCGCAGGGCCAGACGCTTGGTCGCCGTAAAGTCGAGCGCTTTGGGATTGCCGTCGATCTCTCCCACCACGGCCCCCAAACCGGAACATGAGGCCCCTTCCTCCATCGCCCAGAGTACATCGCGCGCGTGGCTGACCTCGATCTGCAACAGCGCGGAAAAGGCCATTCGCTTGCCGCCGCCGGGTAGGTAGAGGCGCCCCCTCTCGCGTCGCGACACCCTGTCCTGCACCCACAGGACAGGCCGCGCACTGCGCCGAAGCGCCGCCAGAATAAAACCCGCCACGGCGATATCGCCCGCAAACGCGGCCTGAACCTCCTGCAAGGCCACTTGGCCCACACGCGGTTCCGGCGCACGAACGGGCGCATGCGGCAGGTGGATCACCTGCCCATATGTCGGATCGATTCCCATACACCCACCCATATGTTCATACTTTGTTCTTATTTGGAATATGGTGAAATCAACACAGGCTGCGCGCCTGTTGCATGATGCGGGGATAGACCATCAGACCTTCGCGGCATACTTCCAGACCCTGAGGATCTTTTTCTTGTCAGGACTGTGTATGGCGACGCTATGACTTCAGAATCTAAAGAAGCCATTCGACTGGAAGCCACCCGATAAGCCGCAAGACGATGCGGTTATGCAGGCTCGTCCCGGGTTCTTTTTCTGTCGTGGTGGTCCCTTCAGTCCAAACTGGTTTGCCATCCTGCAACCGTAACTGCCAGGCCAAACCGCGAAGCCCGGTGTCAAACGCGTGGTGCAGCGCCTGCGCCATTCCTTCGCTTTCGATCACAAGCCCCATCTCGGTGTTGAGCATCGCTGAGCGTGGATCAAAATTGAATGAGCCTATGAAAATACGGGCTCCATCCACCGCAAAGGTCTTTGCATGCAAGTTTGACCCCGAAGACCCCAATCGGGCCAATTTGTCCCCGTCCGACGGAGCAGCAGCCTGGGCGCGCAGTTCAAAAAGCCCGACCCCCATGCGCAGCAGGTCCTTGCGGCGTTTGCTATACCCTGCGTGGACTGGCAGCATGTTGGTGGCCTCAAGCGAGTTGGTCAACATACGCACGGCAACGCCACGTTCCCGAAGGCTGGCAAAGGCCTCTTGACCTCTTTCACCTGGTACAAAGTAGGGGGTTACGCCATCAAAACGGTGCTCGATGGGTTTCATGGCATCGCGAAGCCGTGTGGTGAACAGTTCCGCTTCTGGCGCCTTGCCCATGATCTTATCAGGGTCATCGCTTATCAGGTCAGCTGAGGTCCATTCCAGCGCCAATGTACCTTCCTTCAGCGATGTGACGATGTCCGAATTCTCGAGAGAAGCGCGGTAATCAGAGTACTGCGGCGCATCCGCAAAGCGAGCCAACCGCATGGTGAGCAGATCAGGTTGTCTTACCTTGCCGAGGATGAAAGCTGCCTCATGCACGGACGCGGCATTCCAATACCGGTCAAAGTCTGCGGAGATATGCGAGACGACTTCGCCCACGGCCAGGACATCGAGGTCAATTTGCAACGGGTTCCGGCCGGTGCCGAAGTATTCGTCACCAATGTTTCGCCCGCCAAGGATGCTGGCCCGCCCATCTACGGTAAAGGCCTTGTTGTGCATACGGTGGTTCAGCCGAAAGAAATCAAAAGCATAAGACAACCGCTTGAAGCGGCGCAGCATAAATGGATTGAACAGGCGGACCTCAATGTTGCGGTGGGCGTCCATACTGGCAAGCACATCATCCAGACCGTCGACGCCATTGTCATCCAGCAATAGACGCACCCGCACACCGCGGTCCGCTGCATGCAACAGCGCCTTGAGGAGCAGATGACCCGTCATATCGGCGCGCCAGATATAGTATTGCACATCAATCGAAGACACAGCCGCGCCCGCCAGCATCATCCGGGCGACAAAGGCATCCATCCCGTTCTCCAGCGAGGAGATGCCACTCAATTCCGGATGTCGCTGGGCTTGCTCTTTCAGCGCCTCGGACAACCGGCCTTCGGTTGCGGGCGGAAGTGCGAATTCCTGTGATCGGTTCGCGACGGGCGGAACAGAAAAACTGACTCTCGCGATGATGATCGCAAGCCCCAGAAAACAAGCCACAAAAAGTAGGAACTGTAGGATGGAGAATAGCATTCAACTGTCCCTGGCAGATGTCGTCGTCAGGCGAAACCGTGCGAGGATAGGCCGATGGTCCGAGGCGATCTGTGCCGCCGGATGTGTGACAACCTCGCTTGCCAACAGGTCGATGTCCTTGGTCATCGCGATCTTGTCCAGTTTGAGAAACGGCCGACCGGCGGGGAACGTCGCGCCCGGACTATGCGTACGCAGCCAATCAGGCAGGGTTTCAAGGCCTTTACGCTCTCGCCATTCGTTGAAATCCCCCACGATCACGGTTGGGCGTTTGGTCATTTTCGACAATTGATCGGCGACATAGCTGATTTGCTTGCGCCGGTTGCCCCGCAACAGGCCGAGATGGACACCGACGAGACGCAGGGGTCTGCATGCAATCCTAAGGTCCAGTATGACCGCCCCACGTGGCTCAAGAGCGGGCAGATCAATACGTTCTATAGCTTCCACATCGACATCAGGTCGCTTGAGCACAGCGATACCGTGCCATCCAAGTCCAACCGCATTCGGCGTCAGGTCAATAACCTCGAACGGTCCGATACGGCCCCCTGACACCGGCAGGGCACTGGGCCGCGGATGACGGCGAAAATCCGCTTCTTGCAAGACCAGGACATCTGCATCAAGGCCCGAAATCACCTCGATCGTCCGCAATGGCCTTCGCCTGAGATCGCGCCCCAGGCCCGCGCGTATATTCCAACTGGCAAGCGAAAATTCTGCCAAAGATAAATCCCCTTCAAAAAGAGTGGAGCCAGGATTGGTCACACGCACAGACAAGCACCTGCGATCTGTACCTGGGGTGTCAACGGGGACTCCTGAACGACGATGTCATCATAAACCGACCCGGAGGGCCGTTGTCCACTGAACCCAAGTGTGGAATGGGGCCAGCATGTGAAGGCCGGGGGAGTGTACGGGAAGGTGTGGCTGCGGCCCGGAAATCGTACTCCCCCCGATATATATAACATAATATGAATTATATTTGTCAGAACGGGACTGGCCATGCGTCACAGACACATGGCTAGTGTATCACCGTCCCGGGCGGCGACAGCGTCTAGGGCACCGATGCCAGCCGAGAGCTCCAGCACGATCTCGCCCTTGCGAATGGCTGCCGCCCGCCCCCTCAGGGCCGCGAATGCCTGCGGCGTGGAAAACTGCTGCAGCCGGATCTGCTGCTCTGACCGGCTTGTCCCCGTCAGACGCCGCGTGGCTCCGATCCTGGTCGAGGCCCGACCGAACGCCCGTTGGTCATTGGATTTCGTTCACGGGATTTCGTTCACGACCAATTTGCGAATGGACAGCGCTTCCGGGTGTTCAACGTGATCGACGACGTAACCCGTGAATGCTTAGCGGCGATCTCGGGCCGACGTATTGCCCGTGAACTTTCGACCCTGATCGAGCGCCGTGGAAAACCGGGAATGATTGTCAGTGACAATGGGACGGAACTGACCTCGAATGCGATCCTGCGCTGGTGTTCCGTGACCCTGCCTGGCAGGGGCATGCAAAGCATGATCCAGAGAGGGGGCAGGCCTATGCAGAATGGGTTCGTCGAGAGTTTCAACGGTCGGATGCGCGACGAGTTGCTTGACGAGACCATGTTCCGCAATCTCGCCCATGCCCTCACGAAGTCGATCTCATTCGCATCACAGATCTTGCAATTCTCGAACTGTCTCTTGCGGATAGCGCGGAAGGTCTCGTAGCCAGAGATGACGGCTTTGCCAGCAGATATGGTCCGGAACCCGCGCATGGGTCGCAGCCGCTGCTTTATCGCGGCATGGTTGCTTTCGATATGATTGTTAAGTTGCGATAATATATTATTGCAAGTAAGGTGAACCCCAGAAGGGGGTCCTACCGTGCGCTTTCAACTTAGACGACTGGCTCTATGCCTAACCGCTGTAACCGCTTTGGCTACCGGTGCGCTGCCGAGCACCACAAAAGCACAAACCTATCCAATCGACTGCGCAATCCTTCTCTGCCTATCCGGCGGTTGGCCTGCTTCCGTGCCCTGCAGCCATGCTCGGGCCGAGTTTATCCGTCGCATCACGCCTTGGCCTGTGGAACCACCACTTCAGATTTGGCGCTGTCCCATGGGCGCATCTTATGAGACCGAACGGCATCCGAGCAATGTAGGCCGAATCTTCGAAGCCTTGTTTCACGACAAGGACTATTCGCCCCGTCAATCGTTTCCAGGCGATGATGTCGCCGTCCAAGCAAAATCAAAATATGCCCTTTGGCGGCCACCAGAAACCGGAACGGAGGGCATTCCGGCAGACTTCGTGCTTCGCCTCGTCCAAGATCGGGCAGACATCGATATCAGCGGTCCGGAGTTCAATTTTGTCCGATCCATCCGCGTCTTTGATGTTCGATATGCACGGCAACGCGAGTCCGGGAGGGATGGCGACTGCAACCGCAGTGCAGTAGTCGTCCTCGGAACTTACGGCACCCAAGGTGACTTCTCTTGGCAGAGATCTTCCACAGCCGTCCTCCCGTCGGTCCATGTGGGCCTTGAACGCTGGGGGCAACATTGCCCAAGCATTTATCACCGGTCCGTTTTCGTCGATTGGCGTGACTACGAGGGCAATTACGGGTTCGAGCAGGTGAATTACTGAGTTTGAGCAATCGAGCGACGCCAAGTGCAAACCTCTCGCAAGACCGCGAGCTCATTCTTCGGCGGTCAATACCGTCTACGCGGATTACGCTGCGACGAGCATCGCAAGATCGCGATCCTTACCCGCTGCCATAAAGTCAGAGTTTCGTCCAACGCTCGAAGTCAATTTCTCGCTTCTGCCCATGACTCAGGTCAGGCTGACACCTCGACACCCGCTGCGGACCGTTGACGACCCACCGCACTGCGAGCGCGCCCGTATTCCATTGGTATACCCACCCGACAACACTGCGTTCATCCGTCCCGATCAAATTGGCAATCGCTACGGCTTCGACCTCATCTTCGTTCACTGTTTACTGACTTCCTACAATTTGGCGTTGCGGATTATGACTGAGAGGAAAAAGCGTTTGCTGCAGCCACACGCCGGGCTTCGTTGATTCTGATTGCCTGGCCTTCGACGAGGGAATGTACATCTGACCGGGAAATGCGTTCCGGTGTTCCAATTCACCCGTTTCAAATCCTGTGGTCGGGCTCCGTGGCGGCTTCAACGATCGCCAGTAGCTCAAACGGGTCAAAGCCAATGGCGCGCGCCAAGACGACCAGCTCGACAACGTCGACCCGGCGCTGACCGCTTTCAAGGCGGGCAATAAGGGATTGGTGGCATCCGAGCTTCGTCGCCAATTCAGCCTGGCCAAAGCCTGCTTTGATCCGGGCGTCGACCAACGCCTGGCAGAGTGCCACTTGCCCTTTACTTCTGATTGTTCTCGCCACGCGCCACATACCTTTCGTGACGTCGCTAGCGGATGAAATCTGTTATCTAAAAAATGGATATTTGAGGGGGTTATCGGCGTGCTGTTTCCATGGGGTACAAGTCTGATGCAGACCGGATGGACCATCAATCCCCTGCCAGCTGCAGAAACCGGCCGTAGTCTTCACTGACTGCGCGCCCTTCTTCAAAAGTCCGGACACACTCTTCATCCAGACAGCGGAAGTAGCTCTGAATGTCGCTGATGTAGTCAGCGAAATCCTGCCGGGTGATGCCACTGTAATCGTGCATTGACTGAGAATCACTGGGCACGAACGGCCGGGCGGGTGCGAGACAGGATTCTCTCGAAACCGGTGCCAGACACAACCATGAGGATTGGTATAGTCCGCAATAAGTGTAGGCCCTCAACCTGAGGTTTCGCAAACCTGTTATCTCCTTGCTCGTGAACGCTGCCCGTGCCTAGTGTTTGTGTAACCAAGATACAGTCGAAACTCGATATTACATCTTGCAGTTAATACTATACTATCGTAACTCTGGGCTTCAAGTGGGAATGCCTGGGGTCGCGCCATTGGAGAAAGCGTGAGCCGGGCCATGAACTGGGACATCGAAGCACCAAATGTGGTTACGGAAGCCAGGTTCCGCGAACTCGTGGAAAGCGGCTATAGCGCAGAAATCCTGTGCCAGGAGTCCGCACATAAGAAAGGCCCCAGCTATTACGGGGTCTGGATCATGCGCGTTGTCTCTGATGATGGCGTGGAAAAGCTCCTCGTCACCGCCCGCACGCGGACGACCTACAACGATATCAAGATCCGTGAGTTCAAGACGATCTCTGGCGTGGTGTCATTCTTCATTGGCCTTGGCTTTGCGCATGTCGACCTGCCACTTGAGGCGGGTACAAGCCGCACGCATAAACTCGCCCCGTCAGAAAAAGCCCCATCAGACAAGGCCGCTGACAACTAACCTCGTCTGCCTCTGGCTGGTCGCAGCACCTGCCTCAGCGCAAATGGTCCTGGTCATGGAGAGCGACGGCTCCCTGATCCCGTCCCACTCCCAAAGCAGCTTTGCTCGAAACTACAATGACGGGATTGGTCAAGGTTCGGCCTCCGATGGGATCGCGATCTTCGGCGAGGTAGAGGCCGAGCAAGAGGGCGTCCAAGTCGCGGCCCTTGCCCGCCTGACTCCCCTGGTCCGCGCCGATGTCCTCTCCGGGATTCAGACCACGGCCTTGCGCTATGCCGGCCATCCTGGCCTGCGTCGCGCGGGGCTTTCCGTGACGGATTGGCTGGCTCTCTATCGGGCCAATATCGAGGTTGAGAGCGCCTACCGGCAGGATGCGATTTCAAGTGCAGGTGCCATTGGCCTTGGTCAATTGATGCCAGCGACGGCGCGTGATCTGGGCGTCGACCCGCATGATCCGCTGCAGAACCTCGACGGTTCCGCCCGCTACCTCGCGATGATGCTGGAGACGTTCGGAGATCCGCATCTGGCGCTGGCGGCCTACAACGCGGGGCCGGACGCCGTGCGCCAACACGGTGGCATTCCCCCTTACCGAGAAACCCGGAACCACGTGGCCCGCGTCATGGCCGTCGTGGCCCGATTGGAAGGATCAAATTCATGAAACAGATTTCAACGCTTTTCGTCGCCTCGCTGGCGCTATTCCTGCTGATTGCCGAACCCGCCCTCGCCCAGAGCATTGATCTCTCCCCGATCCAGAGCCTGTTGCAGGGCATCGTCGATGCGCTGACCGGCCCACTTGGCGTTGTCATCGCGACGCTGGCCGTTCTCGGGGTCTTTCTCAGCTGGTTCTTCAACATCATCGATCTGCGCCAGGCGCTTTGGGTGCTTGTCGGCATCGCCGGTGTCGCGGCTGCCCCCACCATCGTTGCCGCGGTTTTCGCCGGTGGCTGAGCGCTCCCCCCTCTTTCTGGGCCTCGTGCGCCCGCCCAAGCTTCTGGGCCTGCCCATCATGTATGCGATGGTCTGGCTCTTCGGTTCGGTGCTCTTGTTCGTCTGGGTCCAGCACATCGCAGTGCTGGCTGTCGCCGCCCTGCTCTATCCGGTGCTGTGGAAGGCCGCGGATTGGGATCCGCGTTTCATCGACGTGATGATGACGGCCCTGCAGGAAACACCGCCCACGCGCAACAGGTCCGTTCATGGCGGGGACAGCTATGCCCCGTGATGACGCCCGTGATGCTGCGCTCGATCCCCGCACGATGACGCCGGAGTGGTATGCGCGCGAGACCCGTCTCGCGCATATGCTGCCCTATGTGAGCCTCGTCGACGACCAGACCGTGCGGACACGGGTGAACGAGCTCTTCCGGTGCATCCGGCTCGAGGGGATCAACAGCTATACGACCGACGATGCCTATCTCGACAAGGTGACGGCGCTCTTTGCCCGCATCGTCGCGCAGCTCGGGCCGGAATTCAGCTATTACGTCCACAAGGTCTCCAAGGCCATCAAACCTGATCTCGACCCGATCCGTGAGGACAGCTTCGCAGGCGAGGTTGACCGGCGCTGGCGCACGAAACTCGAGACCAGCGGGCTGCGCGACAAGACGCTGACGCTCACCGTCATTCACCGCCCGCCCCCGAAAAGCCTCCTGCCTTTCCTCAGCCGCAGCGCGCCGGATCGCCTGAAAGAGGAGACCCGCAAACGCCTGCAGCGACTGGGCGAGGCCGTGAACGTCTTTCTGTCCGGCCTCGCCGAGCTGAAGCCGCGCTTGCTGTCGGCCGCATCGGGGGAATTGGTGGGGTTTCTGGGCGCGCTCAATACAGGCACAGAGTTGCCGCTCTACCCAGCAAACACCTACGGCTTTTTGTCCTTCAACGTCGCCAATACCCGCGTGACGTTTCACGGAGGCCATTTCGAGCTCTCGGAAGGCGTGGTGGGCCATCGCTACGGCAAGAGTTTCACCATCGGGGAATACTCGGAAGACACCTCCTGCACCATGTTCGACATGCTGAACCTGCCGGTCGACATGATCGTCACGCATTCCTTCACGCCGATCAATTCGAACCTGATGGCAGGTCGGATCAAACGGCAAAAGCGCCAGATGCAGGCGAGCCAGGACGCGGCCCTCTCGCTCCTGGAAGCCCTCGACATCGCCGCCGATGATCTCGAGGCCAAGCGCCAAAGCTTCGGCGAGCATCATATGGTCGTGACGCTCTTTTGCGACACGCTCGATGAGCTGCAGACGCTCAGCGCCGAAATCGTGAACGCCGCCGCGACCGAAGGCGTGAAGATGATCGGTGAGCGGGTCGCCGCAAAGGCCCATTACCTCAGCCAGCATCCCGGCAACCAGCCCAAGCGCGTGCGCGCCAGCGCCGTCACCAATCGCAACTTCGCGGATTTCGCGGCCTTCCACCGAACGCAGCTCGGCAAGCCCGACGCGAAAACCCCTTGGGGCCGGGTCATCACCTATCTGCCCACCCCAGAGCAGAGCGCCTACCGGTTTTCCTATCACGAACAAGGCTCGCCCGACAAAGAACCGACCAGCGGGCATACCCTGATCATGGGGCGGCCCGGGTCGGGCAAATCGGTGCTGTCGGCCTTCCTGATGACCCAAGCCCGCCGCGCAGGGGCACGGATCTTCGTCTTCGATTACCGTCTTGGTATGGAGATGGCGGTCCGCGCCAATGGCGGGCGCTACGCGTCCCTGAACGCCGGTCAGCCCACGGGGCTCAATCCGCTCTGGACCGAGACCGATGCGCGCGGCACCGCCTGGCTCTCGGATTGGCTCACAACGCTGCTCTTCCGCGCCGACAAGCCCCTGACCCCTGCGCAGACCAACCGCATCCAGGAAGTGGTGCGCCAAAACGCGCAGGCCTCCAATCCGGCCTTGCGGAACTGGCGGGATTTCGCATCGCTTTTTGTGTCCACCGACGATGGCGGCGATCTGCACCAGCGCCTGCTCGAGTGGACCGAAGACGGTCGCTATGGCTGGATCTTCGGCCAGAGCCTCGAGGATACCTTCTCGCTCAAGGGCGATGTCGTGGGCTTCGATCTGACCGGCATCCTCGACAGCGAGGCCGACAAGGAGCGGATGGCCGTCCTCTCCTATCTCTTCCGCCGGGTCGAGCGCGAGATAGAGGACCGCCGCCCCACCATCATCGTGATCGACGAAGCCTGGAAGGCGCTCGACAACGCATATTTCGCCGAACGTCTGTCGAACTGGCTGGTGACCGCTCGCAAGCAAAACACGGTTGCCGTGATGATGACGCAATACGCAAGCCAGCTCGAACGCACCCGCACCGGCAAGACCATCGTCGAAGCAGTGCCGACGCAGATCCTGCTCCCCAATATCCGCGCCAACGCCTCGGATTACGCCATGCTGAACCTCACGGAGAAGGAGCTCGACGTCCTTCTCAACACGGGCAGCAACAGCCGCCTCGCACTGATCCGCGACGATCAGGGCTCGATCGTCGTCGATGCCGATCTGAGCGCCCTCGGTCCCAATCTCACCATCCTTGGCGGCATGGAAAAGGGCGAAGCGCTCGTTGGCGCCGATTATCGCACCCGCCCGGACTTCTGGAGGCTTTCATGATCCGTATTCTTGTCGCTTTGGCTGCGCTCGGCGCGCTGGCCTCCTGCACCCAGTACCGGGAGCCGCAGGCCAATTGCTTCACCTTCCTCGCATCAACGGCACCTGTCGCGCCTGATTGTGACTTCACGCCTCTAGATGCGCCGGAGGGCGACATTGAGGTCTAGCCTGCCTCATATCCTGGCACTTTGCCTGCTGCCCGGTCTCGCCTTGTCTCAAGGCGTGCCGACCAATGACAGTGGGCTGACCGCGCGTGATATCGTCGAGACCGGCGATCGCGAGGCAGACTTGGCTGTTCAGGCCGACAAGCTTGCCGTGCGCGAACTGATTGCCGAGATCGAACGGGAGCAGCTGGAAACCCTCCGACGCATCCTCGATGCCCAGACCAGCTTCGGCGGTCAGGGCCTGCCGACTATGGTCTCGGGACTGGAAAGCGGCAGCGGGGATCCTGACCGCTCGGTGGCGGCGGTCTATGGCAATGCCGACATCGATCCCAATCCCGGCGGTGCGCAGATGTTCGGCGACGCGTCTGAGACCATCGAGCAGCTCATCATCCGCGTGGCTCAGGAGACCAGCGGCTTTGCGGGTGTTGGCCGCGCAGGCCTCTCCCCCGTCCAATGGCGCGCGCTTCTGCAAGCGCTGATCTGGCAGGAAAGCCGGTTTACGATTGGCGCGCGGTCCCCCGTTGGCGCCTATGGTCTCACCCAGATCATGCCTGGCACGGCCAGCGATCTCGGCATCAACCCGGAATACTATGACAGCCCCTACCTGCAGGTGCATGGCGGCGCGCGCTATCTCGCGACCCAGCTCAACACATTCGATGGCAACATCATCAACGCCCTCGCGGCCTACAACGCCGGACCCGGCCGGGTTTTCGAGTATGGCGGCGTGCCACCCTTCCGGGAGACCCAGCACTACGTGTCGGTCATCCCTGAACGCTACAATCTCTATCTGAGCCTTATCGGCGGGATCGAAGCGCTTGGCACAATCGATCCGGCACTTCTCGCCAATGCCAACCTCTCGCTCACGGGTCATGGGGCGGCCTATTATGGCAGCAACTCACCCGCCGCGATCCACCAAGCCGCCCTGCGCATCCGCGATATAGTCGAACGGATTTCCGAAACCGAGGATGTGCAGGAGAGCGTCGCGCTCAACACCTATGCCCGCGCCGAACTCGTGCGTCTCGTGGCTGCCCGCATCCGGCTTCAGGCCGCCCGCACGCGCGTGCTCTCCGCCGAAGAGCTGGCCCAGGCCAGCGCCCGCATGGCCGAAGGCGCGTTCATGGATTTTACGATCAGGGAGATTGAATGATGGGACATCTGCTCGTGAGAACGGCCTTGGCCACGACGCTTGGGATTGGCCTGCATTTCGGCACCCTCTCCTCTGCCGCAGCGCAGGGCGTACCCGTCGTCGATACCCAGAACATCGCTCAAAACATCCAGCAGCTGCGGCAGATGATCGAGGACGAGATCCTGCAAAACGAGCAGCTGACGCAGCTCCGCGAACAGCTTGCCACGCTCACGGACCAACTCGCGGAGCTGCAAAGAACCTACGAGGCCCTCACCCGCCTCGCCGAGCTTCCCGAAATCATCCGCACCGAGATGGAAGACGAACTCAATGGCCTGCTCGACCAGGAGTTCGGCGACATCCTCGCCACGATTGAGGCGATCAAGACTGGGGATTTCTCGGGCCTCTCGGGCTCCGGCGCAGGCGAAATCGAAACCCAGATGGACCGGGTGCTGGCCGATCTCGGCTTCGATGAAGACACGCTCTCGGAAATGGCCACCAGCGGCAATCCCGGCGCCAACCGCGTGGCGACGCAGGCAACAACCGGCGCCCTCGTCTCGTCGGCGGCCCAGAACAGCTATGAAGATGCCGGCCAATCGCTCGAGCGGGTAGACCGCCTCGTGGGACTTATCGACGACATGGAAGAGCTCAAGCAAAGCGTCGATCTCAACACGCGCGTGACCGCGGAGCTCGCCATTGCGCTGGTCGCCATGTGGCAGCTCGAAGCGGTGCAGACCGTGGGCGATGGCACCGGCGGCGTGATCGACGCCGCCACCATCGCCGAAGAGCAGCGCTTCATGGATTTCACCCTGCCCGACCTGCGGGCTGATTAGGGCGTTTCGAAATTGACCCACAAAATCAAATATCGGTTTTCGCGTTCGAGCGCAGCGAGAGGCAGCGAAGAACCGATTCACCTCATTTCGAAGCGCCGATCGGAGGCATGACGGGTGGCGAGTGAACAGGAAATCATCGAGGAAGAACTGGTCTATGGCGCGCTGCGCCGCGAACGGCTCTGGCAGCGCCTTGGACTGACGGGCCTCGTCTTCGGCATCATCGGCTGCCTGAGCGCAGCAGCAGTCGCAATCCTCGATGTCGATCCCCCGCCTGTCGTTGTCCCCTATGATCCCGCCACCGGCTTTGCACTCCCCGAGGCCTCGGTGGGCGCGACTTCGGTGACCGCGAACCAGGCGATCATCGAGGCAGAAGTCTTCCGCTATGTGACTGACCGCGAAGTCTACAACCAGCTCGATAACGATCTGCGCATCCGCAGCGTCCTGCGCCGCTCGGACGGGGCCGCCGAGAGCGGGCTGCGCCAGATCTGGAACAGCGCAAACGAGAATTATCCGCCAACCGTCTATGGCCCCAATGCTCGGCTCGACGTGGAAATCCTCAGCATCAACCGGATTGGTACCAACCGCGCCACGGTGCGCCTGCGCAAGCGCCTGACCTCGCTAAATGGCGTTCAGACCGGGCTCTTCACCGCAACGCTGCTCTTCGAGTTCCGTCCCGAGACCCGCCGGTCCATCGATGAGGTCTGGACCAACCCCTTCGGCTTCACCGTGCGCGAATATTCCATCCGCTCCGACAGATTGGAGAATTAATGCGTTTCTGGAATTCAAATCAAAACACCTTGTCGCCAATGTCCCGAGAGCGCGCAGCGCGGCAGGGTATTGGCGACACAACTCATTCTGGAAACGCATGTTTGATCAATAAGTTCTTTGTTGCTGCCATATTTGTTTTGCTGCCTGCCCTTGCCTTTGCCGAAGCGATCCCGCGCGGTGGTCCAAATGACAGCCGCGTGCGGCTGGCAACATATCAAGAAGGCCAAGTCTACCGCCTCAGCGTCTCGCTCACCCATGTGACGACGGTCGAGTTCGGAGAGGGCGAAAGCATCCGCTCGATTATCGCGGGCGACACGGAAGGGTTTGAAATCGATGGCGTGCCCGGTGGTCAGGCCTTTGCAATCAAGCCCGTCGCGCGCGGTGTCCATACCAATGTGACGGTCTACACGAACCGCCGGAGCTACTATTTCAACGTCGAGGAGGTCCGCAGCCCAACCTTCTACGTGGTGCAGTTCCGCTATCCTGATGCCGCTGCGCGCCCGACCCGGGCCATCGCGGCACAGGCTCCCAATTACAATTACGCCGCCAGCGCGCGGACCGAGTTCACGCCGACGCGCATCTGGGATGACGGGACGTTCACGTATTTCGCCTTTCCAAGAAACGCCCCTGTGCCAGCGATCTTCCGCTACGCGGGCGGCCGCGAGCGCACGGTCAACACGCAAACCCCTGAAGACGGCGTGATCCGCGTCAGCGGCGTGAACCGCCAATGGGTCCTGCGACTTGGCGAAGAGGTGGTCTGCATCGAGGCGATCCCGCCCGCGGAGGCCGCCTCATGAGCGATACTGAGAACACCGAGCTGGAAAAGCGCCTCGCCGCCCTTGAGAAAGGCAGTGCCCGCGCGCCCACGGCGGCGCAGCGCCGGTCGCCCCTTCTCGCGCTGATCGTGGTCCTCGTCATCGGCGTCGGCGGCGCGCTCCTCTATCTCCTCTCACAGCCCGACGAAGAGGAAGCCTTGCCGACGGCCACCCCGGACGTCTTCCAAAACGAGGGGGACGGCTTTGGCGCTATCGAGACCTTGCCCCCGCCCGAGCCCGAGGTTGTGTTTGTCGGACCAGACCCCGTTGAGCCCAATGCCGAGCTTCTGGCGCAGATCACCGCCCTGCAGGCCCAGATCGAGGAGTTGCGCAACGCCCCTGAACCGGTCGTCGAGGAAGACACTGCCGCCGCAGAGGCGATCGACGCGCTGACCGCTCAGATTGCGGCGCTGCAAGCCGCCTCGGAAGCCGCACAGCAACGATTCCAGGACGAACTGACGGCGCGGGATCGCAGCCTTGAGCAATTACGCATGGATCTGGAATTGGCCCAACTCGAGACCAGCCGCCCCCAACCCGCTCCAGCGGGCCCCACGGAAGATGAGCTGCGCGCACGCGAGCAAGAGCGACTGCGTCGGGAGGAAGAAGCCCGGCGCATGGCCGAGCTGGAGCGCCGCGCCGCGGAGGAACGCGCCTTCCAGGAGCGGCGCATCGCCTCGCCCACCATCGCGTTTGGCGGTGCCTCCGGAGCGAATGAAACGGCTCTGACCGAACGCACCTTCGGCGAGGTGACGGATTTCGTGCTGAACGGTGCGTTGCCCTCCACCGTAACGCAGGCAGAGGTGATCGCCAATCCCTCCAACACCATTGTGCAGGGCACCATGATCCAGGCCGTCATGGAAACCGCCCTCGACAGCTCCCTGCCCGGCCAGACCCGTGCCGTGGTGTCCGAGGACGTCTACAGCGTCGATGGCGCGCGCCTCTTGATCCCGCGCGGATCCCGTCTCATCGGGCGCTACCGCGCCGGCGTCGACATCGCGCAGCGCCGCGTGACGATCGCCTGGGACCGGATCATCCTGCCCGCGGGCCAAACCGTCCAGATCAGCTCCTTCGGGGGCGATGAACTGGGTCGCTCCGGCGTCACGGGTTTCGTGGACACGCGCTTTGCCGAGCGTTTCGGGTCGGCCGCCCTGATCTCGCTGATTTCCGCGGCACCTGGTGCCGCCGCCTCCGAGGTCCAGGATGAGACTGCCGCCGACGTTCTCGAAGACGTTGGCGATGATCTGGCAGATGCCACGGACAGCGTCATCGGCGATTACCTCTCCATCGGCCCGGTCATCTATGTCGACCAAGGCGCACGCGTCACCGTAATGGTCGACCGCGATCTGGAGTTATTCTGAGCCCATGTCGCTGAGCTATCTCGAAACCTCGCTCGACCGGATCGCCGCCGCCGCTCGCGACGATGTCATCGAGATCTGCATCAACCCTGATGGCACCTGCTGGGGTGAGTTCCAGGGCGATCACTTCATGCAAAAGCTGGATCAAAAACTGAGCGCGACGGAAGTGAAGGACCTTGGCAACCAGATTGCGTCCTCTGCAAATACCACGATGAGTAAGGACCGCCCCATCGTCTCGGTCTCGATCACCTACAAGGGCCGCCCGATCCGCGCGCAGGTCATCACCCCGCCCGCTGTACTCTCGGCCATGTCGATCAGCCTACGGTTCTTCTCGAGCCTGCCACTCGAGGGCATTGCGCTCGATTTTCTCTACGGCAAGGAACGCAAGCTCGAAGATCTGCACGTGGAAAAGAAGCGCGCCTTGCGCGCCGTGGTGGCCGCGGGTTTGATCGATGATGCGCTCGCCTTCTGCGTCGAGAACAAACTCAACATGATCATCTCGGGCGGCACCTCCACCGGCAAGACCGTGGCCGCGCGCAAGATCCTCTCTCACGTACCGGCCGAGGAACGCATCGTCACCATCGAAGAAGCCGCCGAGCTTTTACCGACCCAACCCAATGCCGTGACACTCATCGCCAATCGCGATGCGGAATTCCAGACCGCCGATGTGCTCCTCACCGCCACGCTGCGCATGCGCCCCGACCGGATCATCCTGGGCGAGGTGCGTGGCAAGGAGGCCATGACCTTTTTGGAAGCCATCAACACCGGCCATGGCGGCTCGATGACCACGCTACACGCCGAAACCCCGCAACTGGCCGTGCAGCGGCTTGCGATCGCAGCACTCAAGACCGAAATCCCGATGACCTATGCCGACATGATCCAGTACATCGAGAACTCCATCGATGTGATCATCCAGGCCGGTCGCCATGACGGCAAACGCGGCATCACGGAATTCTACCTCCCCGGCGCAACTGAGATTGGAACTTCCCCATGAAGACCTTTGAATACGATATCTTGTTTTTCAAAGTGAAGAAGCAAAAGGACTACGGCGAGATGCGAAGGGTCCTGAATGAGCGCGGCGCGGAAGGGTGGGAGGTCATCAACGCCGAAGCCGGCGACTACGGCTACACCACTTTCTTGAAGCGTGAGACTGGTACAATGAAGGCGGCATCGGAATGAGGCGGGCTATTGCAGTCGCTGGCCTGCTCTTGATCTTAGGCACAACTGCTGGCGTAGCCGAGCGGAACCTGATCCCGACGCTCGACAACGACCCAAATGTTTGCCCAGACCAGCCGCCCGAGCCGGAGTGGATACAGAACATCAATGTGCGCGAATCCTATAAGCGCCTTTTGATCCAACAGATATATCGGGCTCAAAGTATGGAGCGCGTCGTAGACTCGCAAAACTGCGACTGTCCCACACGGTATCCAACTTGGGAGGACGCCGTACGCTTCTACACAGAGCGCTATGCTTCATCTAAATACTGGGACGTTGTCGAAGCGACATCCGAATACCGACGACAGGCAAATGAACTGCGCCGCGCCGCCATGCCAATCTGCGAAGCAGCTGGCAACTGGTAGCAAACAATGAGTATCGTCACCTACTTCGTGGAAACGGCTGAAGGGTATCTAGATACCGCTGCCGAAACTCAGTTTGGTGCGGTCGCAGCAACGGTCGGCACGTTGCTGGTTCTGGGCACAACACTGGTTGTCATCTTGGTTTTCATAAACATGATCTACCAGTATCGCGCCATGGACGGCCGAACTGCCTTTTGGCTGGCCGTGAAGGTCGGACTGATAGGGGTCTTTGCGGCAAACTGGGTCCAGTTCAATGCGCTTGCCTCAGCAATACTGAACGGAATCGACAGCATTGCCGGGGCCCTTGTGGCTTCTGTTGGCGGCGGATCACCTGGTCCGTCCGGTACCTTTGCAGAGGAATTTGACGAACTGATTGCAGCGCTCGGGGATTATCTGAATGCTGCGGGATCTGAGCTGAACTGGATGGCGGGTGCCTTGCTTGACACACTTGGGGTTCTGCTGCTCTCGATTCTTGGCGGGTTGGCGGCGTTCATTGTTGTGGCGTCCCGGCTCATGATCGCTCTGCTAATTGGCATTGCGCCAGTGATGATCTTCTTGACCCTGTTCGAGGTGACCAAGGATTATTTCGCGCGCTGGTTATCCGCGCTCATTTCGTTCGCGATGTATCCGATCGTAGTCGCCGGCGTGTTCGCGACGATCACGGGGGTCTCTCGGGCGCTTCTTGCCGAGCTTGGCGACCCAGAGGGGGCCTCGAACATAGGGGCCCTTATCCCATTTTTCATGATGGTGCTGATGGCAAAGGGTTTCATCATAGCAACGCCTTTCTTGGTTCGGGCGATTTCCGGAAACATCATGATGCCAGCACTCTCGGCCGGGTTCGGGGGAAGCTATGCCTTCGCCAGAGGGCTTGCAGGTAGCCAACAAGTTTACAATCGCTATGCCATTGGTGGCGCAACTGGGGCTGAATACGCAGCCCTTCGAGCGCGACAATTCTTTGGCGTGCAAGCCTTGCCGAGCCGATCAAATACTGCTGGAGGGCCAACTGCGGCTCGTCCGGGTGACGCAAACGGAACAGGCGCCCGAATGCTGGCACAGCTTTCAAGACTCGGTAGGTTGGGCAGGCGGTGACAGCCATGTGCCAAAAACTTGCCAAAAACGAATGGACAATTTCAGCACCGAGCCACGGCCCTGCGCATCGCCCGATTGCCAACTGGCTCAGGCTCTTCGCCGGGGTGTTGCCCTTCACCTTTCCAGTCGTCTGACCAAAGCCAATCTTCGAAATAATAGAGCCAAAGGTAAGTCCACGGAATGATGGTTTGGTCGATCCGCTTCCGCGCGTCCCATTCCCTAGCACCTGGAAGATAAAGACAAAGGCGCAGCGGATCTCTGTAGACGTGAGGCAAAGGACGCCCTGCCGCCAGCAACTCCAGATCCGGGTCGTCTATCTGAACACCGGGCGTTTGACCCGGCTGAAACGTGATAGTGGCAAGGTAGGAGCGCGCCAAGGCGGTCGGTTGTATAGGCTCTTGCCATGTCAATTTGTTTGCGCGGACCTGCCCCACACCACTGGTAGCCGGGCTTGCCTTCAGGAACAGCAGCTGCTGCGACAGGGTCAGGTCGTATTGCCCGCCTCGTCCTATCATCAATCACCGAAGAACGTATTTGTGGGCACGGTCGTTGATGCTGCGACCTTCGATGTCGTCAGCCCGACCACAGGTGCGACAGAAAGTAGACCCGATTTGCGACCATCCGACATCGCATTGACGTGGTTGCCGAAAACCCGTCCCGTGACACCGGAACCGAACGAACGCTCCATGTTCAATGACACACGGTCCTGACCAACAGCATCGCGAAGGACTTCAAAGTCGCACAGAGCTTGTGCGTGCCACGCATAGAACGCTGGTGCCCGGCGTTCATCCTTGTTCCAATTGTCGGCGAAGTTTTCCCCGTTGGTTGTCTCGTTCAGGATGGCATAGCCCCGCCGTCCGTCCAGAATGGGGCGGTCGATGAAGTGCGGCATCATCCGGATCGTTTCGACCAACAGATCCATTTCGTCATGGAAGACGTGGTTGCGCACGCAATATGCATAGGACTGCATCGCAAGGGTGGTAATGATAACGGAAATCGGGGCCACGTCTTGCGTGTTGTTCTGATAAAAAACGTCGCGGTGCCGTTTGAGCAATTGCACGATGCGGCGCAGGATGCCTTTCACTGCTTCTCGGACGGGGAACGGCTCCACCGTCGCCTCGTCCCGCTGCATGGCGATAAACTTGCCCGCAAAGGTAGGCCGGAGTGCGGCGCGCTCATCGAACAGGGTCTTGTAGGCCCGCGGGTTTGTCGGATGCCATTCCTTCAGAGCCCGGTCGGGCACCAATTCGCCCCGGTTGCCGCAGACCGGGTTTGCTATCGTCGGGGATAGGTCGAGGTGGAAGTCCCCCGCATAGTTGAGACGCCAACAACGCTTTTTTTCTTCGAGAAGACGCACATAGGTGGCGTGTTCCTTGAGCCAGTTTCCAACCGCCGCCTTCAGGGTCGCTGGTGAGATGCCGGACGCGATACCTGCACAAAAGCAGATCAGATCGACATCGAATTCCCGCCGCCCGATTGGCTTCACGGCCGTTCCAAGCGCACTGGACCCTTGGAGATAGACCAGAACACTGACGAGTAGGGGATCAGTTGAACCGGACAGCCAGTCTCCGACGGCACCATAGCTCTGGCGCGCACGATCAAACTGGGTTTCGGTGAGGTCCAGATCCTCGCCTACCTCGTCCAGGATGGTGAATATCTGCGTGCGCCGCCGAATATCACTGTCGGTCAGCGGCTGTCGCAACATCTGATCCATGCCGCTTTCTCCTTGAGTTGATATACCGGCACGAAGGTATCGGCAGGCTGGGCGAAAAAGATCGGGGTCAGGTGGGGCTTTGCTTTTCGGGCTTCTGACATACCGAGGCCCTTGAGGCGGCCGATCTTCGTGGTGTCATCCAAGGTAAAAAACCCGCTCGGGACAGACGGCGAAATGCGGTAGATGCGATCCCCATCGTAAGGGTCTCCCGTCAGAAGTTTTGCCATGCCGAGGGCGCCATGTGATTGCCCATCCGCGTAAAGGTTGAGGACTTTGAGTCCGAGGCCGGCAAACCCGGGGCTTTCGGGCAGCATGTAGACCTCGTCCAGACACCCCAGACTCAGAATGCGCAGGTCTGACGGGTGCCACCCCAGAAGGGTGATGGCTTCGACGACGGCAATGGCCGTGGGGTTGTTGGCCCATGTCCCGCCATCGGTCAGGCCGATATCATCAGCAGTGCGATGTCGCTTGAAATACGTAGGTGCCGCTGCCGTTGCCAGAGCAGCATCCAGCGCAGTCTTGCGATAATCGGTTTGCAGGCGCGTGTGATGCGCGGTCTTGTAGATATAGGGGCTGCGGAGATCGGCATCCCACGCTGGGATCACCAACCGGGTCTGTGAGTGCCCGATCAGATCGTCGTTCAGAACGGCCTTGAGCTCGCGGGCAAGAACTGCTGCATCGTGCTTTGGACCGACTACGTGCCGACCTGTGGCGGTGAGGGTGCGCCATGCCTGCCGTATCCTCCCCAGCGGTTCATCATCCGCATTGTCATGACCGAAGATGACAGGCCCGCGACGCTCGTAAAGCTCGAGCAACTCCTTTGCCGTGCGGCCGAGGCCAAGGCCGAGTGCGATGATGCCACCCGTCGATGTGCCCGCGATGAGATCGAAATAGCACCCAATGGGCTGGCCCAGATCTTCCTCGAGCCCCGCGAGGAATGCAGCGGGCATCGTGCCCTTAATCCCGCCCCCGTCGATGGAGAGGATGCGACGTATCTGCCTGTTGTTCCCACCGTTGCTCATCCTGACATCCATTCCGCTTATGCCCTTCAGCCTTTCGGCGGATACGGGTCCTTGCCATAGGTGTTGCGCTCGCGGATGCGACCGTTCTCGCCGTGGATCAGCATCTCGCTGCCCTGACGAATGACGGATTCCCGCGCGGCCGTGATGGCCTCGCGCTGCGTGCCGTGGACGAAAGACGCACGGGAGTTACCCGCCCTCTTCACTGTCCAACCGCTTTCATGCGGCACAACATGCTGTTTTTTCTTAGAAATTTTAAGCCTCACGTGTCGATTTCAGTTGACGATTCGACAACCTTGTGTTTAAATATACAGTAAGAAATGGCGTTTATCAACCACAACAGTAACCGCCGGGAGAGGATCATGTTCGGACAAAGACTGCGACTTGCCCGCAAGCGGGCGGGTCTATCCATGCAAGCGCTCGCGGAGCGCGTAACCCCAAACGTGTCGGCACAGGCCATCAGCAAATACGAGGCGGACAAGATGATGCCGTCTTCGTCGGTGCTGGTCGGCCTCGGCAAGGCGCTCGGCGTGTCACTGGACTTCCTGCTCGGCGGTCAGGTCGAAGCTCTGGAAAGCGTCGAGTGGCGAAAGAACTCGACCGCCTCGGCGCAGGATCGCGCGATGGCGGAATCCATTGTGATCGAGAAGCTCGAAGACTATCTTGCCATCGAGGACATCCTCGACATGCACCCCGCTGAAGACCCCTTCGCCGCGCTGCGCGTGGACATGGTGGCCGATGAAGAGGCCATCGACGCCAAGGCGCGGGACGTGCGGCGCGAGTGGCAGCTTGGGATCGACCCGATCCCGAGTATGACCGCCCTGCTCGAAGACAAGGGACTCAAGGTCATCGAGGCCGATCTCCCGGAACGCATCAACGGGCTGGCCTGTCATGTCGAACGGGCGGAGGGCGCACCGACTGAGGTGATCGTCGTCTCGCGGCACACCAATGTCGAACGCAAGCGCTTTAACCTCGCCCACGAACTCGCGCACCGGATCATCACCGAAACCGGCAATGCCGCACTGAAAAAGGAACCCTCGATGCACCGCTTCGCGGGGGCGTTCCTCATTCCGCGTGAGCATCTGGAAGAGGAAGCTGGCCGAAACCGTCACGGCATGACCTGGATAGAGATCATGCGGCTCAAGCGCACCTATGGCGTCTCCGCCGCCGCGATGCTCGTGCGGCTCGGCCAAGTGGACATCCTGTCGAAGAGTGCGGTGGAATATGCGTTCAAGACCTATGCGCGAAGCTGGCGGCGCGAGGAGCCGGAGCCTATCGGTCCAGGCGAGGGCTTCGCGGCTTTCGAGAAGCCGCAGCGCTTCGAGCGCCTCGTCTGGCGCGCGCTCGGCGAGGAGATGATTTCCCCCGTGCGGGCGGCGCAAATGCTCGGGCTCCCCTTGAGCGTTGTCGAACGCGACATCAGGGGGCCTCGTGACCAGTGACCTGTGTTGTCGTCAATGATGCGTCCTGTCTGATCGACTTGAAGAAGGGAGAGTTGCTGCACGTCCTGCTGCGGCTGCCCTATCGCTTCATCGTGCCCCTGCCCATCCGTGAGGAGGAGCTGCTCGATTTCACGGCGCAGGAATGGCGGATGCTCGAAGACGGTGGCCTTGCCACCTATGACCTGCCAGCCGAGGAAGTCGCGCAGGTGGTTGCGCTGAAGCGTGAGCACAGCCGGCTGTCAGCCTATGACTGCTTCGCTCTGGTCACGACAACCTGCCAGGAAAACGGCATCCTCCTGACCGGCGACAATCTTCTGCGCAAAGTCGCCACCGCCCGCGCCGTGCGCGTTCATGGCGTCCTGTGGATCATAGACGAATTGCACACCGCCGAAGTCTGCGAGGTCGAGCTTCTTGTTTCCGCACTGCAAATCTGGCGGGCGGATGAGGCGGTCTTCCTGCCTCCTGCCGAGATCGACAAGCGGCTGCGCCGTCTGGGGGCATAATCTGAACAAGGTGGAGATGGCTGGACCCTGCCCACGACGTTCCCAGCGAGAGATCGAACGGTCGTGCAAGCCAAACCCTCTTTTTGGCGAAAAAACACCGTTTGTTTCATTCAGCGTTACGGAAGCTACGGGCAGGTCGCCATGCCCGCCACCCTATCGAGCAACCAGCTTTTCGCCATCCCCCTCCTGCAGCATCGCTTCCATTTCATCCAATCCACCCATGGCGGTGCGCATCTGCGCTTCATCAACGACGCTCACTGCCTCGGCATCCAAGACCTGGCTCCCAAAATCCATCTCCATCTGGCGCTGTTCCACGGCGATGACGGCTTGAACGACAGGCGCGGTCTTCTTTGAAGTGGCGTCGGTTTGTCGTGACAGTTGACCCCCAGAAGCCTGAGCTGAGTTTTCCACGACGGCGTCAGGTCCACTTGGTCCATTCGAAGGCGGAGTCATCGGCATAGCGCGCACACTCAGCGGCAGATTGCCTTGCGGCCCCCCTCCCCCCAGCTCCGGAAACGGCAACTCGCCCGTCTGCGCAGCATGGATCGCCTTGAACAGCCGATCGTCAAAATATTGGATCCGCTTTGCCCGGACCGGCATTTGCGCATCGATCACCATGACGATCTCGTCGAGCGGCAGGCGGCGCGCCTCGTCTTCAGGGAGCAAGGAGCTTTCTTCGGTCCGGGTCGACTGGCTGCGCCCTTCAAAGGGGTTCTTGCCGATGGACTGGGAGCGCGTGACCACGGTCTTGGTGGTCTTGCCAACCGCCTTGCTCAGCTCTTCGACGGTTTTTTCATCCGAAGGCGTCAGGTAGAGCTTCACACCGGCATTGCCTTGCAGGGCGCGGCGGGTGTTCTCGCCATAGATTTCATCGAGGGCGGGGATGGTTTGGGTGACCACGGCCAGGTGACCCCGATAGGTCCGCAGGGTCTCGATGCTCTCGACCACGATGGGCATCTTGCCCAAGCGATTGAACTCGTCGAGCATGATCATTACGGGCCACGGCTCATCCGGCCCGGGGTCCTTTTCCTGCATGGCGGACAGGAGATCGGAAAAGAAGAGCCGGATCAGCGGCGCGAGGGGTTTCACCATCAGCGGCTGGACCACGAGGTAGACCGAAAAGGGCTTCTTGCGGATCGTGCGGAAATCAAAATCCGACACCGCCGTCGCCTCGTCTATGGCCGGGTTCTGCCATTGATCGAGCCCCGAGGTCATCAGAAGCGAGACGTAAGAGGTCAGCGTATCGTTGTTGGTCGAGGCGAGCCGCGTGAAGACCAGCTTGGCGGCCCGGTTGTCGACCTCGTGGCCGCGCGCGAAATACTCCTTCTGCTTATTCCCGCCCGAAGCGGCGATGCGGTAGATCTCGCCCAAGGTGGGGCGCTTGCGCTGGAAGGCCAGAAGCCCTGCCGCCACGAAGAGATCGATCCCGCCCTTGAGCAGCCCCTGCACCCGGTCGTTGTCGCTCTGCAGGAAGAGGGTCGCCAAGAGCTGCAATTCCATCTGCTGGCGCGCGGGGTCCTTCAGCTCGAAGATACGCAGGAGCGGGTTGTAGCGATGCGTGCGCTTGCCCTCCCAATCGGTGGGGGCGAAGCGATAGACTTGGTCGCCTTGGGCGGCGCGGTGCCTGGCCGTTGCCTCGAAACATTCGCCCTTTACATCGAGCGTCACGGTGGAGCCTTGCCAGGTCAGCAGGTTCGGAATGACAAAGCCCGTGGTCTTGCCGCGGCCCGTGGGGGCCACGATCAGCGCGTGGGGGAAGACCTTCGAGCAGATGTAGTTGGCCCGGGAGCCCGGCGGCCCCAGCCTGCCGAGGATGAACCCCGTACCGGGCGCCCCGAAGAACCCGTTGGCCTTCATCTCACGCGCGGTCTGCCAATGGGTCTGGCCAAACCGTGTAAGGGCGGACCCTGAGAGGGCGAGGCTCAGCATCAGGCCGGCGGCGGCGAAGCTGCCGATGATCAGGTGAATAAGTTGGGCGTCCTCCGGGCGGCGGTCCAGGATCGCCATGTAGTTTTGCGCGATATAGGCAAAGTCGATCTCGGCGCCAAAGCCGAGATCCTGGTAGGTCAGCACCGCCGAGGCGATGGTATAGCCCATGGCCCCGGTCACCAGCGTCACGAGCAGAACGCCCGTGGCGATCCGCGCTTTTCCCATGGAGGCGCTCAATGGACCTGACCCCGCTCGGTCTCGCCATCCACGTCTGTCGCGCGGTGTTTTTCGTATTCGGTGTTGGCAAGATCATCGACCACCTGGCGCAAGGCCTCCGTGTTGGCCGTCGCGGCATCGGATTGCAGATAGACCTTGGCGACATAGAGCCGGTCGAGGCGGTCCTCGAGAACCTTCTCCAGCGCATCGGCATCGCCAGATGTGAGCCGGTCGAGCTGGCGGTCATCCAGCACCCGCGCAATTTCATCTCGAAATGCGTCCCGCTCCGCCTCGGTCTCGAAGGGCGCGGACAACTCCCCGGCCCGCTCATGATCAAGGACACGTGCAATCTCCTCTGGGACACGGTCGGAACGGTCAAACTGCGCCGCCGTTTCATCGCGGGTGGCGGGGATGTCGTCACGCGTGCCAGACCCAAGCCCGTCGCGCATCTCGGTTTCGCGGCGGACCTGATTGATGGCCTCCGTGTCGCGTATTTCGACGACGGCCGCATAGGTCGCACCGAGCCCGCGGGCAAGGTGGGACGGCATGTCCGGATAGCGCGCGCGCAAGTCATCCGTGACTGCATCTGCAACGGGCGTGCGGACGTCGCGTCCTGCTATGATCCGGTCGACTTCGCGGGTGATCTCGCTGGCGCGGGCCGCATCGGTGATGGTCTCCCTGTAGGGCTCAGACCGGTCAATCACATCGCCAGGACGTGAGAGCAGATCCGGGTGTGCCTCGAGATATGCACGCTGCTCCGTCTCGATCCGGCGCTCCGCTCGCGATACGACCTCCCAATCCCGGTCCTCGATCTGCTGCGCTGTCAGACCGTCTGCGCGCATCTCCTGACGGATTGTCCCTTCCATCGTCCGGACCGCGCCCTCATGATAATGGAACCGCTCGCCGACCGGTTCCGCTTCCATGACGCCATCCTGCCGCAGCACGTTTTCCCGTTCCAACAGCGTGCCAAGTTCGACATGCACATCGTTGAGAATGTCGCGCGCCTGTTCCAGATCGGCGCGGCGTTCAAGGTTCAGATCGCGCGCCTCGGCCACTTTGGAGAGATCATTGGCGATCCATTGATGCTCGAGCGCTGCATTTGAGGCGCCCGTCTCAATCCGGGCCACCACTTCCGATGTGCTGATCCCGGTGCCTCGTAGTGCGACGTCAATGCGCGATCTCAGATCGGGCTCCGCCAGACGCGTGAGCTGATTGGTGTCGATATTCGCCTCGGAATAGATCCCGCCTTCCGACGGCGCCTCGGAGAGCGTGGATGATCGCAAACCGAGAGGCTGCATGTGCTGGACCTGCGTCTGGATCTCGATGAGGCGTTTTTCCAGCACGGGACGTTCCGCATCAGACTTCTCGGCGATCATGCCCTGCACCCGCGCGAGCTTTTCCGCATAGAGGCTTCTCAGATCCTCGAAACTCTGATCCTCGGCCATATACACATCTCCTGTTCGGTCCACCTGCCCGCCATGCGCCAGCACTTCGCCCGCGCGGAACAGCGCCGCGGCAATATCCTCGCGGGCCTCCCGGGAGGCCTCTGCGGCAAGCGAGTGGCAGACAGTTCTGGTATTGGCGATCTCCGCCAGCGTCCGCGTCAGGTCCTGCCCCACGCGTTCGCGCTCGCGGGGCGCGCGACCCTCTTCTTTCGCCGCATAGACCTCGCTGGTGCGGGCGGGGTAATGCACCACACCGCGATCGACGCGACGCGTGGCTTCCAGGCGCACGCCGTACTTTTCCGCCTCCTCGACCATGGCGAGCCGGAAGTCGTCGTAATTGAAGCGATGGTTGCGCCCCAGAAAGAAGAACTCGCCTTCCTGCGAGCGGCGGTTCAACACCAGATGCGCATGGGGGTGATCGCGGTCCTCATGCACCGCGATGATGTAATCAAAATGCCCCGCGTCGGTCTGAAAGAACCGCTCGGCCACGTCCGTCGCGATGTCGCGCACATCCTCGCCGCGCGTGCCGATCGGGAAGGACATGAGCATGTGGGTGGTCTGCCCGAGCTTTGGCTTGAAGCCTGCATCCCACCGCTTGGCAAAGCGCTCTGTGAGGTCCTTGATGTCGCCCGCCTCGAGCTTCGCCTTGCCATCCAGAAACCCGCTGCTGTCGACGATATGTGTGGACTTCGTGGTGAGGTAATCGAGCTGGTTTGCGAGCTGCGATTTGGTATGCGTACCCCCGCCCCGGATTGCCTTGAAGACCGCTGGCCGGTGTCCCGCGGCCGCGCGCATGAGCTGTTTCTGCTTGGCGACATGCAGCCCCTGCATCGAGCCCCGGATCCGGCTCCAGCCATCCCGGAAGACCTCCCCGGTAACTGCGTCTACAGCATCATTCAGCCGCATGGGCAAACTCCCTCAGCGCGGCCGTGGCCTCGAGCTGCATCGCGTCTCGACGGCGGCGCAGGAGCAGATCGATCTCGTCAGCGGAATCCAGGATGAACCGCGCCAACCCGCGCATCTGCGCGAGGCGCAATTCGGAGAACTCGGCACGCGTGCCCCCCACGGCCCCCTGCCCCATCCGGTTGGCCCGCGTCATCTGCTTGGCGATTTGCGCGACCCCATTGCCGACCTCATGTAGAGACGCCCGGTAGCGCGCCATCTCAACAGCCATCTGCGCGTCCGGAACGAACACCCCGCCTGCCGCCTGAATGAGCCGCCGCAGCCCCTCGGCCCGGCTCTCGATCCCGGCCTCGGCCAACACCGCATCGAGCGCCTCAAGCTCCGCCGCCGTGACCTTCACACTGACCGCTGAGACCGGGATCGCGGCGTCCGTCTGGCGCTCGGCATCAGCTTTCAAGACGTAGCGCACGGCCCGCGATGTGACCTCGAAACGCTCAGCCAGCTCAGACGTCGACACACCTTCCGCAGCCTCGCGGACGATCTGCATCTTCTCGATCTCTGTCAGGCGTTTTGTTCGGGACATGCGGAAGAAAGACCCCCTATTTCCTGCCACCTTCCACCAAGGCTGCCCCCACCTTACGATAATATACCTATCTGTCAATTATATACTTACGTCGCAATCAGTCTCAGGCAGCCTCGGTGTCCGCTTCCCCAGCGGACCGCAGGGACGCGGCTCTGCCGCCCTCACCACCGGGCGACCCACCTGTCCTAGGGGTCCCGTCCGCCAGCCCCGCCCGAGGCTCTGGCCGAACACGCATCAGACCGTGTGAAAACGGCGGCTTGGGATTCCAGCGTTCGAGCTTCTGCGGTATGCTGAGACATGAGATACATGACCGGAACACCACGTTCGCAATCACTGCTATTACCCGAGCGCGTTGACGACTACGTTAGCCCAAACAATCCAGTGCGGTTTATCGATGCCTTTGTTGACGGGATTGACCTTGCTGCAGCCGGGTTCGCACGGGCGAAGCCCAAGCCGACCGGCCGACCAGGTTACGATCCTGCTGACCTGCTGAAACTCTACATCTACGGTTACTTGAACCGAGTACGTTCAAGCCGCCGTTTGGAGGCCGAAACACATCGCAACCTTGAGGTGATCTGGCTGATGCGGCACCTCAAACCCGACTTCAAGACGATTGCAGATTTCAGAAAGGTCAACCGATCAGCATTTCGGGATGTCTTCCGGCAGTTTGTCCGGCTGTGCCGAGATCTTGATCTCTTCGGGCGCGAGTTGCTGGCCGTGGACGGGACTCGGATCAAGGCCGTTAACAACAGTGGGAAGAATTTCACCAAAGCTTCGCTCAAGCGCGACTTGGCTTTGATCGACAAGCGACTGGATCATTATCTCTCTTCCCTTGGAAACGCCGATGCAGAGGATGGCGGCAACGCTGATGTTGCGTCGAAGGATGACATTTCCAAGAAAATCGAAGCCATGAAAGCCAGGCGCGAACGACTGATCGGCCATCAAAAAACGTTGGAAGAGACTGGCGCGGATCAGCTCTCTTTGACCGATCCTGATGCCCGCGCAATGGACCGAAACACACGGGTCGGCGTTGGGTACAACATTCAGATCGCTGTGGATGTGAAGCACAAATTGATCGCCGAGCAACAAGTCCATTCAAAAGTGAGCGACATTGGGCTGCTCGCTGCAACCGCAGTTGCGGCACGCGAGGCGCTGGATGTTAAGTGCATCAATGTGGTCGCTGACAAGGGGTATTTCGCGATTGAGGATATCGAAGCCAGTGAGGCAGGGAACGCCTTTCCAATTGTCCCAAGGCCGCGGCGTGGCGCTGCCGCGAGCAGGAACTTGTATGTCAAAGAGCGATTTCAATACGACGCGACGGCGGATCAATACACCTGTCCCGGAGGTCAGACGCTCCCCCCGACTGGGAAAAAGCAATATGTCCGAGACGGTGTTTTCGAGCAGAAGTATCGCAACTACCGCGCCTGCAAGCAGTGCCCGATCAAGCGGCAATGTACTGGAAGCGATGCTCGAACTATTTCGCGATATGAAAACGAAGAGGTGCTGGAGCGAATGGCTGAAAGACTTGCCGCCCGCCCCGAAGCGCTCAATCAGCGCCGCGAAACGGTCGAGCACCCCTTCGGATCCATCAAGCAATGGATGGGGCAAGGCGCGTTTCTGTCACGCCGCCTCGACAACGTTCGCGGCGAGTTCAGTCTCACTGCTCTCGCCTACAATATCCGCCGGGCGATCACGTTGGTCGGTGTGCCGACTTTGATCGAAGCGGTACGGCCGTAGAGCCAATTGCCTGCGGCGATTTCAGCGCCAAAGAAGCGCGGGCTAGCCTTTTCGGCCCCATATGGCCTCTGCCGGGCGATTTTGAGCCGCTCCAAACCAATTTTCACTCAATAGATGCAAACCCAATCGTTCCACGCATTCGTGGACACTGGGGTGCCATTTTCACACGGTCTGGCATGTGTTCGGACGGAACTGCGGGCGGGCGCAAACCCCTCCGACAGGGCGGACAGGCAGGGTCAAGGGAGGCCAGATTTGGCTCGGCCCAAATCTCTGCCGCAAAAACCGGGAGGCCCTGGCCGACAGGTTTTTGCGGATGGCCCCCTTGAGGCTGACTGGCCGGTCTGTCGCGGCCAGATCATTCCGAGCAGCGATAATCCTTCGGTCGCGAGCGACCGGCAGCTTCGTGAGGTCGCCTCGGGCGATCTGACCGCCGGACCGGGCATTCCTGGAACAAGGATCGGGCCGCCCCCGGATCGTCCTGGGGCGGCCCATCCTCGTCAGAGGATTCAGTCCTGGGGATCTTTCGCGCTCGGCGGGAACATTACCAGTTCCGAGACCGCGACAGGGAAGTCGAGCTTGAGGCTGAAGAACTCCGAGCCGTCCCCGTTGCGGGTGTTGCGGAACATGGCACCCACGCGCTGGAAGCGGGTGCGCTCCTGGCCATCGGTGTCGGTGAACTTGACGGGGACGGTGGCGACGTAGTGGTTGGTCATTTGGGTTACTCCTTGTTGCGATGGGGATCACCCGGCACGGGGGCAAGAGGCCCGGTCGCAAGCGCAAATGCGGAGGGTCCGCGGCCAGCCGTGGAAGCCGTATTTGTGCTTGCCGAAGCGAAGCTGAGGGCACGAACGGGCCGACCCCGTGCGATCCACATCTATGAGCAAAAAGGAGTGATCCGGATGACCCTTGCCACCACGCCAGCGCCACCATCCGCGTCTCGCCGAGCCTGGCCGGGGTGCTGACGCTGCCCGCCCGCGGGGGTGCGATGTTCCGAAACACGCCCGCGGAACCTACAGGTCTTCAGCCTCATGTGCGATGTCTCGACCCCTCGCGTCTTACGCTGCTGACGATGTGTGTGCGGGGCGCACCATCCCCAGCACGCACCGATGCGGATGGGCCGCATTGTGACGGACCGGGTAGAGGGATGACAGTGCTGCCGCCGCGAGCTGCCGGTCACGCGTGCCCGACCACACGCCCCGTGAGACATGACGAAAGGGCCGCGCCAAGCGCGACCCCCTCTCTTCACTCCTGCGACGCCGTCTTCGCCGGGTCCGCAACCCGCATGACCGTCAGGCCTTTCGCTTCCGCCTTCTGCCCGAGGTTCAGCGCGACACCGTTGCCGCCGAAGAGTACAACCCCCGTCGCCGCGAACTTGTCGTCCAGCATTTCGTCGTTGCACTTGAACGGTGCCGCCCGCCCGTGCGCGGACCAGCGCGGATCGAACCGCGCCTGCGCGACACCCCGTGCCCGCGCCCACCGGGCCGCAATCATCTCCGCCCCGTGCTTGCCACCCTTGTGGCAGAGGAAGATCTCCTGGTTGCGGTTCTGCTTGATCCGTTCGCGAACCTTGTCGAGCGTGTTGAAGATCACATCGACATCGGTCCAGTCGGTGGCGCCCGAGACGATCAGGGGCACCCCCTCGACTTTCGACTTCGCGGCAGTTTCGCGGTCGTGCTGCTCCAGGAGCTGCCGTGCCTCGAAAACCGCCCCGGTCTCTTGCGCCCGGACGCTGGCGCGCGAGCCTGCCGCCGGGATGAAGGCGTGACCCGTCTCGATCTCGTAGCATTCCGCCGCCGCCTCGCTCATCACCTCGATTGCGCCGACGATCTCGCGCAGTTGCAGAAAGCGGGCCTGCGCCTCTTCGAGCGCGGTCTCGGCGATCTCCGATCCGTCGTGGGATTTTGCCAGCGCGCCGATCTTGTCGGCGGTGCGGTCGACCTCCTTGCCGAGCGCCACCTTGCGCCGCTGCAGGATCGTCGCGAGTCCATGGGCCAGCGGTTCAATCTCTGCTTCAAGCCCGGTCCCGCGCAGCTGCCCGAGCAAAGCCTCGAAGCTCTCGCGGATGATGCGGTCGGTCAGGATGTGATCTTCTGGGATCGGTAGCTGCGCGTCCTTCTCGGTCAATCCGAAAAGTTCGATGGTCTCGTAGGTGTTTGCAGTGTCGTAAGCCATGTCTGGTCTCCAGTGTTCGGTTCCAAGGCCACCACGTGAGTGTGGGGGCATGGCCGAATGCCTGGTTTCCGAATCTGCCCGGGTCAGGGACGGCGCAGCCGCCGGCTTGCCGGGCGCAAAAGTTTTCTGCGCGCAGCACCGGACACATGCGCACCCTCACGCACGGGACCGCACCGCGCCACGGGCCCCGCCCTCGCCGAAAAGTTTTGTGATCCTTGACGCGGGCTGATTTGGGGGCCATCCGGAGGATATGCTTCCGCACTCATGTGTGTGTGTTTTGACGGTAGGTTTGCCCGACACGAGCAGGCAAACGGCCCGACCGGACGCGGGAGACGGATGAATCGGCGGGATCGTTTTGCCCCGCAAAACAGACCAGAGCGCAATCCGGCGGAGCGGCCAGGGAGGGACGTGCTCGCGAGGCGGGCAAACCGGGATGCCGGGTGCGACGCCGCGGTGAGGCCGCATGGCCGAATGCGCGACGGACCGAAGGGCCGTTCTCCCCTGCGACACGCGAAGCCGAGCAGGGGAGGCCGCAAGGCTGGGACTCAGGTTGATGTGCAGGCGTTAACGCTGCCGACTATACGAGTGTGTTTTCGCCAGCATTCGCCGTGATGGGCGGGAGCCAGTCATTCGCTGCGCCTCGGACGAACGGCAGCGATGCGCAGGAAGTGGACTTCGCAAAGTTGCGGGTTTTGACGGCGGGTGGGGATACATATGCTGCATGCGCATCTGGATAAACCGTCTTTCGCCGTAGATGCAGCCGCCATACATCATCGAGCGGAAGGGATTCGGGACAAGGACAAAACCGTTCTCGCGGTAAGGGTATCGGCGTCGGAATTAACCATTACTTGCCGCTTAGCCACCGCTGGACACGTTGCCAAAGACCTTGTGGCGCATCCGCATTCGCCCTTGCTGCGGGGGCTTCCGGCGCATCGTAATAGCGACCTTTGGCGCGACGGTCGTGAGCCCGTCCTGCTGCAATCTGTTCATCGCTCATATCGCCTGCCCATCGGATATTGCTGTGCTTGATCCAGTAATGCGACCGGCAGGGAAAACTCCAGTTTCCGATGGATGGCGAGAGAGACACAGATACACCGTCATAACCCATCTTCCAATCCGTCGGGCTTAAAGGCGTGACCACTTCACGGCCGCAGCCACAGGCGCATTTATGAACGGCCGTCGCGTAATCCATGGCAAGATAAAGAACGCCCTCCTCAGTCCGCTCGGGGATCGCATCTACAAATTTATGGATAATTTTCTTAATCGTCATCGCGCCTGTCCATGTTGTTTATCATGTTGCCGTCAATCGTGTAGTTGCTGGAATGCTCGCCCTCAAAATCGGCATAAAATCCAACCAGTTTTTTCCATCTGATCACCGCAAGCGTTGCGTTCAGAGCGTTCAGGTCAGCGACTTGGATGTTGGTGGCGTAAGCTTCATCGATCTCTGCTTCGCCCATGCCCACGCGGCGGCGTAGCGGTTCGCGCCGCTCAGCTGTGCTCAGCGTCACCCGCAGCACGCCGACCAAGGCATCGTCGCCCATCTCGATGCCCATACCAACATCGATGAAGGGGATGCCCTGTTCTTCGAGGCGTTCGACTGCCGGGCGTTTGGCGATGCCGGAGTCGACGCACACAAAGACGAAATCCATCTCGTCTAAAAGGTCCGCGTTGGAGGCGTCGAGATAAACCGGGTACGGGACGATCCCCTTGCGCATGGGCTCATACAGCGTCGCGAAGTAATCGACCTTCTTTTTCCGCTCCCGCAGAGTTTCGATACTCGGCGCGCCGGGGCTACGGAAAGCGTTGTGCTGAAGAAAATCATCCCCATCGACGAGATGCAGTTCGCGGATCGGCGTCTTGGCGATCAGATCGAGCACGTAAGAGCCTGTGCCGCCGAGACCGACAATGGCGACCTTGTTCATCGCCAGTTTGTCTGAGAGGGCGCCAATCCCGGCCCGTGTCGAGGCCGTGTCATGGTAGTTGAATACCGGATCGGGGTCATCGGAATTTGCCACCACGTAGCTGCGTGCATCCGCTGTCGGATCGATCTTCCGCGCGGGGGATGCGATCATCTCCACATAGGTGGTCATCTTGTGCTCGTAGTCGCGGTAGCCCTCTTTCGGCTTAGCCGAAAACATATGGTCTACCGTGATGTCTTTACCGAGGCTCTGGCGTTTGCTGGAATGCCTGATGCCTTCGAGTGTTTTGCCGTCCTGATCGCAAGGATGTTCGCCCACGAAATAGGTCTTGTGGTCGCTCGGCGTCATCGTCTCGCCCCCGTTCATCTGCAGAACAGAGACGAGCGAACCAAGCTTTACCTCGCGATTGGCGTTCACGTAGGGCACGCTGGAGATCACGAGGTGGCCACCTTGTACAGCCACCTCGTATCCGCCTTCTTCGAGGGCCTTGAGATCGGCGTTACGACTTATCAGTTGCCGTGACATTGAAGATCATGCCCTCCTTCAGCTTCACGGTATCGCCGTCATCCAGCGTGCCCTCGGGCTTGTTGCCTTGGCCGCGCCGGTACGTGATCGTGAAGCAGATCAACTCGCCCGTGGGCGGGTTTTCGTAAGCAAGGGCGACCAGATCGTCCTCGCCAAGCTCCGTCGCCGTCACCGTCTTCTCGCGGCCATTCACGACAATCGTGTACTCTTTGTCGGGTTTGCCTTTTTCGTCTTTCGCCATGGCTATGACCTTTCTGTTTAACCTTTGGGCGGGAACGGATCGCCACCGTGGCTATCGCTGCTGGCGATCCGTCCGTCGCGGTTGTGGATGCGCAGTTCGCTTTGTTGGTTGCGGCTGATTTCACGTCCGCGATCAACAGCGTCCTGCTTCGTTTCATGGTGGCTGCTTGCGCGGGATGCGCCGCCACGCTTCACATCCCATCCGCCTGCCGGGTTCGGCACGACATGATGGGTCTTCGGTCCCTTAGTCATGTTTCTCATACCTCCTGTTCGTTAGGGGGTGCAGGCACAAAAAGTACGCTTACTCCGAACATCATATATTTGTTGAAAGTCAGAAGTCAAGCACTTAAAGTACGTCTTTACCGAACAAGAAGATCGATGGGGAGGCCGCCACATGACCAACAGCCTGGGAGAGAAGATTCGCCGCTTACGGAAGGAGCAGAAGCTAACGCTCGACAAACTCGCCGAACTCTCCGGCTCCAGCAAAAGCTACATTTGGGAGCTGGAGAACAAGAATCCGCCGCGACCATCTGCGGAAAAGCTGACTAAGATCGCTGAAGTTCTTGGCGTCACGATTGAATACCTGCTCGACGAAAAGCAGGCGATATCAGAAGAGGATGCAGTCGATGTGCAGTTCTATCGCGAATACCGGCACATGGACGCCGACACCAAAGAAAAAATTCGCGAGATGGTAAAGCTATGGGGGAAGCCCGGATGAGCAAGCCAAAGTCGCCACAACGATGGGCATACGATCTGACCATCATCCTGAACACCTTGGGTGGCGACCACCGCTTTCCGGTGAACGTTGGAGCGCTTGCCTACGATTTTTCCAAGCAGCGCTTTCCTGAAGATCCGATAAGTCTTGTGCAGGGCGCCCCGCTGAAAGGGTTCGAGGGCGCCTTGATGAAGGCGCCGCCCGGCGAAAAAGGCTGGGGCATTTTCTACAATTCCGACACAGCGTCGCCGGGACGTATCAACTTTACGCTCGCCCATGAGTTCGGGCACTACCTCCTGCACAGACAGGATCATCCTGACGGTATCCGTTGCAGTTCCGAGGATATGGAACGCTGGGACAGCAACTACCGGCAGATCGAGAAAGAGGCGAACGAGTTTGCCGCAAATCTACTCATGCCGTTGGATGACTTCCGCGCGCAGATCGCCCCGAAATCCCAGCCTGACCTGGAAGCTTTGGGAGAGTGCGCTGATCGCTACGGCGTATCCCTGATCGCAGCGACGCTGCGCTGGCTGCAGTACACCGAGCGCCGTGCAGTTCTTGTGAAGTCTATCGACGGTTTTATTCATTGGGGGTGGTCAAGTGGTCGCGCCTTGCGCACGGGCGCTTATTTCAAAACGTCCGGCCGACCACCAATCGAGATACCGGCAGCTGCGATTCCGGCAACGGATGCAGAGCTAATTAGACGAAAGGCAACGCGAGAGCATGAGGCGGGCGTCTGGTTCAAAGAGCCCTGCACCGAGCATGCTCTGGTCTCCGAAGTCCACGACTTTGCGCTTTCCCTTATCCATCTTGGGGATGCACCATCACGCTTCGAACTTTCCGAAGAGGCCGAGGAAGACACATACGACCGTATGATGAGCCGCACGCCCGGCTCTTCTTGGCTGAGCTAGAAAAGCCCCAAAGACTGATCTATTAAATTAGATCGTAAACAGAGTATGATCTATAAAAGCAGATCATGCCTTGAAATTGCAAGTCTTACATGATACATTTAAGTAGATCAGGCGCTTAGCTTGATGTGCAGGATTATATCAAAATGAGCTATGAGAGCGAGAAACTGGCAGCGACACTGAAGGCTGCGCGCGAGAAGAAGGGGCTTAGCCAGCGCGCGCTAAGCGCCCGTGCAGGCGTGCCGCAGTCGCACATCTCCAAGATCGAGAGCGGCGCTGTGAACCTGACGGTCTCAAGTCTGACCGCCATCGCAAACGCTCTTGGTCTGGAGCTGGCGCTCGTGCCGCGCAAGGCCGCACCCGCCGTCAGAACGATCACTCGCAGCGTAGGCGATGCGCCCAAGGCAACGCCCGAAACGCACAAGGAGTTTACGCAGCTGGCCAAGCAGCTTGAGCACATCCAGTCACTCAAGATCGACAATTCAGCCATCCAGAATCTGCAGCGACAGTTTCGGGAGCTGCGCCAGTTCGAAAATCTTATCCGGAACACTGACACATTGCGCAGCATCCGCGAGGCACTCAAAACCGTGGATAACCCGGGCGGCCTTAAAACCCTGCAAGACGCGTCCAAGCAGATGAACAGTTTCCGCAACGCCCTCGCACACGGCATGGCCGATGAGGATCGGGCGCGCCCGGCGCGTCCCGCTTACCGCCTAGATGGAGATAACGATGAGTAGTGTCTCCGTCCTTAACGTCAATCTTTATGGCGCGCCCATCGGCACACTTACCAATCTCGGGGGTGATCGCACCATCTTTGCCTTCACCGACGAGTATATTGCCGACCTAGACAGGGCGACCCTTGGTCTTGCCTTCAAGGATGAATTCGGGGAGCTCTATACGGATTTTCGTCCGTATCAGAAACGCGTCATGCCCTTCTTCTCGAACCTTCTGCCCGAAGGGCACTTGCGCAAATACCTGGCGGAACAGGCAGGCGTGAATCCCGAACGTGAATTCTATCTGCTCTGGGCGCTCGGCCACGACCTGCCCGGCGCGATCACGATCGCCCCGGCCGATGGTGAAGCCTGGCCGCCTGATGTTGCCGGTGGCGACGATGATCACGGCGATGATCGTCGCGAGAACGCGCTGCGGTTTTCGCTGGCGGGTGTTCAGCTCAAGTTCTCGGCGGTGATGGGAGCAACTGGTGGCCTGACCATTCCCGCTTCCGGCGTCGGGGGCTCCTGGATCGTGAAGCTCCCCTCCCGTGAATTCGCGGGCGTACCCGAAAATGAATTCTCGATGATGAAGCTGGCGAGCCTTATTGGCATGAATGTGCCTGCCATTGATCTCGTGGGGATCGATGCGATCAAGAACCTGCCCGAAGGAATCGATAAGATCGGCAGCCATGCCTTTGTGATCGAGCGCTTTGATCGCCTGTCCGACGGATCACGCGTGCATATTGAGGATTTTGCACAGGTCTACGGGCTCTACCCAGAAGATAAGTACGGCAATGGCACATTCCGGAACATCGCCCAGGTAATCGCCGCCGAAGGCAATGATGCCGACATCACCGAGTATGTCCGGCGTCTGACCTTCAACATGCTGATCGGCAATGCCGACATGCACATGAAAAACTGGTCGCTGATCTATCCGGACCGGCGGTATGTCTCACTCGCACCGGCCTATGATTTTGTGGCGACCGTGCCCTACATCCCAGGCGATGCGACCAACATGAAGATCAGTCGTGCGCGTGTCTTCTCAGCGTTTTCAGTTGACGAGTTAGAACACCTTGCCGTCAAAGCATCGATCCCGAGAAAGATGGCAATCGACGCAGCCAAAGAGACGGTTCAACTTTTTCGGGAGCATTGGGAAACAGAAGCGGCACACCTGCCGATGAGTGATGATGTCAGGGCGGCGGTAGAGGCGCACATGCAGACGGTGCCCATCCTGGAAGAACTGTCATAGCGCAAGAGGTTCCTGACTCACCAGCAAAGCAGGGCGGAGGCCGGTGCCCTGTTCTTCTGCGCCGCCGCACCCCCATCAGCAAGTGAGGGGTGACGGACGGCTCCGGCGAAGCAAGGCGATAGATGTTAGCTTGCGGCGTTTGGCAGGTTCCAGATTTTCTTGGCGTTCTCGAACAAGTCGCCCGATCGTTCTCTGATCTTTGCCTCGTTCCAGCTGTCATGTTCGCAAAGGCGCTTGTTGAGATAGAGACAGGATGAGTTTGCAAAGATCGCTATCTGCGCTCCGCTTCCCTTGGTGCTTGCCACAGCATCAGCCGGCGCCGCCACCGCCTGCTGCATGACGGCTCTGGGCCTACTCCGACAACTAACCTGAGCATAATTTCCTTCACGCCATCTCTAAACTACACCAGCACAGCAAAAGGGGAACCGTGGTCCCACGGCTCCCCTTTCGGTTCAGATCGTCTCACCTCGCGCGCTGATCAGGCAACCAGCGACAGCCCCGTGCCTGCATCCTGCGGCTGCTCACCGCTGTCGATGAACGGGATGATCGAGAAGGTCTGGCCACCGCGCTGCTCCTCGTTTTGCACGGCGTTGACGCGCAGGTCGCCATCAGGCGTGTTGATCAGCAGCGACAGGTAGTCGTTGCCCGTGCGGCTGCTTTTCGCCATCCAGGCCGAGCCGACGCGGATCAGCGTGCCCCGGGGCGAGCTGACCTCGATCCGGTAATCGGGGTGGGTCTCCTCGGTCTTGTAGCTGTTCTCGATCAGCATGAACTCCAGATCGAACATCATGTTGGCGATGTAGCCGGTGAAGGCGTTGTCTGCGTCCATCGCGGTGAGCTCGCCCGAGATCGAGCCGGATTTCATCAGGCCGTTCGAGACCAGCGGGATGATCTCGAATGCGCCGCTCTGGGCCGCGCGCGCCTCTTTCGTCTGCACCGCGTTGACCCGGAACGGGCCCAAGCCGACATCGATCTGCATCGAGATGTAGGGATTGCCACTGGTATTGCCGGTCTCGTTCCAGGCCGTGCCGATGCGCACCTTGCGGCCTGACTTGTTCACCGCCGTCACGTCAAAATCCGGGCTGCGCGCGGACATTTTCGGGCGGGTTTCAAGCTGGATGGCGATATCAAAGCGCGTCGAGTGGATCATGCCGGTGTACTGAGCGGCTGCGGTCTCGACATTGCGGGTGAGGGTTCCTGCGAACATGGGATGGTTCCTTCTTTGATTGGCCGGTGCCTGACGTCCTTGCCAGCGCATCCGGGATTGCTTTCTCGACCCCTTGAGGGATCACAAATCAAAAAGCTTGCTTTCCTTTCAGCCCCGCCCACGGGTCAGAGCTGCCGTCCGAGTGGGAATGCCCCCGCGCCTCCGGGTGCTACGCCCCTCCCCTGCCCGTCTGGTCTGGCTGCCCGGATTTTCCGCGCTGTCCTCCGATCGCGCGATGAAGAACTCCACCTCTTTGCCGTTCAACCGGTGCCCTTCCCGGTCGGTCAGACCGATGCAGCTGCCGTTCGGCAGATAGGTGATGAGGTACTGACCGAGCCGGTCCTTGTGCACAACATAGCCGGTATTGGCCCAATGCACGGTCTGGCCGGCATCGACGGCGGCCTTGATGTCTTCGAGTGTCATGCGAACCTCCTCAAGAAGAATGGTGGGGAAACGACGCAAGAAGCCCGATCGTCCGACCAGGCTTCCATACAGCATTTGTTTGGCAAACGGCCGAGAGCTGTCAGACACCTTGCGTGGCTTGCGTCGCGCGCGCCGCCATCCAATTCTTCAGACCAAGAACCGTTCGTCCGGCGGCGACCTCGGAGGCCCAGGCAACCCTTGGGTCGCCGCAGGACTCATCGCCAGAATGCCGGTCGATATGGCCATTGGCCATCCATGGCTCGGGCTGGATCCGCCGCAGCCAGTCCGCCATGCTCGGGATGCGGCCCTGGCAGTCTTCACGGACATGCTGCTCGCCGATCCAGCGCACGGGTATGTCCCGACCCGCGCTATTGGTCAGGGTCAGACCGAAGACACGTTCGGCCTCGAACAGGCCTTGAGCATGATGACGCAAGGCGCGGTGCGTGAAGAGGGCGAGGTGTTCTTTCGAAGCGTCGAACCAGTCGTGGATGGCCTGATAGTCAGACGGCACCCCGCCGAATTTCCGGGCCGAGCTTTCGGCATGATGCAGCGGATGCGCCATATCAAAGCCCCTCATCATAGCTGTGCGAGCATTCGACATAGCGGTCCGCATGATCGAGCGTGATGCTGTCTGCTGCAATGTCCCACGTCAGCGTGCCATAGCCGCCCTCGTTGTTCTCGAACCCCGGGTGATGGTGATAAGCGAGCGACCAGGCGAAATCGCCCACCGTGGTCGCAAGCGGTTCCGGCAGTTGGACCTCTGCAGGCTGCACGGTCACATCCTCGACATTGCCGGAGTCGCCATAGCCTTCGTATTCGGCGGTCACTTCGCTGATGCCAAGCGCACGTAGTTGCGTGAGCACCTCCGTTCGGGATGCCTTCAGGGTGGTTTCGCGCTCTGCACGCCACTGAGCCGCCATTGCGGCATAGTCGATCTGGGGATTGGTCATGGGTCTGTCCTCTTGTCTGAAGTTGGGGGGGCCGGGCGTAGCACTGGTCTACCCGCGCCCGGAAAGCGCAGACCGGTGAAACCCAGATCCGCGACGCCCGACCGGAAGCCCGCTTTGACTTTTCAGGCGGCTTGTTCTGCCGCTCTGGCGGCTCCCTGCCCCACGATCCGGGCCAGAATGCCCGCTGTGTCGTTCCCGTCCCCATGCGGCAGGAACACCCGCAGCTGGAATGCGATGATTTCGGTGAAACACCCCATTGCCTTGAGGCCGTCGATCATGCCCCGATCCGCGCCGCCCAGCTCGAGGCGCATCTCGCCTGCGACACGGCGACGGGTCAAGGTGAGACCCCGGCCCAGATCGACAGGCGCGGTGGTGCCGAGGACAGCGGTCAACATCTCCTGCGGCGTTTGCGGATTGGAGACGAGGAAGCGGGCGCGCAGCGCGGCCGCCCCTTCCTCGCTCAACGTGCGCCCGATCATGGCGGTCGCCCCGTCGGGCGTGACCCGGTAGATGCGCTCATTGGTGGTCGGAATGTCCTTCCAGATCGGCAGCAAGAGACCGGTCAGCAGGTAGAGCTTGGTCGTAGTGGTTTTTGGCAGGGATGCAGCCTCGGCATCCCAAAGCCCTGCAAACTCGGGCCTTCCGATCTCTTCCCAGGCCGAGGACACGAACCGCGCCTCTTCGAGATAGCTCGACCCGTTTGGCCGCACCACCTTGCGCATCAGCGTGACGATATCCTCGTCATACATCTGCATCGGGCGTGCCGAGATGAGCGCCGCGCGACCGGAGGCGCGATTGACCATGGGCAGCTTGTCCGGATTGCGCGATATGGCCTCTTCGGCGTCAAGGACATGCACCGGATCCGTGACCTCGAGCCCGATGATCCGCGTCACCGCGCCGGATTTCGGGCAGGTCCAGAGATCCTCCGTGGAGACCTGTTCGATCTTTTCGCCGCGCAGGGTTTCGACGCCGAGATCGAGTGTGCCCGCCGCACGCGCCCGTTCCGTCTGATCGGCGATTCGGCGCATGAACTCGGCAAAGAGCGCGTTCTGCATGTGGATGGGCAGGGCCAGAACCCGGTTGAGAAACCGCTGGATCGGCGGAAGCTCTTCGAGCAGCACCCCGTCCTTGTTGATCAGCCGCAGGGCCGTCCAGTCGTTGAAGCTCTCGTAGCTCATCGCCTCGGCCCGCCCGGCGGCAAGATCGGCGTAGTAGCCGCGCAGCGCCGCCCGCGCGATCGAGCTTTCGAGATTGTCCTCCTCGCGGAACATGCCTTGCGAGCCGGTCTCGCGCTGACCCTTGGTCAAGGCCCCCAGCTGGTCGAGGCGTTTGCTGATCGTCGAGGTGAAGCGCTTCTCGCCATGCACATCCGAGGTGCAGACCCGGAAGAACGGCGCGCTGACCTGCGCCGAACGATGCGTGCGGCCCAGCCCCTGGATGGCCGCATCGGCGCGCCAGCCGGGCTCCAGAAGATAGTGCCGGCGTCGTTTCTGGTTCTTCGCCGTTTGGGCCGCATGATAGGAACGGCCCGTGCCGCCCGCATCGGAGAAGATCAGGACATCCTTTTCGCCGTCCATGAAGGCCTGGGTCTCGGAGGAATTACTGCTGGCGCTGCGTTTCTCGATGAAGAGATGGCCGTCCTCGGCCTTGAGGGGCCGGATCGATCGCCCCGTGACCTCGGCGACGGCCTCGTCGCCAAAGGCCCAGAGGATCTGGTCGAGCGCCGAGGGGATCGGCGCGAGCGTCATCAACTCCATCATTGCCGCATCACGCAGGGCGAGCGCCTCGCGCGAGACGACCAGCGCGCCAGTTTCATCGCGGAGCGGCTCGGCCACCATATTGCCGTCGATCTCGACCAGCTTTTGCGCATGGATTGGGAAGGCCTGTTCGAGGTAGCCGAGCACATAGTCACGCGGCGTCAAGGCACCCTCGACGAGCTCGTCGTCGGGGTCCATCGTCTCAAGCCGACGTTTCAGCAGGCTCTCACCCGTCGAGACCACCTGGATGACGCAAGCGTTGCCCGCCGCCAGATCATCCTCGATCGCGCGGATGATGGTCGGGGCTTTCATGCCCATCAGGAGATGGTTGAAGAAGCGCTGCTTCGTGCTCTCGAAGCGGGACTTGGCCGAGGCGCGGGCGGCCGACGCATTGGTCTCCCCCGAGGCGTCATTGACGCCCGTGGCAGTCAGCGCGGCTTCGAGATTGTGGTGAATCGTCCGAAACGCACCCGCATAGGCGTCGTAGATCTCGATCTGCGCTGGGGTCAGCGCGTGTTCGAGCACGTCATACTCCACCCCATCGAAGCTGAGAGCGCGGGCCGTGTAGAGGCCGAGCGTCTTGAGGTCGCGTGCGACCACCTCCATGGCGGCAACGCCGCCGGCTTCCATCGCCGAGACGAAACTCTCGCGGCTCGGGAAGGGGTATTCGGGGCCCTGCCCCCAGAGCCCCAGCCGCGCGGCATAGGCGAGGTTGTGCACGCTCGTGGCACCCGTGGCCGAGATGTAAAAGACGCGTGCGCGTGGTGCGGCCAGTTGCAGCCGCAGGCCCGCAAGGCCCTGCTGCGAGGGTTTGACCCCCCTGCCCTGCTCGGATCCAGCCGCGTTCTGCATGGCATGGGCCTCATCAAAAGCGAGGACGCCTTCAAAGTCGTCGCCCATCCACTCAAAGATCTGGCTCAGCCGCGTGGTGCCGCATTTGCCCGCCGAGCGCAGCGTGGCGTAGGTGACGAAGAGAATGCCGTCCCCCATCGGGATGGACTGGTCGGGTTTCCATTTGGAGAGCGGCTGGATGTCGGCGGGCGAGCCGCCAAGATCGGTCCAGTCGCGGATGGCGTCCTCGATGAGCGTCGCGGATTTGGAGACCCAGATCGCCTTTCTGCGTCCGGCCAGCCAGTTGACAAGGATGAGCCCCGCGCATTCGCGGCCCTTGCCGCAACCGGTGCCGTCGCCGAGAAAGTACCCAAGGCGATAGGCCCGTGCGTCTGGGTCATCATCGGCGCGCGTCAGCTTGGTCTGGTCGTCATCGATGGTAAACCGACCGGGCAGGTCGCGCCCATGGGCATCATGCGCCATGATGATGGTTTCCAGCTGCGCCTCGGAAAGATCTCCCTCGTCGATCAACCGTCCGGGCAGGCGCAAGTCATCACTGCCCGTGTTTGAGGGCATGGGCGGGGCCACAGAGGCCATGGCGATGCTTTCAACGAGCGGGGTGGGATGTTCCTGCGCACCTGCGATCTCGATCCGCTGCGGACGGTAGCGCGCGTAGATGTCCGAGATGGGCGTGTTGTCGCGCGGGGTCTCAAGTCTCGTGAAAACTAGCGGGACAACGGCATTGGCCCGGGAATTGGAGGGGGCGACAGGCGCAGCGGCGGTCTTGCGCGGGGCAGAGGATGCAACGGTCGGTCGAGCATGAGGGATCGCTTCAACCCGTTGAGCGGGGCGCATCTCGGTCCGGGTTGCGGCCACGGCATCGACATATGCCAAGGCTTCATCCAGATCCCGCACAGGGACGCGGATCATCTCGCCATCCTCCTGCACCTTGTCGAAGACCATCAGCTGGGTTTCGACAGAGGTGCCGAGCTTCCTGTAGACCTGTCCCGGCATCGTCAGCGCCAGTCGCGGCGTGAGGAGACCGCAGGCGCGGGACCAATGCGCGGCATCGCGTTCGGGCGTGAATCCCGGCGGCATGATCGCCACAAGCCGCCCGCCGGGTGCCAGGCGCTTTGCAGCCGCGATGAGATGCTTGGCGGCGATGTGCTTGTCTCGGGAGCGATCGACCGAGGAGGCGAAGGGCGGGTTCATCACCACGACGTCGGGTAGAACCGGCGTCTGCAGCAGATCATCGATATGCTCGCCGTCATCGCCTGTGACCTCGCCGCCGAAAACCGCGCGCAGGAGGCGCTGGCGAAAGGGGTCGATTTCATTGAGCACAAGCGTGGCACCGGCCCGGGCGGCGATAGCGGCCAGGGCACCGGTGCCAGCCGAGGGCTCCAGCACGGTCTCGCCCTTGCGGATCGCCGCGGCCCGCACCGCCATGGTCGCGAATGCCAGCGGCGTGGAAAACTGCTGCAGCCGGATCTGCTGCTCTGACCGGCGCGTTTCCGTCAGGAGCCGTGAGGCAAGCAGCTTTGCAGCGTCGATGTCACCTGAAGCACCTTCCCCACGCAGCAGCACCTGGATGGCCGCAGCCTGCATTAGATCATAGGCCATGCGCCAGTCCCAGGCACCGCTGCCATGAAACGTCTCGCGCATAATGCGCGCGAGCGCTGAGCTGCGCAGGGGTTGGTGGTCGACCTCCGTGCCGATCTGCTCGAGGGCAGAGACGAAGTTAGCTTTGGATTCTACAGGATTGGGGAGCGTTGAGCAGGGCTTGGACATGGGAAATTTCCTTTGGATCAGGGTCTGAGTTCCAAAGGACAAAAAGCCCGCTTTCGCTTTTCAGGGTGACGGGATGAGACTGCGCTGGCCTCCAAGGCGTGGTCAGGACTTGGGTTCGACCTGCCGCTTCGCATCAATCAATGCCTGTGCGGCCTGCATCACCTGAACCTGTGAAGTTCCATCGCGTGCATCCTCAAGCGCGGCCTTTACCTTCATGCGAAACCAAGCGTCATACGCATTCGCTTCAGCGGCCACGGACATACTCCTCGAGACCCATATCCAGCAGCTTGCCGAGGTCATCGGGCATGTCTGCAACGCGCACATCAAATTGCGAGTGCTTCCATTTCATCCGAGATGCGCCTTGCTCATCGGTGCCGAAGTGCGGCTCTTCCTTACCCGTTGGATCCATTGCGCTTTCTCCGACTATACTATGGGTCGATGCTACATCACCCAGAGTGGTGCCGTAAACGGCAATGCCGAAAGATTCACAGCAAACCGGGCCACTTACCGGTCAGGCACCGCGTCAAGGGACGTCTCGAACCGCTTGTCCGCCGCCGCAGCTTCTTTCAGGAGCGCGTCGAAATCGTCAGGTGGATTTCCATCTTCCAGCATCCCTTTGAACGTCGCATAGGCATCCGTCTTGCTGCCGTAGGCGCGCAGGGTCTTGTCGTCGTTCACCCAGGCCGCCACGATGATCTTCGCATCGCTGTTGAACCGGTAGAACAACCGATACTGCTGGAAGAATTTCGCCCTGAACCAGTGCTTGCGGTGATCGCCGAGTGTGCCCCCTTGCCGAAAGGCGGCGGCACCGGGATCTGCCGGTATGGCCTCGGTCACCAGCGTGAAGATGGCGGCCAGCCGTTTCGTGCAATTTTTCTTGCGCCAGGCCTTGGGATCGCGTGCCTTACGCGCCTCGACCTCCAGGGTCAGCCATTCGAGCTGGTCCAGAAAGAGCGGATGCGCATAAATCGACCATCCGTTTACGACAAGGCGCGCTTGGGCAGGCACGCTATCGCCCCTCATTCATCCTCGAGCGACAGCGGCGCATTAAGATCGACGTCAACGTCTCCGACCAGTGCTGCAAGACGGTCATGCAAAGCCCCATCGAACGCCCGAATGCGGTCTGGATGCGCCTTGATATCGGCCTCGACAAAATCGAGAAAGGCTCCGAGCACGGGATCTTCCTCATCGCTGCGCACGGGCTCGATATAGACCCTGCCACTCGGCTCGGTGCAGTAGCGAATCTGGTCGCCCTTGCCCAGCTTGAGCTGTTTGCGCACACCCGCCGGCACGGTCGTCTGATACCGATCCGTGAGTTTCGAGACATCTTGTGCGAGCGCTGTCATGGCAGTCTCCTGAAAGAATGGGGTCTTTGCTGCCTGCGATAGGTAATGCATTTGCATTACCTTGTCAAGACAAGCCGCAGGATCTGCTGTCGTCGACCGGCCAATCAAACGGTTTTTTCGGAGTCGGGCTCGAAAACTGAAAAACCCGCCGCAATGCGACGGGCTTTTGCTTTCTTTGTGCAATGAGGGGAGGCATAGTGCCCGCAGTCTCAAAGCTCATGCCTTATATGGCACCGAAAGTCTTTACTGTCAATGTATCCACCGTTCACGGCTGATGAAGAACACCACCTTCCGAACGTCCTATCCGCACCTAGGTTTGCGACCTATCTGCGCGAAACCGGCAATGATAGGACGCGAGCTCTCCACCTATACCACTGGAATCTTCAAGTATCAGCCGCGTTCATGGTTCCACTCCATGTTTTGGAAGTTGCGCTGCGAAACGCGATCGTGGAAGCAATCGAAGCTGTCCATGGAGGAACATGGCCTTGGACACAAGGCTTCATCCGTTCGTTACCGAACCCGCGCGGTCCGGCATACAGCCCCAAACGAGACCTCGAAGGTTGCGCAGCACAGCAACCCACTGCCGGAAAGGTCGTCGCCGAACTGAAGTTCGTGTTTTGGGAGAAGATGCTGACAAACAGGCACCAAGGCAGACTGTGGGACGATCATTTCTACGCAGTGTTTCCGGACGCGCCTCGTGGTGTCGCTGCCAGCCAGCGCCGATCAGAATTAAGGTCTGACATTGAAGCCGTGAGGAGGCTCCGCAACAGAATCGCACACCATGAGCCTGTTTTTCCGCGCGCCCTTCAGGATGATTTTGATCGGATCATCCGCTGCATAAGATGGCGCAACGAAACGACCAGCAACTGGGTGCTGGAAATCGAGACGGTGCGCGCACTACTCGCAGTGCGCCCCTAAGCGTCCCGCCCCGCTAGGAATTCCGCCAGCACAGGACTGGCCGCGCCCTTTGCGGAGCTGAGCAGCTCTGAGCCCGTAAGCGAGGCCTTCGACAGGCGTACGAGCCCACCGGTTTCCTCGATGCGGTAGCAGCGGCGTTTCTGCCGACCCCGCCTGTAGTGCGTCGCGGTGACGATCTGGCAGGTGCTGCCATCGGTGAGCGTCACAGGGGAGGCGAGCTTGATCTTGTCGCCTTCCTGGTAATCCGGGATCGCAGCCCAATCCCGGCAGCGCTGGCGCCAGTCCTGGGCGTAGCTGTCCGGGTCTTTCAGGTAGGAGAGGAGTTTGATCAGCCCAAGGGGAGCGCGCGACTCGTTCGGGCCAGCGCTTTCCTCCATGTCCTTGTAGCCCCAGCAGCCGTCATCGTATCGGGTGAGGAAGACGGCACCGAAGGTGATCGAGCCGTCCGCGTCCGTGACATAGGTCGCGTCCTCGACAGGCGTGCTGTCAAGATTGGTGACCCTTGCCGCCGCATACCAGGTGGAGCCGACCTTGCAGGCCTTGACCAGTTCGGTTTTGCGCGTGTCGCCCTCGAAGGTGCACAGCCGGGTGATCTCCGCTTTCTCATCCGCGTAGGTCTGGACGCGGCCGTCGGTGTAGAAGAGCCAACCCATCACGCCACCCTCCGATCATCGATTTCCATCAGGGCATCGAGCGGCACGCGGTAGGGCTGCATCGCGTCGAAATCCTCGCAACGTTTATGGGAATGATTTGAAGCACCAATACCCTGCCGCGCTGCGCGCTCTCGGGACATTGGTGCTGCATCTTCTTCTTCGTATTCCCAAAACGCCGAATTGCCGCAGTTCTGAACGATTGCGAAGGTATCGCAGGCATCCTTGAGGATGACCCGGAAGGTGCCGCCGATGAGATAGTCCGAGGCCCGGCTCACGAAGACGCAGATACTGTGGCCATCGGTGGCGAGCCGGATCGCGCCCCGCCCCCGGTCGATGAGCACCTGCACATCGTCGAGGATGTCGGTGTAGAACTGGCCGGTCAGATCGCGGAACGCCATGCGGCGCTGCGCCATCCAGTCGGTGTCCCGGAACGGATTCATGCCGTCGGCGAAGGCGAAGGATGGATCGGCCTGTTCGGTGGTGACGATACGGGTGGTCGTGCAATCGATGCCGTTCGAGCGCAGATGCACACCATTGCCGACGATGAGGACCAAGGCGGGTCTGTCCACGGGTCCGTTCCAGTTGGGCAGGAAGGTCTGGCAGGCGCGCGCATGCGCGATCTGCGTCGCGACAGCGGACGCAGAAAACTTGAGAATAGCCATGGGGATGTCTTTCCATAGAGTTTGAGGGGGTCGACCCGCACGGGCGGCATGGTCCACGCGCGGGTCGCGTGGTTGCTCAGGCCGCTTGTGCGACCTCGCTGTCAGGCTCCGGGGTTTCCGCAGTGGGCTCCGCCTCATCAAACGCGACACCGGCGGTCTGCATCATCGGCGGGCACCATGCGGCCACGGCAGCGCGCTGCGCGTCCGTAAGTGTGGCGAAGGGCTCGGCGAAGAGCTTGTCGCAGAAGGCGACGATTTCCTTCTTGCTGGATGAGGCCAGCGTCACCGCCTCCTGGGCGAGGCCCAGATCCTCGCCGAGGATCTTCAGGAGCCAAGCCTTCTTGAAGCGATTGAAGAGCGCCGCATTCGGCGTCCAGTGGGCGCGGATGTCGGGCATGACCTCGATCTCGAACGCATGCATCAGGCTGTCGCGCTGGCGGTCCCGCGCGAAGCAGGACTGCGTTGTGCTGGCGGTTGCATAGGCCACGAGCCTGGCCTTCTCGCCTGCCTCCAGCGCGCGGAACGCCGCAAACTGATCGGCGGGCGCACGGGTGTCATCGAGCCACGAGAGATCAAGCGCATCATGCGCCGCCGCCACCTGCTCGAGCGAGGTCTCGTCGATCTTGTCCATCGTGGCGTGGCTGCGGTATTCCTTGCGGGCCTCGACCTTGATCGCCTGCGTGACACTCATGCCACTGGCCAGAACGTCACTGACAAGCTTGAAGAACGTCAGATCGAGCGTGGCCTCCGGATGCAGCGCCATCGCGGCACCGAGGGCCATGGCCCGCTCGGTCTTGAGGTCCTCGGCCAGCGAGGCCGGGTAGCTGATTTCGCCGGCGTCGGGGGCTTCCTCCCCGGGCATGTTGGCCAAGGAGCCGCGCGCGCCCTCCTCTTTCACGTTGTCCTCCGGGCGGACGAGGCCCACATGGAGCGTGACCTTACCGGCCGACCACGACGCAATCACACCAGCGCGGGCGAGGTCCTCGGTGCTGTAGGCCTCCTGCAGGTCGCGGGCTTCCTCTTCCAGAGCGTCCACGCGCTCGTAAAGGGCGTTATAGGTGTCGTCCTCGAGCCCCTCATCCTCCATCTCGAGCTGCAGTTTCTCGAGCTCAGCGGTGATCTCATCGATGCGCTTCTGGGCGGCCTCGTCGGGCTCAACGGGGCCGGGATAGATGCGGCCATACTCGGCCATGGTCGTGTAATCATAGCGGACCATCGCATCGGCCCAGGCAAAGCCCAGCCTCATACGGGCCTCTTCGGCGGCGGCCCCGAGCTTCTCGAGCAGGATTGTCTCGACCAGTGCCGCATCCTCAAGCACGGAATGCTCTTCCAGAAGGTCCGCCGCGATAGCGCCGCCGCGTGCCTCGTAGTCTTCACGCACGAAAGCCCCAATGTCGTCGCTGACCTGCACACCGCGGGATTTGAGCGCCTGACGGACAGTGTAGGCCTGCAGATAGCCGCCGTCTTTCGTGAGCGCCTCATAGACCTCGCGCTGCACCTCCTGGCTCGGGTGCTCGGCGAAGGCTTTCATCGTATCGAGCGTGATCGTCTTGGCCCGGGCTGCGGCGCGGATGGCGGGGTGGATCAGGCCATAGCGCAACCGGCCTTTGACGGCGGCAACGGCCGTGCCGAAGGTCTTTGCGATGGTCTCGGGCGTCTGGCCGTCGACCTCCATCATCCGGGCGAAAGCCTCGAACTCGTCAATGGCGTTCATCGGCGCCTGGGTGATGTTCTCGGCAAGTGACAGGGCCGTGGTGACGTCGCAGTCGTCAGGCACAAGGCGGCAGTCGATCTTGGTCTTCGCAGTGAACCCCTTGGTGGCCTTGTCGGCGCCCAGCTCCTTCAGGGCAGCGTGACGGCGGCCACCGGCGAGGACGGCATATTTGCCGTCGAGTTTCTGGACGATAAGCGGCTGGAGCAGGCCCAGCACGGCGATGCTGGCCTTCAGATGGGCGATGTTCTCGAGGTCATAAGTTTCCGGTGAGTTGCTGCGCACATTGGCGGGATGCGGGACCAGATCGCCGATGGCGACGGTGAGAGGGGCAAAGCTTGTGGTCATGGGATATCCTTCCAGGTGGGTAAGGTGTGGCCCGCGCCTTCACGCGCGTGACCAATCCCCGGCTTCAGGGATCACCATGACAAAAGGCCCACACTCCCTTTGAGGGGACAGTGGGCCTTCATCGCTTGGGGTGTCAGGAGGGGGTGTCCCCTGCCCTTCTACCAGTCGCGCGCCAGCATGATGGTCAGCACGCGCATGGTGGTGGCGGGGTTGTCCGGGATCTCAGCCCCGTAGCGGAAATCGGAATCTGCCTCATAGAGATCGATTTTCCAGAACACGGTCTCGCCACGGATCTCGACCGCCCCGAAATCGTGCCATCCCTCCGGGTCGTTCTCGGGCTCGAACGTGGCAAACTCGCCGGTTGCCTTCACCGCCTCGGCCATGAAGCCGTCACCGGCCTCCATGAGCGATCGGGTGACATGCATGCGACCCTGGATGGGCTGCGCGGGTGGTACCCCGAGGCAGGCAAGCTTGCGGAACGCGTCGTTCTGCGCCGCAATCACCGTCGGATCAGGACGGTCTGGCTGGGGTTGAACAGTCACGGACATGGGGATCTCCTTTGAGAAGTTGAAACACCCTTCCCAAAGCCCGCTTTCACTTTTCCGCCGGGCGGATGAATCGAGGCCGAAGGCGCCTTACCCGAACAGCCCTCTGGCTCTGTAGTTCGGGTTGGGGATGGTTTCGATCCAGCCGCCCTGTTCTTTGATGCTCTCGAGCGCTGCCGAGAGCGGATAAGCGCCCTCGGACGGGCTCCACCAATAGGCACCGCGCTTGAAGGTGATGATCTTGCGGCGGCCGTCGTTGAGTTCGCGCCGGTCCGCGAAGCGGCAAACTGTCCGGGGGACAGTTTGAGGCAAGAACGGGCGGAGCCCAGCCACCCGCAGCGTCTTGGGTTCCTTGCGCGACATGCGAGTCTCCGTTCTCCGTGTGGTCAGGCGGCCTCGGCACTGCGCCCTGCCCTGCCCGTCTCCGATCTGGCTATCAGATAGTCGCAGGCCCGCTGCGCGTCCGCGGCGTGCCGGAAGATCGCGCCCTTGTCGGAGCGCAGGACGCGCAACCAGTTGTGCAGGTAGGCGGCATTCATCTCGAGCGTATGTGCCGTGAAGCCAAGCGTCTGACCCAGGAACACCGAGGTCAATTCCGCGACGATCTCTTCGCGCGCGTACGAGGTGTTGCCGAACTTCGAGAGCCCGAAATCACGGTTCAGTCGATGCGGGGCTTTCGTGGCATGAGCCAGCTCATGCGCCCAAACCCCGTAGAAATTACGCGGGTCCTGGAACCGCGTGATGGACGGCATGTAGACCTTGTCCACGGGCGGCAAATAGTACGCCTCCGTGCCCGTGAAGACGGTCGTGATGTCGATGGCATCGAAAAACGCCTGCATGTGCGGGATGGGCTCGGACGTCGGATGCTCGGGCACGGGCTCCGGGTCAGGGTAGAAGCTGTCGGGCAGACCCTCGATCTGGCAGGCATTGAACACGCGGTAGGATTTCTGGAAGCGGAAGACGCGGGCCTCCTCGGAGCGATCATCCCTCTCCCCGTGATTGTCCTCGCCACCAGCGTCTTTCCGGCTTTGACCGTAATAGACGACGACAGAGGACTTCTCGCCCTTGCGAACCTTTGCGTCCAAGGCATTGGCCTGCGGCAGCGTCATCCAGAAGGGCGAGCTGTGGCCCGCCATCACGGTGCGCATGGTCAGCAGGAAGTTGTTGACCCCTTGGTAGGGCTCACCGCCCACGCGCAGAGGGCGGGAGCTGCCACCTGCGGTCCAGAGCTTGCGCCACGGCAGGACGCCGCGCTCGATGATGCGGATGACTTCGTTGGTGATGGCCTCGGAGGCATCGAATTTGGGCGTGCGGGATCGGGCCATGGCTGGCCTCCTTTCGAGTTTTGGTGAGAGGGAATGGTGATCAGATTGACTGACGGGGCCTCGGATCGTTGATGATCCTCGCACCAAGCCCCTCGACCGTGTCGTTGTAGGTGGTCAGCGAGACGGACCTGCCAGGGCCCCAGGGTTCAGGGTCGACCGATCCGTCCCGCGTCACCCGCGGCAAGTTCGCGAAGGCGATGACATCGGTGACAGGCCGGAACCCGGCCCGGACCCGTCTGAGGCACCCCAAAGGCCCTCATCCGTCAGTCACAAAACCCGAAGGACAACTTTCACTCTTTAGGGATCTGATACCGGAGAGTGTTACATGCGAAGCTCATGAGAACGTAGGAGCCTGCACTTTCCGGCATCAGACCCCAATGAGCAACAGGATCAGACCTGACCGTCCCCTGCTCTTCTCTTCCTCTCACACCCCATAATCTGCGCAGGCGGCTTGTTTTTGTTCCTGTTGTGTTCTATTTTGAGAACCGCGCTAAGAAGGGAAATCCCCGATGGAAAGCACCACTTACGCCCTACCCGCGACGCCAAAGCAGATCGCCTATGCGCGATGCTGGCCCTGCGCAAATCGACGCACAGGCCAAGCTGAACCCGGGGGCGCTGGACAGCCGCCCGACCTCAAAGCAGGTCGCCTTCGCGGAACGCCTCGCCCGCATCAAACGCCGCGTTGTGCCGGACGAGTGTTTTCGCGACAAGGGGCTGATGTCGAAATGGATCGACAGGAACAAGTGAAGCTAGGCAGACCCTGCGGTGATCGAGATTACTTCAGCCGATCGACAACGGATGCGCCGCCCGACCTGGCAAGCGTGATCAGGCTGGACTGGATCCTGGATGTGAAGACGGAACTGAACGTGCCGATGGACGTGCGGTCCTCCCAGACATAGGATCGCTCCAGAATATCGGTGTTGATCTCGTCCAGCATGACCCATTTGCGGACATGGGTCTCCAACCCCACGCGCTGCGACTCGATCTGTGGCACCTCGACAAATTTGCGCGACGGCAAGGGCGGCTGCGTCGTGACCGGCAGGATAAACACTACGGTCTCGCTATCGGACTTGGCGACAGTGACCGCGATACAGACAGGCCGCGTCTTGCGGCCTTCGGTCTCGCCGGCCATCTGTTCGCGTTTCCACAGGAACGGATAGCGGAAAACCTCTCCAGCGGCAGGCTTAGTCATCCGCCTGCGTCAAGTCCCGCTCGAGCCCTTCTATCATCAGCGCCTTGAGACCCTCTGGCATCTCGTCGATCATGTGAGCCTGTTGCGTGGCCCCCCGCGTGAGGCTCTGATACTGATCCATGCTCATCAGCACGAATTTCGGCTTGCGATGTTTTGTGATCGCAATCGGCGAGCGAATGGCCGCGTCAAACAGGTCACTGGTGTGCCGCGTCAAGTCGGCCGCCTTGAACTCGGGAAGCTCATGCATGATCGGGGTCTCCGTTTGTGCAGAATATACATACATTCTGGATATCCTGCAAGAGATGGGTTGAGCCCTCTGATGTGTCATTCGAACGCCGTACGGTCTCAGTGAGGGTGTATTCATTGGCGGTGATGCCGTTCTCGATGGGCTCTTCCGAGGTTAGGTGGTCGTAGCCGCGATACTCGGCCAGAAGTTTCGCATGGGCCGCACCTTCGTCATTCGTCATCGGTGCCGGATCGCCGGACAGCGACCGCAGGCCGTGGCTGTAGCCGTAGGGCAACCGTCTCAGACTCGACCTGAAGTTTTTCCGCCACTAGCCGATCGAGCAGGGCAGGTTCTTCGAGCCAGCCACCGTCATCGCCCTGAAAGAGGTCATGCAGCATCGAGCGCCCGCCGCTTCGTAGGCATCAATACCCACAAAGATCGCGCGCCGGTCGGTCACCCGGACCGATCTCTCGGTCAGCATGGGCCGGATCTGGAATGGCTCCTTGTTTCAGGAACAATTGATTACACCCGAGATCTGAACCTGACGCGCGTGATCGGGGTTCACGGTGAAAGCTATGAGCTGCTCCAGCGTCATGCCATCCGTGCTGGGTCTCGGTTCATCGTGGGAACCGGCTGCGGTAGCGGCGCTCCAAGGTTCTAACCGTTTCCCATCAGGATGCAATTACCGCATTAGCGCGCGTGGCCTGCGAAGCAGCTCCCGCCACCATATGCCTAACATACAGTTAACTTAGAGTTTTTTCTAAATTCGGATGTCCGGGGACGGATCGTACGGCCTGCCCGACCGTTGATGATCCGTGGGTGGAACGCACCCGGTCCGAGGGGTCGGACCAAACCAGGGCGCGTTCCACAATTGGTGGTAGCCGGGAGCTGCCTGTCCGAGGGGTCGGACGGGCCTCCCGGCGGGACAACGGGTGGTTTCATGTTGACGGGCATTACGCTCGCCTCTTGCGCAGTTGATGCGCAGGACCGGTATCTTGCGGCCTTGAGCGGGGTGGCATTTCTCGAAACGAAGACGGGACTTCAGGTCATCGCGGCCTCGGCCGGGGAAAATGCGCTGACGCGGTTCGGCTATGACGGCGCGCTCACCGAACTCGACACATTCCGTCTGTCGGCCCATGCCGGCCTGCATGATCTGGTTGTAACGGATACCGGGCTCAGCGCGCTGGCACGGTGGGGCAATGCGGTCAGGATTGATGCGAACAGCTTCACCGCCGATGGCCAGGCAAATCTGGTTGCGCTGTCCGATACTGCCAGCGCGGTGCGCAACACGGCCGGTCTGACCCTTGATACCCTGAATATCGCAGATGACGCGGCCCTGCCCCTGGGCGATGTCACCGCCTTGGCCAGCCTGTCGGACGGGCGGGTGATTGCAGGGTCCGCCTTTGATACCGGCATCGCCCTGCTGGATGCGTCGGGCACGGTCACCGATGTCGCCCTGGCCGAGGACGGGTTCTGGCACAATCGCGTCTCCACCATCGAGACAGCGACCATTGCCGGCAAGGATTTCGCCATTGTCGGGGCCTCCGGGTCCTCCTCTCTCAGCGTGTTTCAGGTGCTGGAGGATGAACTGATCCTGACCGATCACGAGTGGGACAACATGATGACCCGCTTTTCCGGCGTGGCCGAGCTGGCCACCGCGCAAATCGGCGGCATGACCGTGGTGGCCGCCGGCGGCAGCGATGCGGGCCTCAGCCTGTTCGAGCTGACGGAAAGCGGCGATCTGGTACACCTATATGACATCCTTGATACGGATCAGGCCACGCTGGCCGATATTTCCGGCCTGGATCTGATCGCGCAGGATGACGGTCTGTTGCTGGTGGCCTCCTCCGAGAAGGAAAGCGGCTTCACCGTTTTCGAGCTGGAATTCGAATTCGAGAAGCCAGAGCCCGCCCTGATTTTTGCCACGCCGTCGATGCAGACCATGCAGTTCGCCCCCCCGCCCCGCCTGTCCAACCATGAACCCGACCTCATAGTGGAGGAACCGGGCAACTGGATCGAGCAGCACCTGACACAGGATTTCATGATCTTCTGATCCCTGTCCGTGGCCGGTTCAACCTAACCCGCGCGATCACCCTGTCCTTTTTCTATCCGCACTTGACCTCTGTCGCCCTGCCGAGGCTGATACCCCCATCATGATCAAGGACACCTGATGAGCATGGCCCCCATACACGCCCCCGCCCACCGGCTACCGGCCCGCTATATCGCGGTGCTATCGCTGATCGCGCTGTTGCCGTTCGGGTCGGGGCTGCTGATGCTGGACCCGAACGATGCCGTGATCCTGGGCCTGGCAAATATCACCATCCTGCTGATCGCACCTGCAATGCTGATCGCATGGCCCGAGATACGGGCAGATCTGCGCCCGCGCGGGCGACTGGCCTCCTTGACCATGCTGCTGCTGGCCTATGGCCTGGCCCTGGCCGCGATACGTGCGCCGCATATGGGATTTTCCCTGCTGACCTTCGCAATGTGGCCCGCCTTGATGATTGCCGGGCGCGGGCTTCAGCAAGCGATCCGCCATCACGGCCCCCACGTGGCAGAGGTGGCGATGATCATCCTGCTGCTGGCCGGTCCGCTCTATATCTTACTGCTGCCTCTGATGCAGGCATTCTATCCCGGACAGATCCACTGGAGCTTCGACATGCCCGCCTTCAACCATGTCCGCCGGATGGGGCATCTGCTGACGGTCTCGGCGGCGGCGGGCGTGGGGCTGGTCGCGATGGGGCGGGTGTCACGCGGGCCTGTGATATATCGCCTCGCATTGGGAGCACTGGCTATCCTTGCATTGGCGCTGGCCATCTGGACCGGCGCACGGGGCATATGGCTGTCCCTGCCCGCAGGCTGTGCGCTGGCCCTGATCACGGCCAGGCTGGCGGGATACAAGGTGCATTGGGGCGCAACGCTGGCCTTGCTGCCCCCCGCCATCGGGCTGGCCTGCCTGCTGCCGACACTCGGCCGGCATTTCGGCGTGTTGAGCGAAATCCAGAACACCCTCAGCCGCACCGACAGCATTGGCAGCATGTCCAGCGGACGGTTGATATTGTGGGAACATACGCTTGAGCTCATCAGCCAAGAGCCCCTGACGGGATATGGCTGGGGGCAGTTCCTATTGCTGCAAAACCGCTTTTCGGTCCCGCAAGCCCACAATCTGCCACTGGAAATTCTTCTAGGTGTCGGTGTCCCGATGGGTGTGCTGGCATTGGGGTTGATCCTGATTTTTTGGGTAAAAGCCCATCGCAACATTATCCATACCGGCCCTTGGGCAGTTCCCGCCCTGTGTGTACTGGACACAATGCTGATCTACTCCCTGCTTTCAGGTACCTTTTTCTACAGTGTGGGCGCTGTGTTGACCGGATTGGCTTGGGGTATATGCCTTGCCAGTCCCAAACCAGATAACCCTGCCTCCGACAGCGGTCTGGGAACATGATTACCTTCGGCACGGTGAGGGCGGGGTGATGATAACCGGGGACGGGTGAAAGCAACATCACCGCCCTCACGTTACCATCGACTTCCCGTTAAGAGACTGCCCGCCTCTCGATAACTCTCATATGACGGATATGTGTCAATTGTGTCTGGATTGGAAACGCTTAGACGCCCCAAATGGCTCTACTCCAAACGCTTTACATCCCCATCTATCCCTTACCGAAACGCGGAACAGTCCGGCAGTTTCAAGACACCGATTTCAAGGAACCAAAATCATGACCAATATTGCAAAAACCCTTCTCACCACCGCCGCTCTGACTGCCGCTCTGGCGTCGCCTGTTCTGGCGGACAACGCGCAGCTCGCTGCCTCCTTTGGCATTCCCGCTGACGTTGCCCAGACCCTGAGCCTGGGTGAGATCGCCACCATCGGCGCGATCATCAACGACGATGAAAATCACATCAACTCCTACGCCGACTTCGCGCGCTAAGACGCACACGAATACAGGCGTGTGTTGAACACGCGTTTCAATGGCTTCGTGTACCGGAAGGAACACGGGGCCATTGAGCTATTAATATCCCCGCGAAAGACGCGCTATGCCCCATACATTCACATTGCTTGCCACCGCCCTCCTTGTAATGGTCACCACGTTCGCAAGCGCACAAACACATACCCTCGAGAGCAGCCTGACCTTCGAAAGCAGCCTGACCGCCGCGACAACCGACTGGATCGAGACGCGGATCACCAGCCAGACCGTTGGCCGTCCTACCGATCTGGTTTATCGTCCGTAAGCGCGCCCGGTAAGGGCACTATCAAAGGGCAGCCTGTATCATTCCAGCGTTCCGGATACGGACCTTTGACAGGTGATCCAGCGGATACAATAAATTTAGTATCTTTTTACACAACTCAGGATAACACAAGGATACCGCCTCACTATCGCCACTTGTATATGCAATGAATCAACTGCATTTGCTTTATCTCTTTTGTGAGAGGCACTGCTGCTATAAGTTTGTACAGGCAACCACGATAGAGAGGGCTTTCCATGCCTGCTGCCACGAGCACTGATTACACCGCCATTCTTGCCGGAGCGGATGAGCGATGGAATGCGATGGCTGGCGATGGTGCTCCGACCTTCGTGACATACAGCTTCGCGACGACTGATTTCTTCGCGACAGACGATTTTGCGGACCTGTTCCCCAACAGCGCGGAATTCGGCATCACGGAATTCGGCGCCTTCTCCGCCGATCAGCAGGCCAGTTTCCGTCTGGCTGGCGCCGAATATGAGGCGGCAGCAGGCATCCGCTTCATCGAGGTGGACGATCCGGCGGATGCGTCGATCACGATCATGAACAGCTCCTCTACCCAGGCAGGGTTTCTGGGCGTGTCCAATCTGCCTCGCATCGCGGATCAGACGACGCAAAACTTCGTGGATATGTCCAGCAATGGCATTCTTGCGATGGCCGTCGGCACCAGCGGGGATGAGGATTACAGCCCCGGCACCCAGAATTTCCAAACCATGTTGCACGAACTGGGCCACGCCGTCGGGCTGGAACATCCCAATGACAATGCCACAGATCCCGATTTCAATACCTCCACCACCGTGATGAGCTATAATTCCGGCGGGGCCATCGTATCGACCCTGCAGGCGCTCGACGTGCTGGCCCTGCAGGAAATCTATGGCCCGGCATCCAATCCGGACGACCTGACCGCGACGTGGGACGATCTTGGCGATATCTTCACCCTGACCGGCACCGCCGGTGATGACGTTCTGATTTCCACCGATACCAACAGCACGCTGATCGGCGGCGATGGCGATGATCAGCTATACGGGCGCGACGGTAACGACGATTTCACCCCCGGCGCGGGCGACGCGACAATTGATGGCGGGACGGGCGACGATACGCTGTACCTGTCCGGTGCGCTGGCCGATTACGACGTCACCATTTCGGCGGATCGCCGTTCGATCATCCTGACAGGCCTGGGCGGCGGCGCGATCGAGGGGACGGTTAAGACCTCGCGGATCGACAGCTTTGATTTCAACGGCACGCTTCAGGGCAATCTCGAACTGCTGCTCTTGACCCTGCCCGATCTTGAAATCATCGCGGCGCAGGGGTTCACCTCTCTAACGGCCGGCAATCCGATCGACGTTGACGTCAATATCAGGAACATTAGCGAGATCTCCGCCGGGGCGACCGATGTGGCGGTGTTCCTGTCCACAGATAACAGCTTTGACGTGGGCGATATCGAAATCGGGCGCACTGCGATTGGCACGCTCGACGCGAATAGCGACTTGCAGGCCACCGTGACCCTGGACCCACGCTTCGACATCGCGGCGGGCACCTATTACGTGATCTACGTGGTGGACCCCGACAACACCGTGCTCG
>NZ_CP049813.1:0-132559 GCF_011290545.1 Pontivivens nitratireducens | reverse complement strand
ACCGTCTGATCCAGATCGAGGATCTGTGCAGCGTCGATCGTCGCATTGTCCCCCGCGATCCGGTTCTGACCGTCGCCAGCGTCGATCAGGTCATTGCCCACACCCCCGATGAGGATATCCCCACCGCCCAGCGTGGTGATCCAGTCATCGCCACCGATCGTGAAGTCCGTGGAGGTCGCAACCCCGCCCGCAACCCGTCCCGCATCGCCCAGCACGACATTGCCCCCGGCACCTGCCGAGATCTCATCGCCCTGCGCACCGCCGAGGATCGTATCGGCGCCATCGCCGCTAACGATCTGATCGACGCCGCCAACACTGGCCGAGGATGTCGTGCCGCTCTCGAACCCGACACTTGCGCCGACCACCGTTCCGGCATCACCCAGAATCATGTTGTCTCCGCCGGTGGCCGTGATGCTATCCGCCCCGGCACCGCCGAGGATCGCATCCGCACCCGCGCCAGTCTCGATCAGGTCGTCACCACCGATACTGTCATTGGTGGAGCGCAACGTATCCAGACCCGCCGTGGAGGTGATGCTGCCCTCGTCACCCAGAACGCCGTTGTCGCCATCGCCGCCGCGGATCGTATCCGCGCCCACGCCGCCGATCAGCCGGTCCGCGCCCGCGCCGGTCGTGATGCTGTCCGCACCTCCGACACCGCTGGCGCTGCTGGTGGCGGAGGCAAAGCCCCCCGCGTCGAAGACGACGACACCGCTGTCACCGATCACGATGTTCTCACCGGAAAGCGCATTTATGCTGTCCGCACCCGCACCACCCAGCGCCACGTCGTTGCCCGCGCCCAGATCGAGGATGTCGTCACCGCCCTCCGCCTCATCGAGAGAGGTAAATACCTCGCCCGTTGTGACGATCAGTTCGGCATGGTCTCCCGCAACGGCATCGTTGCCCGCTCCTGCGTGAACCGTGTCGGCAAACGCGCCCGCCAGGATCGTGTCATCGCCCGACCCTGTGGTCAGCAGATCGGTTCCGCCAATGCTCACCTGCAAGGTACGGACGGTGGTGTCCGTATCGCTGACGATGCTCTCGCCGCTGTCACCGATGATCAGGTTGTCACCGCCAAGCGCCGTGACCGTGTCCGCCCCGGCACCGGCAATGATCCGGTCCGCGCCCGTGCCGGTCGTGATGACATCCGCGCCACCGTCCGACAGGTCCGTTCCGCGCATTGTTTCGAGCGCGCCCGCCCCGGCGGTCAAGGAATACAGCCCGCTATCGCCCAGCACACGGTTTGCCCCATCGCCGCCCATGATGCTGTCCGCACCGGCCCCGCCGACGATGCTATCGTCGCCCGCGCCGGTGATCAGGGTATCGTCACCGCCCAGGGTTTCCGCCTCGGATTGCAGCACGATATCGCCCGCAATGGTGGAGATCGCACCGTTATCGCCCAGAACGGCATTGTTGCCGCCGCTGGCACTGACGCTGTCACTGCCGAAGCCGCCGGCGGCCAGATCGTCGCCACCGCCCAGCACAAGGATGTCCGCCGCGCCGATACCGGCATCGGTGGTGAACAGCTCACGTCCCGTATCGAAGACCAGCCGCCCGCTGTCACCGATCACCTCATCCGCGCCGGAGCCTGTGGTCGCCATGTCCAGACCACCGCCGAGGATGATCGCATTGCCGCCATCGCCCCCCGTGATCGTGTCGTTCCCGTCGCGTATATCGGCGGCGGAGGTCAGCGTTCTGACCCCGGCGCCCGTCACGGTAATCGTTCCCGTATCGCCCAGCAGCGAATTGCCACCCTCGCCCAGCGTCACCAGATCACTGCCCGCGCCCGCGATGACCAGATCATCACCGCTGCCCGTCGTGATCACATCATCCGCGGCGAAGGCATCCGACACGCCGGACAGCACATCGTCCGTGCCGCTGTCGACCGTGCCGCTGTCGCCCAGAACCCGGTTGTCGCCATCGCCGGCATCCAGCGTGTCCGCCGCACCGCCCAGGATCACGACATCGTCGCCCAGCCCGCTGGTCACATCATCCGCACCGTCGCGCGCATCCGCGACCGAGCTTGCGGCGATCAGGGCCATCAGCACATCGTGGCTGACCGTCCCCCCATCGGAGAGGACGATATTGTCACCGCCACCCGCACGCACCACGTCTGCGCGCAAGCCCGCGATCACGATATCGGTTCCGTTGGACACGTCGATAACATCCGCCCCGGCATTGTCCGCAGCGGTGGAGGTCAGCGTGCCAGCGACGAAATCAATCACGCCGCTGTCACCGATGATCCGGTTCGTCCCCTCGCCACCCGTTACGGTATCGGCCCCGCCGCCCGCGACGATGGCATCCGCGCCACCCTCGGCCACGATGCTGTCATTCCCGTCCTGCGCCGCAGCGGTGGAGGTCAGCGACAGCCCCGCCCGCGTGCCGACATTGTAGAGGATCGTACCGCTGTCACCCAGAATCAGATTGTCACCACTGCCGAGCGTCAGCACATCATCCGCCCCGCCCGCAGCCACGATATCAACGCCACCGCCGGTCCGGATATCATCCGCCCCGTCCGTCGCATCCGCCGTGGTGGACACCGCACCCGAAACCAGATCGACCGTGCCGCTATCCCCCAGCGCGATATTGTCACCCGCGCTCAGCACCGCGACATCCGCGCCACCGCCCAGAATCACACTGTCCGATCCAACGCCCGCATCGACCGTATCGTCACCGTCACGCGCATCCGCGTTTCCGGTCATGGTCAGGACACCCGCGCCGTAGGTCAGCACACCGCTGTCGCCCATCGCCGCATTGTCCCCCGCGCCCAGAATCAACAGATCGCCACCGGTTCCACCGAAGACCCAGTCGTCGCCGGTCCCTGCGGTCACGCTGTCGGCACCGTCCGTATCCGCCGCATCGCCGGTCATCGTCTGCGTGAGCGTGTCCACGGTTCCGCTGTCGGCCAGCACCATGTTCGCGCCGCCCAGGGTCACGAGGCTGTCGCCCCCGCCGCCCAGGATCGCGATATCGTCGCCGGACCCGCTGGTAACGACATCCGCGCCGTCCAGCGTATCGGCGGCCGAGCGCAGGACCAGCGCCGCAGCACTGCCCGCCACATGCGTGATCGTTCCGGTATCGCCCAGAATCAGGTTCGCACCGTCCGCCGCCAAGACGTTATCCGCGCCGGAGCCCGCGATCACCATGTCGGAGCCGCCAGCCAGCACAATCTCATCATCACCGGCCAGACTGTCGCTGCCGCTGGTCAGGCTGCCCCCGACCGCGTCGATTGCGCCACTGTCGCCCAGAACCTTGCGGTCGCCCGTCGCGACACCACCGTTCAAGGTGTCGGAGCCGCCGCCCAGCACAATCACGGAATTGCCCGCACCGATCGTCACCGTATCGTCACCGTCCAGCGCATCCGAAGTCGCATCCAGCGCCAGCAGAGTCAGCGCCGCATCATGGGTCAGATGCCCCTGATCGCCCATCGCGATATTGTCACCCGCGCCTGCGTCGATCGTATCGCTCGCGGAACCGCCAAGGATGATATCGCGGCCGCTGCCTGTGGTGATCGTGTCCGCACCGTCAAAGACGCTGGCCACATTCGCCGTGATCTCCATCCCGGCGACGTCGATGGTGCCGCTGTCGCCCAGAATACGGCTCAGCCCGTCGCCCGTGTCGATTACATCCGCGCCGCCACCCAGAATGGCGATGTCGTCGCCACCCAGGGCCGTAACCGTGTCGTTCCCATCACGCAGATCGGTCGTTGCGCTCACCGTCAGGATCGCATTAACGCCGGGCGTGTAAGTGATCCTGCCGGAATCGCCCAGCACGGTGTTGTCGCCCGCACCGACGCGGATCAGGTCCGCGCCACCGCCGCCCACGACGATATCATCACCGGTCGAGGTGCCACCGCCCAATGCGATGACCAGCGTATCACCCTTGGCCTCATCGTCGGCCACCGTCTCGATCACGCCATTGACGTTATCGATGGAGCCGCTGTCGCCCAGAACCACGTTGTTGCCGTCACCGAAGGCCACGCTGTCGCCCGCGCCACCCGCGATGATCCAGTCGTCGCCACCCAGAACCGTGATGACATCCGCCGCATCGCGCGCATCCACGGTGCTGACCATGCTCAACAGATCGGTGGTTCCGACCGTGTGCAGGATCGTCCCGGTCTCAGCCAGGATCAGGTTGTCGCCCGCGCCGCCCGTTACCGTATCCGCACGGCTGCCGGCCAGAATGATATCCGCGCCGCTGCCGCTGGTGATCCTGTCCGCGCCCGCCTGAATATCGGACTCCGTGGTCAGGGTGCCGGTCAGCGCGTCGATGCTGCCGCTGTCGCCCAGAACCTTGTTGGCCCCGTCGCCCGCGTTCAGCACATCGCCCGCACCGCCCAGAATGACGGCATCCGCGCCCGTGCCCAGCGTGACGGTATCCACGCCATCCCGCGCATCAGCGGTGGAGCTGGCCGTCTCCAGCGCGCCGCCAATGTCATGCGTTACCGTGCCGGTATCGCCCAGAACGACATTCGCGCCATTGCCGCCCGCGACCGTATCCGCCCCGCTGCCCGCGAGGATGATGTCGTGGCCGTTTCCAGTGGTGATATCGTCCGCACCGGCCACATTGTCGCTGGCCGTGGTCAGGGTCAGCGCCGGCGTGTCGATGGAGCCGCTGTCACCCAGGATACGGTTGTTGCCCGCCCCGGCGTTCAGCACGTCACCACGCCCCCCCAGGATCACGGCATCCGCTCCGCTGCCCAGCGTCACATTGTCCACACCGTCACGCGCATTCGCGAGCGATACAGCATCGATCAGCGCGAACGCCGCATCGTGGTTGATCGTGCCGGTATCGCCCAGAACGATGTTGTCGCCATTGCCGCCGGAAATCGTATCGGCGCGGCTGCCCCCGATGATCAGGTCGGTGCCCGCGCCGGTGATGATCGTGTCCGCCCCGGCATCCCCTGCCGTGCTGGCGGCAGGTGTCGCATCCAGATAGGTGGCGGAGGTCGCGCTCATGCTCATCCCGACCACATCGACGAGCCCGCTGTCACCGATCACGCGATTGGCGCCCTCACCCAGATTGGCGATATCCGCCGCACCGCCGAGGATGGCGATATCGTCCCCCTCCAGCGCATGCAGCGTATCGGCCCCATCGCGCCGGTCGCTGGTCGAGGTGAGGGAGATCAGCGTTTCCGCCCCTACTGCGAACATGACTGTGCCGCTGTCGCCAATCACGGCATTGTTGCCCGCGCTGACGTCGATCTCATCCGCGCCCGCGCCGCCGATGACGATATCGTTGCCCGTATTCGCACCCGAGGCGACGCCCCCGGTCAGCGCGATCACGATCCGATCCGCCGCCGACTGGTCCGAGGCAACGCTGCTGATCGTGCCGGTCGTCCGGTCGATCAGGCCGCTGTCGCCGAGGACCCAGTTGTCACCCGCGCCGATCTGCGCGATGTCCTGATTGCCGCCGAGGATGATCCGGTCGGATCCTTCGAGCACGCGCACCGTGTCGCGCCCGTCGCGCGTGTCGGTAACGCTCTGCATCGCGATCAGCGTCGCGGTGCCCACCTGATGACTGATCGTGCCGGTATCGCCCAGCACCAGATTGTCACCCGCGCCACCGTCCAGCGTATCGTTGCCGGAGCCGAGGATGACAATATCCGCGCCGCCGCCTGTCGTGACGGAATCCGCCCCCGAATAGATGTCGGATACGTTGGTCAGCGTGCCCGCCACCGCGTCTATGGTGCCGCTGTCGGCCAGAACCTTGTTATCGTTCGCGCCCAGATCGGCCACGTCGCCGCCGCCGCCCAGAATGGCCACGTCGGCCCCGGTCGTGGTCGTCACCGTGTCGATGCCGTCAAACGGGTTGCTGGTGGAGGTCAGCACCATCGCCGCCCGTGTGGCGGTAAAGGTGATCGTTCCCGTATCGCCCAGGATCAGGTTCGCACCCGCGCCCAGGGTCAGAATATCCGCGCCCGATCCGCCCAGTACGATATCCGCGCCGCCCGCCGTCGTGATCCGGTCGTTGCCGCCAAAGACAGCCTGCCCCGTGCTGGCCGTACCGGTGGTCAGGTCGATCACGCCGCCCTCACCCACGACGATATTGTCGCCCTCGCCCAGATCGGCAATATCCGCCCGCGATCCCAGGATCGCATAGTCGCGCCCCTGAAGCGTCGTGACCCTGTCCGCGCCATCCGAACCGTCCATATCCGACAGCATAGAGATCAGGCGATTGTCGCTGGCATCGAACAGAATCCGGCCGGTATCGCCCAGCAGCGCATTGTCACCTGCGCCAAGCGTCAGCGTATCCGCGCCATAGCCGCCGATGACCAGATCGTTCGCGGCCCCGGTGGTGATCGTGTCGTCGTTCGAGGTCACGCCGTCGGTGCCCAGGGCCGTCTCGATCCGGCCTTGGGTGATGTTGATCTCACCCGATCCGCCGATGACCCTGTTCAGCCCCTCACCCAGATCGGCAACATCGTTGCCGCCACCCAGTATCACGTCATCCATACCACCCAGAGCCGTCACCGTGTCCGCGCCGTCACTCTCGAACGCCGAAACCATGTTCAGCGTGGCGAGCGTATCGCGGTCGTGGTTGATCGTGCCCGTGTCACCGATGATCGCATTGTCGCCGGCGCCTGCGCGGATCACGTCCGCACGGCTGCCGCCGATGATCATGTCACGGCCCGAACCGGTGGTGATGTCATCCGCGCCGACGAAGATATCCGTCGCACTGGTCAGGAAGGCGTTGCGCGTCTCGATCGTGCCGCTGTCGCCCAGAACCCTGTTGTCGCCATCGCCCAGATCGGCCGTATCCGCCAGACCGCCCAGAATGACCAGATCGTTGCCGCCCAGCGTCGTCACTACATCGTTGCCATCGCGCGAAACGCCGGTGGACAGCATCGTGTAGCCGAGGAAATCGAAGACGCCGTGACGGATCTCACCCGTATCGCCGAGGATCGAGTTGTCGCCCGCATCCGCCGAAATCGTATCGTCGCCACTGCCGCCGATGATAACATCAGCCGAGGTCCCGGTGCTGATCGCGTCATCGCCGCCAAACGCATCGGATCCCGCCAACAGCAGGCCGGCAAACGGCTCGATCCGTCCGGAATCCCCCAGCACGACATTATAGCCGTTGCCCAGCGTGATCGTGTCGTCACGCCCGCCGCCCATGACCTGATTGATCAGGCCGTCCGCAGTGATGATATCCGCACCGTCGCGCACGTCCGAGGTGCCGACGATGTTCGACACGCCGAACCCGATGACCGTGTATGTCACCTGCCCCGTATCGCCGAGGATCGTGTTCGTGCTGCCGGTGCCCGCGCTGACGGTATCCGCGCCGACGCCGGCCAGAATGATGTCCTGATCCATGCCGCCGGTGATGGAATCGTCCCCGGCATCCAGATCGCTTTCGGTCAGCAGAGTGCCCGCCACGATGTCCACCGTCCCGCTGTCGCCCAGCACGCGGTTGAAGCCATCGCCGACATTGGCGGTATCGTCGCTTCCGCCCAGGATCACGATATCCGCGCCCGCGCCGGTCGTGACAGTGTCGTCGCCGTCCTCCCCTGTATGGCCGGAGGTCAACTTGAGCGCCGCGAAGGTCGTGATGTTGAACAGGATCTGCCCCGCATCCCCGACGATCAGGTTGTCGCCCTCGCCCGCGATGATGGAATCGCTGCCGACGCCGCCCAGGATGATGTCGATATCGTCACCCGTGGTGATGGTATCGTCGCCCGCCTCGATCGTCGCGGCGGTCCGTGCATCGCCGGTATTGCTGATGGACCCGGTATCGCCGGTCACGACGTTCACACCCTGCCCCAGATCGGCAATATCGTCGTCGCCGCCCAGAATGACCCAGTCCTGACCGCCCAGGGCCGTGACGAAATCCTCACCATCCGCCGATCCGCCAAAGCTGAACAGCGTCGTCGCGCGGATCGTGTCGAGCGATACGTAGATATCGCCCACATCGCCCAGAACGGCGTTGTCCCCCGCTCCGGCAGTGATCGTATCACCACCCGATCCCCCGACGAGAAAGTCGTTGCCCGCCCCGGTGGTGATGGAATCGTCACCCCCCCGGCTGTCGGAGCGTGAGGAGATCTGAAACAGATCGACCCGCAGAACGCCGTCGTCGCCTGCCGCCCAGTTCACGCCCTCACCCAGATCGGCAATATCGTCACCGCCGCCCAGAACGGCATAATCGTCATCGCCCAGCGTCGTGACCACATCATCGCCGTCTAGATCGGTGATGGAGGCGGTCAGGCGCAGCGTCATGCCCTCGATCAATGCGATGTCGGCGGCCACGCGGTCCGCCTCCGCCTGGCTGGCATCCAGCGCAGGAACGAAGTTGATGATCGCACGCCGTGCCGCCGCGTCGAACAGGATCGTTCCGTCATCGCCCAGAATGGCATTGCGCCCGATCCCGGCGGAGATCGTGTCATCACCGCTGCCGCCGACGATCATGTCAGCCGCATCCGCCGCCGCCCCGCCCGCATCCGAGGCAACGCCCGAGATGATGCTGTCGGCAAACTTGTTCAGCGTGGCGATCACGGTGATCTCACCGCCAATCAAATCGACATGGGCCAGATCGCCGGACACGATATTCGTGCCCAGACCCGCATCCACGGTGTCGTTGCCCTCACCCGCCAGAATGATGTCGTGGCCCGCACCCGCCGTGATCCGGTCGGCATTGCCAAAGGATGTGGCGACGCTCGTGACCTGGGTCACGGCCTCCATCAGACGCGCGCCGCGAATGTCGGCGTAATCGCCGATCAGAACCCCGGTGCCGGACAGATCGGTCAGCACGTCCACGGTGCCGGAGGACGCCCCGCCCCCCACCAGGATATCGTTGCCCAGACCGCCGGTCAGGGTGTCCGCGCCCTGATTGGTCGAATCCACCTGCGCGGCGGTGAAGTCCTGCACCACGCGGTTCGCGCTCAACGTGGTCTGGCCGAAATCCCCGACGATCATGTCGGAGCCGCCGCCGCCGGTGATGCTGTCGCCCTCACCGCCGCCCAGCAGGATGTCGTTGCCGCCATGGCCGTCGATGGTATCCTGCCCGTCGGACAGGTCGAGGCTGTCAACCACCAGCACACCGGGGAAGCTCAGATGCAGGGTCGAGGCCGCGACGTCGATCGTGTTGCCGCCTTGCGTCACCTCGAACCGGCCGCCGGTGATCATGTCGTTGCCAAGGTTGCCCTTGATCAGATCATCGCCACCGCCGCCCTCGATCACGTCATCGCCTGCGTGGCCCCAGATCTCGTCCGTGCCCTCGCCGCCGATGATCAGGTCCGCGCCATCCTGCGACGCCGCCGTGTTCAACGCGGTATCGCCCGACAGACCGTCCGCGCTCAACTGGGCCGACCAGCCATAGGCCTTGTTCTGTCCGTCCCCCAGGAAGATGCGGTCAGCACCCGCGCCCCCCTCGACCGTGACGAAATCGCCGTTCCCGTTGATGGTGTCGTCACCCGCACCGCCATAGATCTCGACCGTGCCGGACGCGCCGCCGGTGGTGATGGAATCCGCCCCCGCCCCGGCAAAGATGACGTGATCACCCGATCCGACTGTGACGACATCCGCGTCCGAGCCTGCGATGCTTTGCGTGGATTGGGTATAGCTGGTCTTGAAATCATCCAGCGTCTTGTTTTGATCGCCCCACTGGCCAGCCACGATCGCTTCTGCCGCGGCCTTGTTGAACCCACCGGCCGCGAAGGCCGCCAGGAACTCATCGCGCAAACCGTAATCGTCGTCCGAGAAGATCAGCGTGCTGCCCGTGCCGCCCACCGTGATGGTGTCGCGCCCACCGCCACCGATGATCCAGTATTCGCCCGTCGCACCCGCGCCGGCGGTGATCGTATCCTGCCCGTCACCGGCAAAAACGACGTGGAAGCCCTGATCGGACAGGACGATATTGTCGTTGCCGCTGCCCGTATAGGTCAGCGTCGGTGTGGTGTCGGTAATGCCCGACATGTCGATATCATTGTCGCCATTGCCGGCCGGAATGATGATCGCGCTGGTGGCGGGGTCCAGCCCGGCGATCTGGTTGGTGCCACCCGATGTCCAGTTGACCGAGATCGGGGAATTCGGGCCGGTGATGACCAGCCGGTCGTCGCCATCCTCCGTCGCGTCGGTCAGGCTCAACCCGGAACGGGAGCCGATGTTCAGGATCGCTGTGTTGCCGGTATCGGCAATGTCCGAGGAAATCTCACCCGGAATTGGCAGACCGCCAAAGGTGAAGCTGGTCCCGAACTCGAAGATATCGATCGAGAAGCTCACCGAGGCCGGGCCGATACCGACCGATCCGCCCGCACTGGCCCCGAACGAGAACCCGCCGTCGCCCTTGAACACCAGCTCCAGCGCCTCGACGAAGCCGGAGGAATCCGCCACCGCCTCAACCACCTTGACGATCTCGGGGATGCGCAGCTTTCCGTCGCTGTTGGGATCGTTGAAGCCCAGCCTGAAGCTGGCATCGCCCGACCCGCGCAGGAACGCGGACGCGATCGCGATACTGATGGAGGCTTCCGCCTCGAACCCGATACCGAAATCGACCAGCCCGCCGTCGGAACTGTCGATGAAGATGCCGTCGAACAGGCGCTCGGGCTGCATCGTGTCGATGAAGTTGACCACGCCCGACAGATCGTAACCCACGGTGAAGCCCGCGAAGCCATGGCCGTGAACCCGCGCGTCCAACGCGCCGGTAATGGGCGAAACCACTTTGGACGGCAGGCCCGCCGCATCGACCAGCGATCCGACGACATCTACGTCGAACGCGAAATCGATCAGGGTGTAGGTCGCCGTGACCAGCGTCACATCCTCGAAATTGCCCAGCAGCAACGCGATCACGTTCGACGGGTCCGAGATGATCGGCAGGTCGATGGACAGACCGGTGCCGCCGAACGTGCCGGTGATTGCCGCACCCGCCTCCGTGCGCACCAGATCGTCTGAATCCAGATTGCCCGCACGGGCGGACCCATCGGCAAGATCGTCCAGCTGGTTGACGAAATCGAATGTTCCGAACAGGACGATCCCGCCGGAATCCTTGATATCATCCACAAAGACGATGATGTCCGCGATCGTATCCACGATGCCCAGAACCGGGAACACGGTCGTCAGCGCACCGAACGCGAAACTCAGCGGTGGCGTGTTCAGCGCGCGGCCCAGTTCGGCCAGCGGATCGATGATCGGCGCCAGCGGGTCGATGATCGGCGCGAGGAAGGCCTCGTACAGATCGCTCGCATCCAGCCGGACATCCTCGAACCGCAGAGCGTCCAGGCTGAACATCTCGCCGCTGCGCGACGTGTCGAAGCTGGCCTCGACGATCAGTTCGGTCGTGACCGGGGGCAATGCGTCGATGCCGCCGATCTGGACGGACTCGCCCGTTACCGGGTTGATGACCCCGGCGGTCAGCTGAATCTCCGCGAAGGCCTCGGCGGTGAAGGCCACCGCGACCAGATCGCTCATCCGCAATCCCGACAGCCGGACTTCCTTTTCCCAGTCCAGCGCGGTGCCGCCTTTTTCAACGCTGATGCCGGACAGATCGCGGGTCATATCCGTGCCCTGTTCGCCATAGAGGTCGGCGCTCAACGAAGCCTCCACCCCGATGCGACCGCCGTCATAGCCCGCCTCACCCGGCGCGGCGGCATAGCCACTGCCGTTGGTGTTCGCGGTATCGACGCCCACGGCCGACAACCGCAACAGGTTCGCCATGGTAAAGCTGCCGGCGAAGTTGCCCGCATCGACGGTAAAATCAATGCTGATTTCCGCCTCATCCTCATCGTTGAGCAGGAAGAACCCGCTTCTGTCGATGCCGAACGCGATATTGGCGTCATAATCCACCGACAGATCGATTGCGGTGCCGTCCTCGAATTCCAGTTCGAACCCCGGAATCCCGATGTCAAAGCCCGCATCCAGCGATGCCGCGAACAGATTGCCCGAGAAATTGAAGTTGCCGTACAGATAGCTGTCGTTGGTGCCGCCCGACGTATCCAGAAACGCCTGCATGTAGACGACGCCGCTGGTGCCGAACAGATCGTTCATCTGCTCGTTCAGGAATCCGGTCAGCAGATCCACCGTCGTGGGCAGAGAGCCGTCGGCCTTGGGCTGGCTGGCATATTCCAGCGCAGGCGCGATCACCTCGTAGCGCATGTCGTCGATCACCGACAGACCCGCGCCCAGACCGTCGCCGATCACCGGCAGGTTCACGGTGTCCAGAAACCCGCCGATCAGGTTGTCCGTCTGCCTGAGGATCAGATCCAGGCCGTTGAGCACCAGACGTGGATCGTTGAGCAGGCCCAGAACGTTGATATCCGCGAACGCATCCTCCAACCCATCCAGATTCAGCACCACGTTGGTCGTGGGAAAGCCCGCCGACGGGTTTTCGAAGAAGTCGATCAGATCGCCCTCGAAATTCCCGGCAATGTCGCTGGTGTCGAAATTCGCGGCGGTGATCCCCGCCTTTGTCTGGATCAACGGCGCGATGTACTGGAATCCCGCATCGTCACCCAGAACGCCCAGATTGTCCGTCAACGGCAGGTCGATGCTGACGCCCAGCTGCACCTCGGGAATGAACAGGTCCAGCGGATTGGCGATGTCACCGATCAGCGACAGGTCCAGCTGGCCGTCATGTGCATCACCGTCCGCATCGTTCAGTTCCACGCCGATCCGGGCCGCGTCGCCCGATCCGTCGCCCGCGTCGATCAGGGCCGTGCCGCCGACCACCGTCGCCTCCACCGGGCCCAGACCCAGAACCGCGTTGATCGACCCCTCCGAGCCGGCGCGCAGTTCGAACCGGATCGAAGTGTTGTCGGTGTCGATGAAGGTCCGCACCTTGCCATCGCCCGCACTCTCGTACACCGCGGCGGAGGTCGCATCCGCACCGTCCAGCTCCTGCCCGTTTTCGAAGCCGAGCATCCGCGCCGCGTTCGCGCCGTCCAGCTCCTTGATCTCGAACGTTACCTCGTGGCTGACATCCTGACCGGTCAGGGTGAAGCTGATCGGGTCGTAGCCTTGCGTCTCGGCGAAATCGGTCGCGGTCATCACCAGAACGCCGCCGACTTCGCTTGCCCGCATCAGCTGGCTCAACGCCACGGTCATGCCCGGCACGGCCGAGGCATCAATGGCCGAGCGCAGGATATCCGCATCCTGCATCGCCGCATTGATCGCATCGGCAAGATCCGCAACCGTGGCGCGCGCGCCGTCGCCGGGCACGTTCACCGTTACGCTTTCACCGTTGACGATCACGTCGAACGCATAGGCCAGGGCAGGCGTGCCCGGGGCACCGCTCGCCGTGACGACCTGTACGCCGCCATCATCGGCGCTGTCCTGCGAGGCGGCACCGAACAGCGCGATCACGTCGTCGCTATCCCGCGCGGTGGCATCCTGATCGCCAAAGGTGAACTCACCCGTTGCCGCGTCATAGCTGAACGACACATTGTCGCCGGTTCCGTCGCCCAGCGTCGCAGTGCCAAAGCCCGTGCCAACCGCCGCGTCGATCAGGCCGACGACATCGTCCACCGTCTCCGCCCCGTTCAGGTCGATCTCCACCACACTGCGCTCACCCGTGTCGCGATCGGTCCGCGTGACGCGCAGGTCGTTGCCATTCGCCCCGACAATCGAGCCGACACTGGCCAGCAGGCCCAGAGCGGTCGTGTTGCTGGCAAAATCCACCGGCTCCGCCAGTAATCCGCTCAGATCAATGCCGAAGCTCAGGTCCAGGATCAGATCCGTGGTCAGCGTCAGCTCCGCGTCGCCCCGTGCATCGACCAGTCCGGTTACGACATCCGCAACGCTGGCACCCACCAGCGTTTCCAGCTGATCCCCCAGCATACCGACCAGATCTATCGCCAGCGGCGTCGTTCCCGTGGTGCCGTAGACCAGATTCAGATCGAAGGTCAGTACGCTGCCCGTCGCATCCCAGGCCAGCACCACCGTGTCGGGCCCGAACACCTCTTCCAGCTTCGCGTCGAGCGTGTCGAGCGTGCCCTGCGGGTTGTTGCGCGCGTCCTGAACCGCCGCCAGGAAATCTTCGGAGAAGCTCGCCACATCGAGCAGTGAGAAATTCAGGATCGGGATGTCCTGATCGAGGAACGGCAGATCCTCCGCCAGTGCCGCACCGATATCCACCAGAAGCCCGGCAATGTTGGTCAGCGTATCGAGGGTATCGCCCGTCTGAAGCCCGGTCAGCGCCTCGGCCACGGGGCTGTCGATGATGACGCTCCAGGTGTCCGTATCGAACAGATCGCGGGCGCCGACGGTAACAGCGTTGACAGCATCCGTGCCCAGCCCGGCCAGACCCGCCACCTCGATGCTGACATCCCCGAAATGCACGACGGCCACGTTGCCGACCTCACCCGCGTCAAAGGCGTTTGCATAGATGTCGTTGTTGATCTTGAGGTTCGCGCCGTCCAGCACGACGTCGCCATCCTCGGTCGTGATCGCGCCGCCGCCCAGCTCGAACCGGCCCAGCAGATCCAGCGCCCGTCCGGCGGTGATCTTGTCTGCCAGCGTGCTGAGTGAGACGGCCTGATCGAAATCGCCCGTTCCGCCATCCTCCCCCGTCAGGGTGGCGAACATCTGCGCGTCCAGCACGATGAAGTTGTCCGTCGGCGTGTCGTGCCCTATCGCCGCCTTGACCAGCCCCAGATCGGCGGAGGCCGTCAGACTGGTCGTCGCCGCACTGATCGACGCGAAAATCGACGTGTCCTGAACATAGACGTGATCCGCGAAACCGGTCGTGACCAGCGTGCCGTCATTTTCAGCGCGCGCGGTCAGCGCGTCGTCCGCGTCCCCGATCAGCCCAGCCAGATCAATGGCCAGCGCCGTGCTCAACTCACCCCGCAACAGCGCGGTCAGCGCGGCATTCAGTTCCAGCCCGGCGATGTCACCAAAGCCGATCTCGTCCAGGTTGAACGACCCCCCGGTCATCGCCATGACCTGCAATTCGGGCAACAGGAACAGCAGGCGACCATCCTCGCCCAGCGTGATCTTCACCCCCGGAATCGCGTCGTTCAACTGCGCATTCGCCCAGGCCAGCAGCCCGTCGAAGGTCTGCGCCCGTACCGCATTTTCGGTCGGAAGCTGGATTTTCGCCGCCGCGCCCGCCGGATCGTCCAGCGCATATTGCAGCTTGCCCGCAACCTCCGTCACGGAGACGTTGAAATCAGCCAGGGCGGCATCCATCTTCGCCGCCAGATCGGCCACGCTGGCGAACCCGCCATCCGAGGCGACGCGCACCTCACGCTGGGTGCCCGCGCCGTCGGTCACGTTGAGAACCAGCGCCTCCATCCCGGCCAGTTCGCCGACGTCGATATCTTCCTCCGTCGTGACGGAGGTCGCCGCCGCGAACGACACCGCGCCAATCAACCCGAAATCCCCGATCGCCAGATCGTCGGTTTCCACGAAATCAACCAGCACGTCGTCGCCCGCAACATCGGCGGTAAAGACCAGACGCCCCGCCGCATCGACGCTGACACCGACGCCCGCCGCATTCAGCGCAGCGTCCATCGCCGCCGCAATGCTGGCAATATCGGTGAACGGGCCGCTGACGGTGATCGTGCTGTCCACACCGCCATCGGTCAGCGCAATGTCGAAGGTCCCCTGCGCCACGATCGCGCCCACATCGGGCGCACCCGCCGTCACACTCGTCAGCGGCGGCTGCAACGCCGCGCCGCCTGCCAGACCGGCGGCGTTCAGGTCGATCTCGAACGTGGATTCCAGCGCGTCCACCACGCTTTGAATCGGGGCCAGCGCATCGCGCAGCGACAGGTCGGTGAACGGCAGGTCCACGTCGAACAGGCTTTGCCCGAGGAAGTTCTGGATCTGGGTGACGGCCTGCGACAGCACATCTTTCATCTGCGCCACGCCATAGGCCGCGAAGGCGTCAACCGCCCCCTCGACCGCCGCGCGCATATTGGCATCCGCGATGGAGCCGCTGAAATCGCTGGCCACATCCAGCGTCGCCGCATCGACAAAGGCCGCGACGGCATCGTCCGAGGCAGTGCCCAGAACGCTTTCCAGCCCCACCACCAGCGCGAACGTCCGCTCCGTCTGGTTTACGGCGTCGAAGGCCGCCGCATCCAGCACGGCGGACGTGGCTTGCGTGTCCAGCGCTCCGGCGATGGTCACTTCGATCAAGCGATATGTCGTATCGTCCACGATGCTGACAAAGCCCGCGCCACCAACTTCGTTGATTTCGGCGGCAACGCTGATCGGGTCAGCGCTGAACGTATTGTTGAGCGCCCCGCCAAAATTATACGTGCTCGACACAGAGATGGAGTCCACCCCCGTCGTCGCCAGACGCACCTGCACCGTGTCGATCTGCTCCAACGTGCCCGACACGAAACCGAGCGAGGTCGAAGGCCCGCTTCCCGCACCGTCATAGACCGCGCCGCCCGCCACCAGATCGGGCAGCTCGAAATTGTCCGCGATCAGGCCGATGCTGCTGGCGGTGGAGGTCTTGGTGATGTCGAAGCTGAATTCGCTCGTCGTATCCGCGAACAGCGCCTCGGTGATCGCGGTGCTGTCCAACCCGAAATCGACCGCGCCCAGCAGCACATCCAGATCCAGCCCGAGGCCCGCCATGTCCACCACGACATTGATCTTGTCCGCCGTCTCATTCGCGAAGGTGACGACATCCGCACCATCGCGCTGCACATCCGTCAGGTTCAGGGTGAAGAACGCCGCCGTCACCTCATCCGCCGCGGCATTGCCGACTGCGCTGCCCAGCCCCTCGATATCGTCGTTCGTGACCGCCGCCGTGACCTTGCCGTCGATCAACGCCTCGATCGCATCGTCGAAATCGGAATTGTTCACCAGATTGTCGAAGGTCAGCAGCGCTTCCACATCCGCGCCGGTCAGCGTGATGCCCACATCGTCGCCATCGCCGCTGATGCCGTTCGCACCGGCGGTCTGGAACGTGCCGACATTCGCCGCGATCGTCGCCTTGTTCGCCTGCACGAAGGTATCGAGATTCGCCTCGAACGCGGCCTTCGCGGCCTCCACCGTGTCACGGATGTCGGACATCAGGATTTGCGCGGTCTCCTGCGCGCGGGCCAGATCGGTCGCGCCGCCCGTGGCACTGTCAAATCCGCGTGCATCAAAATCGCCGCCCGCGTCGATCAGCGTTCCCGCCACCGCGACCGCCTGCTGCAACGTGTTCTGATAATCCGCGAAGATCGACTGCAATTCCTCGGTCTGGGCATCCAGCGTGCCGACGACCGCGTGGAAGATATCCAGCCCCGCCGCACCGCCTGTGTCCAGATCCAGCGATGCATCCAGCATGATGCGCGGTTCCATCGGAACCATCTGAGCCTTCATCTGTGCCAGCGTCTCTTCGCCGAGCCGTGCCTGTGCACCGATTTTTTCCAGCTTACCCATGTCGCATCATCCTGATAACGGCCAGTCCGAGCGCGCAATCTGCACCTTGAATCCAGCAAAATTGTGTCATGGCACCATCACGCAGCGATAGCCCGGTGCGATCTCGTCACTATTGGTCGTGTAGTAGGCCCGGATCGTGCGCGAGCCCTGATCCGCCAGCGGCGAGATGTATTCCAGCCGCACCTGCGCCTGCACATCGCCCCTGTCCCCCGCCCGGATCGTCTGTTCGGGGGCCTCTCTCAATTGCTGTAGCTGTCCGACGGGAACGAAGACTTCGATCCGCATGGGATCCACCTGAACCAGTGTCGCGACCGGATCGCCGCTGGCGACCTCACCCGGGGACAGCAGCCCCTCGCCGATGATGCCGCTGGCGGGCGCGCGAATGTCGCCCTTGGCGATCTGGATGCGCAGACGTTCCGCCTCCGCCTCCGCCAGGGCGCGGGCTTCGCGCTCCCGCTCCAGATCGAATTGCGCGGTCAGTTTGTCACGCAGGGCTTCCTCATGCGCGGCGGCACTGATGACGCCGCCATCATAGGCCCGTCGCGCCGAAGTATAGAGCCGGGTCGCCACCTCGGACCGGGCCTGCGCGGCCTGCAACGTCGCCACGCCCGCGGCGCGCAATTCCGCCTGTGCCAGTTCGGCGCGCAGGATGTCGGTATCGACACGGGCGAGGATCTGCCCCTCCTCGACCATCTGGCCGGGGCGAACGCGGACCTCCGCCAGAATGCCGGGGATCGGCTGGGCGATCTCGATGATCCGCGCGGGCAGGATGGCACAATCCAGCGCCCCTTGCGGTCGGGCCTGAATCGCACCGGGATTGATCGCCTGCGCCGCCAACGGCCCGGCGAGGCTCAACCCAGCATATAACAGCGCGACACCCAGCATCCTCATATCAGCACCTCCACCGGATCGTTGCCGGTCAGAAAGGCCAGACGCGCGCGCGCCCGCAGAATTTCGTAGCGGCGCAGCAGCAGGCTTTCCTCGGCCCGGATCAACTGGATTTCCCGCGCCAGCACGGCAACGGGCGCGGCGACCCCCGACGCGACCGCCGCGCGTTCCGACCGCACCAGCGCCTGTGCCGCAGCCAGCGCACGCTCCGCCCCGGACAACGCTCTCAACCCCTGATCCACGCGGGCGATCAGGGTCACGATTTCAGCCTCCAACTGCCGTCGCAAGGCAACCTCGGACAGGGTGGCATCGCGATAGGCGCTTTCAGCGACCCGGTGCGCATAACCCGTTCCGGTGCGATTATAAATCGGAACGCTGACACGCACGCCGACCGCATATTCCTCCGTGTCCGTTCCGATGCGCGAGGCGGAGCCGCTTTCCCCCTCGTAATCGGCGCGGGCATAGCCCTCGACCCGGGGCGCGAAATCACGGGCCACCGCCTCACGGTACAGATCCCGGCGCCGCACCGTTTCCAGCCGCCGCTGCTGCATCAGGGGATTGGCCTCCAACGCGTCGGCCAGATAGCCGGTGACAGGCCCCGGCAGTTCGTAGGCGCTGGCAGAGGCGCGGATGACCTCGATATCCGTAACAGGGCGTCCCGTCAGCCGGGCCAAATCGGCCAGCGCGGTGTCGAGTTCCTGATCGAACAGGGCGATGTCGCCCTCCGCCGCGCCGCGTTCCACATCCAGCACCAGCGCCGCCGCCGCGACCGAGCGGCCCGCCGCGCGCAACCGCCCCTCGGCGGAAAGCTGGTCGCGCACCCTGCCCAGCCGCTTTTCCGTCAGATCGCGGCGCGCCTTGGCGGTCATGCCGCGCAGATACGTATCCGTGACTTCGAACACGGCGGCCTGTGCCTCCGCCGCGAAGGCCGCGCGGGCGACACCCTGCGCCCGATCCGCCGCATCCCGCGCCGCCAGCGCCGCCGCATCATAGATCGGCTGCACGGCCTCCACCCGCAGGATGGTGCGATCGAAATTCCCCTCTGCTCCACCCAGGCCGCCCGACCGGCCGATCCGCTCCTCGACCCGACCGAAATCTATGTCGCTGCCGATGCGCGGGGACAGCGCCATGCCCGCATTGTCACGCTCGATATCCGCGCGGCGCACCCCCTCCGCCGCCTGGGCCACGCGCAGGTTCTGCGTCCGGGCCAGAAATGCCAGCGTCCTCAGATCGGTTCCGGCAGGCACGACGCGGGGCGCGGCCGCAGTCAGATCTGTTCCGAAATCGCGCAGCTCGGACAGCGCCCGACCCGGCATCAGAACGGCGCTTCCCTCAAAACGGCCTGTCTGCGCCTGATAGATGGGGGAGCCTTGCGCGATCAGTTCAGCCTGCCGCAGCCCGTCCGCCGTTTCATCCGCCACGCCTTCGACCGCGTAGACCGGCGCGTCGATCTCATCCAGCGCCACCTGCGAAACAGGAAAACAGGCCGCCAGCAAATGTGCCGCAAGCGTGAGCTTCAAGAATATATACCCATTCGGGATCATACGGGGTCCAGTCCTAGACAGCGCCACCCGGTGTAAGGCGACGCAAGGGCAGGATAACGATCCCACGTATAGTTCTCTACCTTATTAAAGCATGAAAACGGTGATAATCGTTACCAACAGGCGGTCCGCCTATCCTTGAATAGGCAATTATCTTCCAAATACACGTTTAACGTGTATCTAAAGGGGCTGCCCTTCGGCAAAACTGCGAAAGAAAGCCAGGAACGCCTTGTCGGGATCGCGCACGGCGTCCTTGCCCGCGGACCAGGTTCGCCACTCGGATTCCACGTGATAGATATCGTATCCGGGGAATCGCAGGCGGGCGGTCTCATATGTCTCGGTGGCCAATGCGGGGCCCTGCCGGTCCAGCCGTGCGGGCCGCGCGCGCGGTTTTTCCACGGGATCCACCACCGGTTCGGTGCGCCCCTCCGCCCTGGCCCGCCGCCCGACGGAGGAAAACGCCATCGCCCGCGCGCGCTCCGCCTCCCCCTGCCCGTCCTTGCGCCACCAGCGCAGCTTGACGCCGGTCACGCGCCGCCCGGTCTTCACCGGCTCCATCTGAACGATGTAATCCGACAAGGCTGAGACCTCGGCCACCGCCGGCTTGATCGCCCGATTGTTGAGGTTCGCCCACTCCATCAGCTTGCCTCGCGGCACGCCCAGAACCCCGCGCAACTGGTCCAGGGTGAACTGCTCCTCCGAGCGATGTTTCAGATTTCCGCGCTTTTGCACCATTTCATACAGGGTCAGCGCGTATTTCGAGCTGAGCGCGAACATCACGTCGCGTTGCAATCTAGCAAAGATGGTCGAGTTTCCGATGATCTTGCGAAGGCGCGCAGGAATCTCGTAGTGCAACATTCCGTCCGCCCGGGTGTGTTCGATATTGCCGCCCAGAAGCTGCACACGCTCAACAGCAGGCTCACCGTCCCATTTCACCGCCACCCGCACGATGGAGGACATCAGACGTTCAACGCTTTCCCCCACCCTGTCGTTCGAGTTGTGCGACCCGCGCAGCAGCGACTTCGGGATCGTGTGCACCACCGGCTTGTCGATGTCATCCCAGGCGTTTTCCAGCAACTGGTTGTAGATCCGCCGATCCGCCAGGGTCAGCGGCGTGACCTCGACCAGATCGACCAGTTCGCCCGGCTTGATCAACGATTCCGCATTGGGCCTAGCCTGCATGGTGCGGTATGATGGCTTCGAGTCGGGTGCCATACGTCCATTCTCTTACTTTTGTCAGCCTCGTTACGTAAGCCTACACCGACGTTTCCACCTGCGCAATCACCCGAAACGTAAGCGACAGTCTCAGTCCGCTTCTCTCGACCAGCAATTTTGCCCCTGTTTTCATTGGCTTTCCTTGACACCCGATTCTCTGCGCCCCGCCCGTCCCGATATGTAAGGATACGCCAGCCTCCCGATTCGTAAGATCAACCAGCCCGATTCGTAAGCCAAACCATCCCGATATGTAGGGCGACGCACCCGATAGGTAAGGAATATGCATTAATACCCTTGAATTATCAGACATTTAGCGTCCGCGAACAAAGAACAACAAGAATCTGAACCAGGAAGAGGTGATTTTGAGTTTATGGGAGAGGGTAAGGGCGACCTCTCATTCCGAATCGAGCCTTACCAATCGGGTGATTTTTGCGACTCAGCAGTATGTCAGCTCCGACCATCGGATCATTTTACCGGAATTTCCGGTTTTTGAGGGGTTCACCTTCAAAAACCGCACTTGTCGCAGAATCCCGAAAACGGCAAGCTTGGCGCAACCTTTCTTCACAGCGGAGCGATCCATGTCGCAGTCCCCCCTGCCCCCATCCGTGTTGCCTCCCGTCGGAGAAACGGAGCTGGAGTTGCTCTCCACCCGCGCGGCCACGGTAATCGAACGTCTTCGCGACCGTGTGTTCGCGCCCGGCACCTCGAAACGTCTGCAACTCAGCTTCACCGTTCGCAAGGCCGCGCAAATGGTGGGCCGAACCGAGAAGACCATCCGCGAGGCCGAGGATGACGGTCGCCTGCCCGTCGCGGAAAAGGACGCCGAGACGGGGCGCCGCACCGGCTACGCCCTGTCCGACATCAACCGGATGCGGCAGGTCTTCGGCACCCTGCCCCATCGCGCCGATACGGATGAGGCCGCCGTGATCGCGGTGCAAAGCTTCAAGGGCGGCGTCGGCAAATCCACCGTTGTCTGCCACATGGCGCAGTATTTCGCGCTCAAGGGCTACCGCGTCTGCGTCATAGATTGCGACAGCCAGGCGTCCACAACATCGATGTTCGGCCTCAATCCCGATGTCGATGTCGATGACGAGGACGAAACCCTCTACCCCTTCTTTCGGCACGGCGGCCCGAAATCCCTGCACTATGCGTTGCGGGCGACCTACTGGCCCGGCATCGCGATGATCCCCGCCAATCTGGGGCTCTACGATGCGGAATACGAATTTGCGGCCCGCATGGTGCGCGAGGATGCATTCGTGCTCGACCGTCTGCGCGACGGTATCGACAGCATCAAGGACCAGTTCGACATCATCCTGCTCGACCCGCCGCCCGCGCTGGGAATGATCTCGCTCAGCGTGCTGCGAGCGGCCAATGCGCTGATCATTCCGGCACCGCCCAACAACATCGACTTCGCCTCGACCGCGCATTTCCTCAAGATGATGAATGCGACCCTGGGCGATCTGGCGGAGGCCGGGGGCGCGCGCGATTATCGCTTCGTCAAGATTCTGGCCACCAAGATGAACGATAACAAATCGGCGCATGTCGCCATCAAACGTATGATGGATGCGGTGTTTCCGCAGGACATGTTGCAGGCCGTGCTGAAGGACAGCGCCGAAATCGACAACGCGACGGCAAACCTGCACACGGTCTACGAACTGACCGGGGCCCAGACCCGAACCGAGACCCACCGCCGGTGCCGGGCCTATCTCGACGCCGTCGGTCGTGAGGTCGAGCTATTGATCCGCAAATCCTGGCCGAGCCACCATGCCGGTCTGCGAAAGGAGGGCCTGCTATGAGCAAGCGCCACGATGACGTATTCAACGATGTTCTGTCCGGTCTGGACGCCGCGAAGGCCCATGACACCGACCGCCAGTCCGGCACCCGGTTCCTTAAACGGCGCACGGGGCTGAGCGATCGTGCCGATACCGAGGAGAAGACCCTGCGCTGGGTCGATCCCGCGATCTGCCGCATGTGGATGCAGCACAACCGCGATTACGACATGCTGAATGAGGAAAACTGCGCCGATTTGATCGAGGGTATGCGCGCGCAGGGTCAGCAGGAATTTCCCGCCATCGTGCGCCGGGTGGATGCTGAGGACGGCTTCGAATACGAGGTGATCTGCGGCGCGCGCCGTCACTGGACCGTCAGCTGGTTGCGGGCGAACAACTATCCGAAATTCAAGTTCCTGATCGACGTGCGCGACCTGACCGATGAGGAGGCGTTTCGCCTCGCGGATATCGAGAACCGCGACCGCCGCGACATCTCCGATTACGAACGGGCGGTGGATTATTCGATGGCCTGCATGATGTATTACGGCGGCTCGCAAAAGGAGATGGCCGCGCGGCTCGAAGTTTCCCCCGCGTGGCTGAGCCGTTATCTGCAACTGGCGAAACTGCCCGGACAGATCGTGCTGGCCTATGGTGACAAGACGCTGATCAAGGAGCGTCACGCCCGCGCGCTTCGGCGATGGATGGCCACACCTGAGGAGGAGCGGGCGCTGTTCGACCGGTGCAGCGAACTGATCCGACGCCGTGAGGCAGGCAACCCGCTGACTGATGGCCAGGCGATTTTCAACTACCTCAACACACCGCCGAAGGCTCCGCCTGCACCGAAGGAGACGCAGAGCTTCAAGCGGGCAGGGGAGCGTGAGGGCATCACAATGCGCAAATCCGGGCGGACCATCCGCCTCGAATTCGACGAGGGGTTGAGCCGCGAGGCGGTCAAGGAGTGCTTCTCGCAATTCATGGCCGAGCATTATCCCGCCAAGCGACGATAGTGCGATTGCCCACGGGCAACTTTCGGAAAGATCAATGTTCACAAAGACTTGGGCGGCCTCGGATGGGCCGCCCATTTTGTAAGCGTAAGAGGGTCGGTTGGAATTGCCCATGGGCAACTTCGCAAAACGGACAAAATTTCAAGGGCTTGCGCGCTGGAAAACTCCTGTATTGACCGGCCCTACGCCTGCGGCCACCCTCCGCCCATGACATATGCAAATCCCCACGCACCCGAAGACGCCTTTCTCGAAACCTTTCCCGGCGCCATGGCGCTCGATTTGGGGGTGCGTCGCGGTCTGATCGACCGTATCGCGCTGGATGGAGCGGTGCCCGTGGATGCGCTGAACCTGCCGGCGGAGGCGGCGTTCTTTCCCGTGTTGCTGGAAAGGGCGGGCGTGGTGGTGCGGACGGGCGATGCGCTTTCGCTGACCGACGCGTTCGCGCGTGTGTGGCCTGCAAGGCGGACCGCGCTGGCGCATAAGCTTCGGTTTCTCAAGGCGGTCAGCGTCGATTTGGCGATGGGCATGTCCGATCTGGTGGGCGATCTGCCGACCTTCATGAAACAGGCGCATAGCTTCGACATCTTCGATTATTCCCACGCGCTGAAAACCGATGCGGATGCCCTCGCCCGCACGCAGATCTGGTGCGATTACGTGGCCGTCCTGACGGAGACCGAAGCCCCGGAAATCACCGCCGCGATTGACCTCGACCCCGGTGCGCGTGTGCTGGAGGTAGGCGGGAATGTCGGTGTTCTGGCCTCCGCGATCATGACTGCGTTCGGGGCGGAGGTGACGGTGCTCGACCTTCCGGGCGTTTGCGAATTGGGCAAGCGGCGCAACGCGGAGCGAGCATCGGGCGCGCGCCCGACATTCGTGGCGGGGGATGCGCGGCAGGGTGAGTGGGATGAACTGCCCGGCGCGCCCTGGGATGCCGTTCTGTTCAAGAGCGTTCTGCATGATTGGCCTGAGGATCAACGCGGAACCCTGCTGGATCACGCGTTGGCCGCGCTGGGGCCGGGCGGTCAGGTGATCATCGCGGAGCGGGGGCCGCTGGAAGCGACGGGGCCATTGCCGTACTGGCTCAGCGCGGATCTGGTCTTCGCTCCGTTCTACCGCTCGGGTGAGTGGTATGCGGCGGCATTGCGCGCGCGGGGATGCGAGGTGACGCAATTCACACCGGATCTGGGGTTGCCGTTCCATATCACGGTGGGGGTCAAGACATGATCCTTGCGATCTGCGGATTGCCGGGGTCGGGCAAGTCCACACTCGCATATGCCCTGGCACGCCGCGTCGGGGCGGAAGTCGTGGCGTGGGACGATCATGAGACGATGACCGGCAGATCGCCTGATGAAATCGAATGCTGGTTGCGGCGTGGCGCCCCGTTCGATGAAATCACCGCTCCGGGTTTGGTGGAGCGTTTGCGCGATGGGGGCGAGCGGGTGATCCTCGACGGCCTGCTCGGCCCGGCATGGCCCCCTGTTGCGCCGTTGATTTCGGCCGCGATCTGGCTGGATTGCCCCCCGGATATCGCTTTGGCCCGCAAAATGGCGCAAATGTTAAAAATCGCGGACAGGCGCTGGATTGCTCAATATCTTGAAGCTTATCCACGTTTTGCTGCACCTGCGTTGGTTCTGCAACAAGAGAGGGTCGTGCCACTGTGTAGTCTTTCGCTTGACGCTTCATCAACGTTGCGCCCTTCGTTAAACTTTATTGAAAAGCGATTCTTTTCTAGTAATTAAAGGACGTTCTGCGGATCGCTTTTGATGAGTTTCGCTAGAAAAGGCTGGATTGGAATGGGCCTTGTGGACTACAAGGAAACTGCGGAGATACGGTTTCGCCACCTGCGGGGGTAGGGTGGCGCTAACGTGTTGAAGTGAATGTTTTTTTGCAGGAGACTTGCCCGTGTCCATGCCGTTTGGCCGCCGTGTTGTCGGTAGTTTGCCCCACCTCCCGATCAACCGTGGGTTTCGCGCCCGTTTGAAGCATCGTGACCGTGACCGTTTTGAACGGTTGCGGCGCGCGGCATGGCGGCTGATGCTCGACCCGATGGAACCGCGCGTTCTGCTGTCGGCCGATCCATTCGGACTGGCCACCGGAACCTACGATACGGATGTGATGGCGTCCGGGGCGGTATCGGGTTCGACGCTGACCGTCAGCATCGACGACGATCTGAATGCGGGAACGGAGATTGGAGTACGGATTGCGACCGGGGCAACGGCGCAGGAAGTCATCATCACCGACCGGCACAATCGCGATGTTGAGATCTATCGCGGGGACCTGACGGGCATCAGCACCCTTACGATCAACGGCGATCAGGGCGACGATCATTTCGCGGTGGATTTCGACGCATCGACGCTGGACTCCTCGTTCGAGTTGAAGATCGTCGGCCAAAGCGGCGCGGATTCCGTCGATTTCATCGGTTTCGACGAGGGGTATCAGGGCCAGATCGCGGCCTATGCGGACTCGATACGCGTGGCGGATGGGGTTAGTCTGGGAACCGCAGCGTCCAAGGTCGGCAAGGTCACGTTCAACGCGTCAGGCACCAACACCGGCAGGACCGGCGGATCGGCCAGTGTGGACGACAATCCGAGCTATCTGATTGATGTCGATGGCTCGATCCGGTCCTCCTCGACAGTGGATATCTTCGTCACGGCCACGACCACAGGCACGACGGCGCTGACTGGCGTAAGCGAGAGTTTCGTCGCGGGCGCGGATGCGACCATCGACGTGGCCGCCGTATCCGTTATCGACGCGACCGCAATTGACATACAGGCCTGGACGCGCGGCACTATCGAGGTTGAGGCGAACAACACGCTGGCCTTCGTCGCGGATGTCACGCTGCGCGACCGTGCGGTGGTCGATGTCGCGGGCACGTTGACAGGCAACAGCGTCAAGCTGAACGCGCTCAACAGCACCGACCTGACCGTCACGCTGACCTCGGCTGCGTATACAGCGACCGATGCTGTCTTTGGCACGCAGGATAGTGCGACGATCGGCTTCGATGCGCTGGCCTCCACCCTGAATGCCACGCGCGCCGCGACGGTGACGATTGCGGATGGTGCCGATGTTTCGGGCAGCTACGTCTCGATCAGTGGTGAGATCTCGGGCGATGTGACCTCGACCATCGAAAGCACTCTGTTCGGGCTGGCGGCGCAGGTGGTGGACGATACCGCGTCGGTGACCATTGGATCGGCTTCGGTGACGAGCACCGGTGTGGTTGCCGCAACGGCAAAGAACAAATCCACCGTCTCCTCCGAGGCGATCGTTGCCAGCAACACGGTGACAGGCACGACTGGCGTGTCGCTGACGGGTGCCACGGTTTCGGGCAGCGCGGTCATTCTGTCCGCGAACGATACGTCCAACGTCATCGTGCAGGCGAAGGATTTCGATATCGGGCTGGCGGGCTTCACCTCGATCAGCCTGCCATTCGGGCTGGCATTGAATGAGGTGACGCGCTCGGTGTCGACGGTCGTCTCGGGCGGCAGCGTGACCGCCACCACCGGCGATATCGACGTTACCGCCACGAATGCGATGGTTTTGGTGTCCTATTCCGGCGCGCAGCAGCTCAACGTGCCGACAGGATATGTGAACCCGACGGGCTTCGCGCTGAACATCGCGGGGACGCTGGCGGTGAATGAATTGCTGGGCGGCACCACGGCCAGCGTGACAGGGGCGACGATTACGGCGGCGGGCGATGTGGATATCACCGCGACTAGCAACGCCTTGCTGGATTCCAAGACGGAGGCGACTGCGCAGACCGTCGGCGGCGACGGGGCGGCGATTGCACTGGCGGTGGCGTATAACAACCTTGGCCGGGATGTGGATTACACCGATTTCGAGGAGGGGATCGACACGATCCTGGGCCTGGGTCTGGACGTGACCTATACCGGGTTCGAGACGGTGGCCCTTGTCAGCGGATCCGCCATCAGCGGGCGCGATGTCAGCGTGCTGGCCACGACGGAGCAGATGCTGCTGGACGCGACCACAACCAACGTGGCGAAGAACGAGTCCATCGCGGCGAGCCGCAAGACCAAGTCCTATGCCGCGGGCATCGTGCTGGCCACCAACATGGTGACCTCCGCGACCCGTGCGAGTGTGCAGAATGATGGGGCCGCACGCTCCACCATCACCTCCACCCGAAATGTAAGCGTCAAGGCCGATGACGGCGCCAGCATCAATGCCAACGTCAAGCTGGTCGCGAATGCGACAGCGGCGACCGATGGCGGGGCGTCCAACGTGGACGCGCTGATCGGCGGCATCAGCCCGGCGGATTACCGGACCAATGGCACGATCCAGACGGATGGCGATCTGCTGACGCCCGAGACACTGGGGTCGAACCCGTCGCTGGACTTCGGCGACCGGGTGCAGCTTTACGCCGATCTGGCCGGCTCGACCGGTACGGCCACCGGCACGGCGGGCGATATCTACAAGTTCATGGGGGCTGACGGCACCGAGGTGGATCTGCGCACGACCGATTTCACCGATACCACCCTGTGGAAGGTCGCGACCGAAACCGATCTGGTGCCCACCGGCAATTCCTTCGAGGAGACGGACGCCATCGGGCTGGGCGGTGTCGTGGTGCGCAACGAGGTCGACTCGGGCGCTGCGGCGCTGGTGCAGCAGACGGATATCGCGGCGGCCAGCGACGTGAAGGTCGAGGCGGCGGGAACCGGCAACCTGACCTCGCTGGGCGATATCGGCGTCACGGTGTCGAGCGGCAGTTCCCTGACCGGCGACGGCGACAGCAACGCCGTGGGCGGGGCCCTGATCCTCAATATCCTGAACGGCGGGTCCACTGCGACCCTGCGCGACAGTACTGTCACGATGACCAATGGCGGTGCGCTGGTCGGTGCCACCAACGCCACCGCGATGGATGCCACGCTGCACGGTGCCTTTGCCGGCGGTGCGGATACCAAGGCGCTGATGATCGCGTTCAACACGGTCGGGTACGAGGCGCAGAACCTGCTGTTCATGGCGGTGGACACCTTGCTGGCCAGCGATATCGGTGCGCAGCGTCCTGCGGGCGCGACGGCGCTGGTCACGGGATCGACCGTGACGGCGACCGCGACACCGACGGGCGTGGATGCGTTGAGCGTCAGCGCGGTGAACTCCGCCACGTTGACGGCGCTGACGGATATGAATGCGACCACGGCGGCCTCGGCCTTTCGCGGGGCGGACGGGGCGTCGGCGGGGGCGGTCGTCACGCAGAACATGCTGTCGGGTGCCGCGCGCGCGACCGTCATCACCAGCACGATCACCGGGGCGGGCATCGCGATCCTGGCGGATGACAGCACGGTGATGGATGCGACCACCGCGATGATTACCGCAGCCGGGGCGGATAACGATCTGGGCTTCGGCATCGTCAACAGCCTCATCGACAAGGCGCAGAACGATTACGCCTACACCACCAAGAGCGCGGATCAGACGATCACGTTCGGGCAGCGTGTGCTGCATCAGGTGCCCGGCGTCGGCGGTGCGGATCCGACGGATGAACTGTACGAATATCTGGGCGGCACGCCGCTGACCGTGGCGGACTGGGCGGATGTCGATTTCACGGACCTGAACCTGTGGCAGCTCAAGGATACCGGCAATCTGCTGACCGGATCGCTGGCCAAGGCGATTTTCAAGGGGTTCGCGATCAAGGGCGCGGGCGGCGCCTCCAGCGCGCAATCCGCGATGCTGACCCGAAACGAGGCGCATGGCGGCGCGGTGGCGCTGGTCACGCAAAGCACGCTGATCGCGGATGGCGATGTGTCCGTCATCGCGCGGGAGCGCGCGTCGCTGAAGGCGCACAACTCCTCCACCATTCAGGCGAAGGAAACCAGTGGCGGCGTGGTCGCGACCAACGCCCTGTTTTCCAAGGCCACGGCAGGCATGTCCAATGGCAGCGTGACCACCACGGCGGACGGGGACGTGACCGTCAAGGCGCTGAACGTCACGACGATGGATGCGTTCCTGAACATGAACACCAGCGCGAAGTCCAAGGCGATGGCCTTCACCTTCGCGTTCAACACGGTCGGCTATGACACCGGCAACATCCTGTTCGCGGCGCTGGATGCGTTCCTGGGCTCGGATTATTTCATCGAGACGGACCCGACGGGGGCCGAGGCGTTCATGGATTACGTCAGCGCCACCGTCGCGGGCGATCTGGACGTCAGCGCGGCCAGCCGCAACGTGATCTCGGACCCCACCGACATCCTGCCCGGCGCGGTTACGGCGGCGGATCTGGACAACGTGGCGGTCTCCAAGCCCGACGACGCGGCGGACGCGACTGCGGATGCGGCGATCACCACCGCGCTTGAGACGGCATTCACCACGCTCGGCGTGGGATATGAGGGCGATCTGACGGTCGAAATCCTTGCCGCCGGGGCGCAATGGTACGTCACGGACTCCCAGGGCCGCATCTGGCAGATCAAGGACAGCAGCACCGCAGGGATGGAGCTGGCCGAGGTCAGCATCCTGAACGCTACGGTCGGTGCCGATACCAAGACCAAGGCCAAGAACGACCGGGTGCTGGTCGATGCCTTCGCTGAATCCACCAAGACCAATGACAAGGGCGAAGAGGTCAACAAGGGCAAGAGCTACAAGGACCTGAAATACGGTGCGAACGCCTCGGCGACCGGCGGCGTTCTGGCCACCAACCGGGTGGCGAGCGAAACGAAGGCCTGGATCTCCGGCGCGGCCAAGACCCATGATCTGAACGCCACCATCACCGATCTGGCCACCGGCGACCGGGTTGTGTCCGGCGGGCGGGTCTATGTCTGGACCGGCGCGCCCAGCGTGATCGACGCGGATGACGGACTGGGCCTGGAATCCGTGCCCTCCAGCCTGTCCACCGGCACGACCGTGCGTCTGCTGGGGCTGGTTCCGGGCTTCGCGGACGATATCGGGGTCTATCTGCGCTATGACGGCAGTTCGATCACGAATACCGCAGGTGACAAGCTCAAGACGCTGATCGAGGATAATTCCGACGACTGGACCATCGTCGCGACGCCGCCATCGGTCGTATTGAGCGATGCGGTGCAGAGCTTTGCCACGAATGCGGACTGGGTGGATATCGGGGCGGATGCGCAACGCGACGTGACCGCCGCCGGGCTGAGCGTCACGGCGCAGGACAGCGCGAACATGCGCGCGGGCACATCGCTGCTGGTGGACGCGACCGCGATCAACAACATGGACATCGTTGGCGAATACATGGCCAAGGCCGCCGCCAACGAGTACCGCTTTACCAACCATTCCGGGTCACAGTTCGTCACCTCCTCGGACATGATGCGGATGGGCAGCGTGGACACGACCGGGCTGACCGGTCAGGCGCTGATCGACGCGCAGGCGCTCAACGCCCTGACGGGGCGGGTGTTTATCTATCTTGGGCCGGACGCGACGCTGGACATGGGCGCATTGAAGGCGGCGGATCTGACCGACACGAGCGAGTCCGCATTGTGGGCGGATTTGTCCGTCGTGCCGGATGTGCAGGATCTGCTGTCTCCGAACCTTGGGAATCTGGCGGATTCCAACGCGACCGCGACCGGCGCGACCGTGGTGACGAACCAGGTGGACGGTGCCACCCGGGTGGATGTGCGCGAGGTCGCCATCACCGCCACGACGGGCGATATCGTGATCGCGGCGACAGGCAACGCGACATTGCTGTCGAACGTAACAACCTCCGTCAGTGTTTCGGGCGGATCGACCTGGGGTTCGGGTACCGTGGTGGCCAAGCAGGGCATGGTGGCGACCAACATGTTGCTGGGCGCGGCGGCGACGGTGGTGCACGATGCGGACCTGCGCGCGACCGTGGGCGACGTTACGATCACCGCCGATCAGGCGACCGTGATGGACAGCACCATCGATTCCAACGCCATGACCGGCGACACGGCGAAAAGCTTGACGCTGGCCTTCAACACGCTGGGCTGGGCGGCGCAGAACATCCTGTTCAACACGTTCGAGGCGATCATCGGGGATCCGTTCATCTCGGACGATCTGCTGGATGGCAAGGTCGAGAGCGGCGGATCGGTCACCATCACGGCGAGCAATATCCTGGCTGGTGGCGATCTGAACGCGGCGGCGTATACCACCGCGCTGATGAACGCGACGGTGACGAACGCCACGATGTCAGAGGCGGGCGCGATCAAGGATGCAGGCGGCGAAAGCACTGGCGCGCTGATCACCTCGAACAAGGCGCAGGCCAAGGCGCAGATCCTGGTGGACAATGCCGATGCAGCAACCGGTGAGAAGCTGAGCGCGGGCAACGATCTGACGATCTCGGCCGAGGACCGCTCGAAGTTCTTCTCGAACACGAAATTCGTGACCTCCTCCACCACGTCGAATACCGGCGGTGTGGACGTGTTGCAGGAAACGCTGAACGATGTGTTCCCGGTGGATTTCGATACAGGTCTGGTCAGCGGGTCTGTCGCGCTCGGCTTTCAGGATCGCGTGCGGGTTGCGGACAATTTCACCAACGTGCCCGCAGCGGGCGAGGGGGAAATCGATCCGGCCGGCAATATCTATTATTACCTCGGCAACGATGTGGATGCCTCGGGCAATCCAATTCTGGTCGATCTGAGCACGGCGAACTTCCTCGATCTGGACCTGTGGCGTCAGGCGTCGGAAAGCTCGATCATTCCGCAGGGATACAACATCCCCGACAGCGACCCGGACAAGAGCGGCTCTGACAGCAAGGCGACCGGCGTGGTCTTCGTGCTGAACGATCACCGCTCCGGCGCCAGCGCGATCGTCAGGAACGCCACGCTGAACACCACGGATGGCGACATTACGGTGCGCGCCGATCTGGCGGCGGAAATGCATGTGGACGTGAACAACGCCACCTCTTCCTCGGGCGGGTCCGCGACCGGCGACGGGGTCAGCAAGGCGATCAGCGGCACTGTCGGCACCAACGTGATGCTGGGCGCGGCGGAGGCTGCGGTCATCGACAGCACGCTGAACGCCAGCGATGCGGCGGGGGGTGTGGCGGATACCGGCAACGTGATCGTCACGGCGATCAATGACATGGTGATGTCCGCGAACATGCAGGCGATCACGGCGACCGGCGACACGGCCTATGGCGTGCTGGCGGCGTTCAACACGATGGGCTGGAAACCGTCCAACGCGCTGTTCAACGCGGTTGAGACGCTGATCGGCTCCAGCCCGATTTCCGAGGCCTTCGATGGGGAGGAACCGGCGGAGGCGCGCGCCTATATGGAGCGTGTGCAGGCAACGGCGGATGGCGATATCTCCGTCACGGCGGACAATACCGCCACCGTCACGGCGAAAACCGGGAATGAGACGACCAGCGCGGCCAGTGCCCTGACCGGTGCGACGGGCAAGGGTGTGGGCGGCATCATCGCCTCCAACAAGCTGAGCGCGGGCGCGCGGGCCTGGATCACCGGCGCCTTTGTCGAGCCTTCGGGCAGCGCGGATCTGAAAACGGGCGATTTCGTGATCGCGGCGGATGGCAATGTCTGGAAATGGACCGGCGCGGCGGGCAGTGTCGCGATCCCGGCGGATACGGGTTTTGGCACCACGGCGGGCTGGTCTGCGGCGACGCGCGGCGATGTGAACGCTCTGGTCGCGGGCGGCGATGTTACGGTCAGCGCGACCGACGACGCGACGCTGGACGCCACCAATGACAGCAAGACGCAGGTCACCGTCACCAATGATGGCGGGTTGAGCATCGTTCTGAACATCGCGACCAATCTGTCCGACGATTACGGCTATACCACCCTGTCGGGCACCCGCGCGCTGAGCAGCGGCGACATGGTGCGCATCGGCTCGAACCGCGACGGTACGGACGGGCTGACTGCGGGCGACATGTATGCCGCCGTGCAGCAGGTTGACGCGAATGGCGATCCGATCATCGGGCCGGATTACCTGAACCCGATCGACCTGGCGACGACCGACTTCTCCGACACGGATCTGTGGCTGAAGATCCCGGTCTCTCCGGAGCAGATCGCAGGGTTCATTCAGGCGGTCACCGGCGTGGCCGGGCTGGGCAATGTCTCCACCTCCGACGCGAAGGCGGTGGGGGCGGCGATTGCGTTCAATGACGTGCGCAGCCATGCGTTGACCACTGTGCAGGGTGCGGACATCAACGCGGGTGGCGCGATCACCATCGCGGCGGATGAGACGTCGAGCTTTACCGTGCTCAACACCGGCACGGTGTCGGCGGATGGCGGTTCCGTCTTCAAGGGGGGCAAGACCTCCGCCGTCAATGCGATCATCGCGACAAACGCCCAGAACGCGGAGGCGGAGACGCTGGCGCGGAACGTCACGCTGGATGCGGGCGGCAAGGTCAGCGTTACGGCGCAGAACGCCGCCACGATGAGCGCCACGGTCGATATGAGCACAGCCGCCACCGGCGGATCGCAGGCAATCGCGGTTGGCGTGACGGTGGCGTTCAACCAGATCGGCTATGCCAGCAGCCTGATCTTTACCAACATCGTGGACATGTTCGCGGGCACCTCTCTGCTGGGTCTGGACCGGGCGCAGGCGACGGCGACCCTGTCGGATGCGACCATCACCTCGGGCGGGGATCTGGACGTGTCGGCGGACAATGCGCTGACGCTGGACGCGACGATCAGTTCCTCTGCGCTATCGGTGGCGATCTCGAAGGAGGCCACGACCTCCGTTTCGGTCGCGCCGATCCTGTCGATGAACCGCGTGGCCGGTCAGGCGGTCGCGGTGCTGGAGGATATCTCAACGCTGACGGTCGGCGGCAACGTCAATGTCACGGCACTGGATACATCCGTCATCAACGCGGTCGTCATCTCGGCCACGGCGGCGATTTCGGCCAGCACCAGCGGATCGAAATCTGTGGCGGTGGGTGCCAGCTTCACCCGCAACGACATCGACAGCGAGGCGCAGGCCCGCGCGGTTCGCGTCGGCACCTCCGCCACGGCGGCGGCGGTCACGAACGATCTGAACGTGACGGCGAAGCGCGCGGCGCAGATCAATGCGACGGGGCTTGCGGCCTCGGTCGCGGTGTCGATCTCGGCGGGGTCCAGCAACTCGGTCGCGGTATCGGGTGCCGGCGCGTTGGCTGCGAACGTGATCGGCGGCACGGCGGATGCGCTGATCGACACGTCGAACATCACGGTCGGCGGCGATACGACGGTCAGCGGCACGTCCGGTTCCGCGATCAACGCGACGATGGCGTCGGTGGCGGCATCGGTCTCGATCTCCGGCGCGACGACGCCTGCGGTGGCGGTCGGATCCTCGCTGGCGGTGAACTGGATCGGCTATGGCAAGGTGGCGCAGCGGTTCCAGGATCAGATCACCGCGACCAGCGCCGATGGTGAGGTGACGCTGGGCGACAATGCCCTGGTCGTCGCACAGGGCGGCACGGTGGCGGGCGGCAAGCTTGCCTCGACCGGATACAGCTTTGTCGGCACGCCCGGCATGGTGGATCTGGGCACGACGGATTACACGAACACAGCACTCTGGCGTGAGGAATTCCGCCTGTCCGATGGGGGTGTCGCGCGCATCGACGCGGGTGACATCGTGCGGGTCGCGGATGGCGATCAGCTGTCGGGCGCGGTCTTTGAATATGTCGGCTCGGAATCCCAGGTGGGTCAGGTCGTGGATGGCGTGACAACGCTGATCGACCTGAGCCTGGCCGATTTCACCAACCGCGATCTGTGGTTGCGCAAGGATATGGCGGCGGGCACCGATGTCGGGGCGGTCGCGCAGGTGCGCGGCTCCGATCTGGCGGGCACCGGCGACGTGAAGATCGTGGCCGATGCGGCGCAGAGCATCAGCTCCACTGTCGTGGCGGCGGCGGTCGCATTGTCGGCAGGCAAGACGGGGGTCGCGGTGGGAATCGCGGGGTCGGTCGCGGTGAACAACATTCGCGGCGGGGCCTATGCGGCGATTTCGGGCGACATGGATTCGGGGGTCAGCGGATCGACCATCACGGTCGATGCCACGGATACCAGCATCATCAACGCGGCCACGGCGGCGGCGGCGGTCAGCGCGGGATTCGGCTCCACTGGGGTTGCGATCTCCATCGGGTTGTCGGTCGCGTATAACGAGGTTTCGGGCGACACGGTCGCGGAGATTGTCGGCGCGAACGTCACCGGCAGCGGCACGGCGGACGATGACGGTGTCTTCGTCACCGCGGGCAGCGCCCCGCCGCCCAGCTTCACCGCGGCGGCAAATCCGCTGATCACGGTGGATCGCCTGAACGACGCAACCGAGGTCGCGACGAATGACGACGGCGACGCGGTCGATCCGACCGATGCGGCGGCGGACAAGGCCACCATCGACAAGATCACCGAGTTGATGAACGACCAGATGGCCGCTGTCGATGCGGTTCAGGGCAGCTATACCGACGGCACCGTGCGTCTGACCAAGAACAACCAGGCTGGCGGCTGGACGCTGGTGGACGAGGCGGGCAAGGCGTTCTCGATCAAGCTGGGATCGGGCGGTGAATTGCAATTCGAGGTCATGACGATCAACGCGATTTCGGCTGCGGCATCGCTGGCCATTGCGGGCGGATCGACGGGCATCGCGGTCGCCGGGGCAGGGGCGTTGTCGCTGAACTTCGTCACCACGAATGTGCGGGCGCGGGTGGTGGATTCCATCGTCGTGTCCGCTGGCGATATCGGCATCGACGCCAGCATGAAGTCTGGCATCAACTCGGCGGTTCTGGCGGCTGCGATCTCCGCCGGGTTCGGGTCCACGGGTGTGGGCGTGTCCGTGGGCGCGGCGCTGGCGTTCAACTATGTCGGCAAGGGTTTCGCCGGGTTGAGCGATGGCGGCGCGGTCGCGGCTTATGCGCAAGACAGCCGCTTGCAGGCGGGCGATGCGCTGGTCATCACGGCCACGAATGAGGCGCAGATCAACGCGCTGGCCTTCGCGGGGGCGGTGGCGATTGCGGCAGGTTCCACCGGGGTTGCTGTCTCCGGCTCGGGCGTTGTGGTGCAGAACTGGGTCGATATCGACACGACCGCCTATATCCAGGGCGACGGCGCGGCGAGCGGTTCGTTGCCCGGTATTTCCGGCGCGACCGTCAAGGTTGAGGCAGACGGCAGCGGTGAGATCAACGCGGCGGCGGCGGCGGTGTCCGTGGCCTTCGCTGCGGGGGCGACCGGGGTTGCCGTTTCCATCGGGATCACGGCGGTTCATAACGAGATCACGGGCGATACCTCCGCCCACATCACCGACGCGGATCAGGGCGTGCGGTCCACCGGCGACATGATCGTCGCGGCATCGGATACGGCGACGATCAACGCGGTGGGCGCGGCGGCGGCACTGGCGGCGGGCTTCGGCTCCGTCGGGGTGGCGGTTTCGGGTGCCGGGGCGCTGATTACGAACCGCATCACCAGCGGGGCCACCGCCCGGATTCTCAATTCCGACACGACCGTCACGACGGGCAAGTTGACGGTGCAGGCAGACAGCGCCGGCACGATCCGATCGCTCAACGCGGCGGCCTCGCTGGCGGTGGCGGCCGGGGCCACGGGTGTGGGCGTGTCGATCGGTGTGGCGCTGGCGCGCAACCTGATCGGAACGGGGCTGATCCCGTTCACCGCAGGCGCGGGCGACAAGACCACGGCGGATACCGTCACCACCCTGACCAAGGGCACCCGGGTCGAGGTTCTGGGCGGCGTGCGTGAGGGCGACGTCTACGAATATATCGGTGAGACCATCACCCCGGAGCAGGCGTTGGCGCTGGATACCGTCGATTTCGCGGATGCCGAAAACTGGCTGCTGCACAATGTCAGCGGCACCCCTGTCGTCGTCACGGCGGAGATCGTCAATTCCGACGTCACCACCGGCGGCGCGGTGGAGGTTCTGGCCACGTCGAAGCAGAAGGTCGATGCGGTCTCGCTGGCGGCATCGGCTGCGGCCTCCGCCGGGTCGGTTGGCGTCAGCGTCGCCGGTGCGGGTGTCGCGACGGAAAACCGGGTCGAGACGGACGTGAACGCGCGCATCACCGGCACCGGGGCGGAGACGATGAATGTCGGCAGCCTGAACGTGAAGGCCGCGGATCAAAGCCTGATGAACGTGTTCACGGGTGCGGCTGCGATCTCCGCCGCGTTCGGGGGCGTCGGGGTCGGTGTGTCCGTGGCGCTGGCGGCCTCGATCAATCAGGTTGAGAATGACGTCTATGCCGGCATCACCGCCATCGACCAGATCAATGCGGGCGGCGATGTGGCCGTGCGGGCGATTACCGGCGATACGCAGCCGGCCTCCGCCTTGACGGGGTTGAGTGCTGCACAGTTGAACGATGCGGTCTCCTACGATCAATATGAGGACAGCGAGGGGCGCGATCGCCCGGTTGCGGCAGATGTCACCGGCGATGCGGCCATTCTGGAAAGCCTGCGGGCCAAGCTGGCCGCCGTGGGCGAATATGCCATGGGCGAACTGCGTCTGGGTCTGATCAAGCAGCCTGCGGATGCGGATCAGCGCGATTCCGATGGCAATCTGATTGCCACCTCAGACGATGGATCGACGGTCTGGCAGTTGCAGGATGCCGAGGGCAACGCCTGGTCGCTGACCATGACCTCGGGCGGTTCGTTGAGCGCGCTGCGCACCACGATCAATTCCGCAGCCGTTGCGGCGGCTGTGGCGATCACCGCCGGCGGTGTCGCGGTGTCGGTGGCGGGCGCAGGCTCACTTGCGGTGAACACGGTTCTGAGTTCCACCAAGGCGGAGATTACCCTCAGCGATATCGCCACGACGAATGCTGGTGACGTGATTGTCGAGGCGCAGAATGCCTCTCGGATCAATGCGGCGGTGATGTCGGCGGCGGTGTCCGTGGCGGTTGGCGGTGTTGGCGTCGGGGTTTCGGTGGGGGCGTCCTTCGCCCGTAACTTCATCGGGGCGACCAGCCTGTTCTCGAACGATCCGACCGACGGGTCCGTCGTGGCGCAGATCGTCGATTCCGGTATCGTAGCCTCGGGCGATGTCATCGTTTCGGCCAGCGGCAACCAGCGGATTTCGACCGTGGTGTTTGCCGGGACCGCAGCGGCTGCGGGTGGCAGTGTCGGCGTGGGTGTCGCGGTCGGCGGCGCGGCGGCGCAAAACGTCATTCGCATGACGGAGACGGCACAGATCATCAGCAACACGACCACCGCCGTTTCGGGTGCGACGGTCAGTGTCGCGGCGCAGGATGCCAGCCGGATCGACGCGGCGGTCGCGGCGGTGGCGCTGACGATCGCGGCGGGCGGCGTTGGTGTCGGCGTGTCGATTGCGGGTGCGGTGGCGATCAACGATATCGACAACACGATCACGGCGCAGATCGACGAAGTGGCCGGCAGTGCCTCGGTCACGTCCACGGTCGGTGACATTTCGGTCACGGCGCAGGACAGCGGGCAGATCAACTCCGCCACGGGGGCCGCGGCAATCGCGCTGGCGGCTGGCGTTGTCGGTGTGGCGGTCGCTGGGGCCGGGGCGGGTGCAACGAACCGGATCGGAAGCACGGTCGCCGCACGGGTCGATGGCGCGACGCTGAATGCGGCGGGCAATATCATCGTGCGGGCGCAGGGCAATGCGCAGATCAATGCAGCGGTTCTGACGGCGGCGGCCTCTCTCGCAGGGGGGAAAGTCGGTGTGGGCGTCGCGGTCGGTGGATCGACTGCGGTCAACATCATCGGGGTGAACAACAGCACGGACGGCTCCTTCGCGGAGGTGACCGGGGCCACGATGACCGCTGGCGGCGACGTCACGGTCGAGGCTTTGCAAACGACAACGATCAACACCATCGTTCAGGCGGTGTCGGCGGCATTTGCGGGCGGCGGTGTGGGGGTCGGAGTCTCGGGCGCGGTGACGCTGTCGAACGCGACGCTGGCCTATGCGGTGGATGCATCTGTCAGCGAGTCCACCATCACTGCGGGCGGTACGGTCAGTGTGAATGCCGAGGATAGCGGCACGATGCTCAGCATTGTCGGCGCGACCTCCGTCGCGGCGGCGGTCGGTGTTGTCGCGGTCGCGGTGTCGGTCGCGGTCAGCGTGGCTTCGGGTGTGATCGACAACCGTGTCACCGCCGAGGTTTCCGGCACGGACGTCACCGCCAGCAACCTGAGCGTGACGGCGGCGGACAACATGAACAACCGGGTGATCTCGGCTGCATCCTCCGCTGCGGTGGCGGCGGGGATCGGAGCTGCGGTGGCGGGCGGCGGCGCGCAGGCGACGCTAACCTATACCACGGATGTCACGGCGCAGATCACGGGCGATACGGGCGACGTGTTGCGCTTGTCGAGCGCGCTGAATGTCGGGGCGACCTCACGCTCCACCATGCTGTCCGAAACGCTGGGCGCCTCGGCTGCGTCGGGGATGGTCGGTGTGGCGGCATCGGGCGTTAACGCGACTTTGATCTCACGGCCAGACGTTCGCGCGACATTGAGCGGCGTGCGCGTTCAGGATCGGGAGAGTGGGACCGCGACGCTGGATGTGGCGGTCGATGCGATCTCCCGCATGAGCACGACGGCGCGCATCGCCTCGGTGACGGTGGGCAGCACCGCCGCATTGGGCGGTGCCTCGGGCATCATGGTGCTGGATGCGAATGTTCTGGCGCAGGCGGGCGGCGTGCTGGATGTTCGCGACCTCAGCGTGTCGGCGCGGACTGACGGGATCACCGACGGGGGCCGCACGGCGGACCTGACCTCCATCGCGGGCGGCGGTGCCCTGTTGCTGAGCGCGCAGGGCGCGGATGCGCGGATCACCGTAACCAACGACGTGAAGGCGGAGATCCTGGGCGATGCGGACATTTCCGCGCGGGACATTTCCGTCATTGCGGATGGCGACTCCGATATATTCGCGCGGGGCTATGCCGCGACCGTCGGTTTCGTGGGTCTGGGCGGCGCGGGCAGCTATGCCGATACGACCGCAGTGATTGATGCGACCATCGGCGCGGGCGTGGCCCTGTCCGGGCGCAATCTGACGATCTCCGCCGATGGGACGAACGCGGCGCGGGGCGCGGTTGCGGTGGGTGCGGCGGGCGGTATCGCGGCGGCGGTCAACATCGTGGACGTGGACATCGACGCGGATGTGACAGCCTCGGTCGCGGATGCGAGCGGTTTCGCCACGCAGGCCGATATCGATCTGAGCGGGGCGTTCAACCTGAGCGCTTCGCACGATGCCCGCCCCGACAGTGAGATTGACACCATCGCGGGCGGCGCCATCGGGATCACGGGGGCGATCAGCAATATCGATATAGACTCCACCGTTCTGGCGCGCGTCGGCAGCTATGCGGACGTGGATTCCGGGACGGCCAGCTTCGGCGCCTCCAGCCAGGTGACCAAGAATGCGGTCAGCGGCAACAACATGACGGCGAAAACCGGCGGTCTGGCCAGCGCGGCGGGTGCGTTGTCGCGCGGTGTGCTGAACCTCGACACGCGGGTGGTGTTCGGCACCAGTTCCGACGTGGAGACGACGGGCGATGTGGATGCGAATGTCGCGAACCTGATTACCTATAAGGAAATCCTGAACTTCTTCACCGCCGGTGCGGTTTCGGGCGCGGCGGGCAACAACACCATCGACGCCAGCAATGTGACGGGCGAGGTCCGTCTGGACAGCGGCGCGAACCTGCGGGCCGGTGGTCAGATCACGATGGAGGTCGATGGCCTCTACGATATCTCGATCAAGACCAGCGCGGAGACGTGGGGTCTGGCGACCGCAGCGGCGGGATCGGCGATCATCACGCTGACGCCGTCCAACCTGATCACGATGGAAAGCGGATCGACGATGCTGGCGGTGGGCGATCTGACGCTGACCACGGGCGTGGGCGCTGATTTCGTGACGACGCAGCACAATCTAGCCGTGTCGATGGAGACATTCGCAGGCTCGCTGGTGCCGCTGGACGATATCGCGGCGCGCGCGACCTATGTGGCCTATAACACGATCAACGTGAAATCGGGCGCGGTGATGGAGAGCTATGGCTCCATGTTGCTGAACGCCGATCAGAACGCGGTGTTCGATACGGACTCCTTCGCCAAGGCGACAAGCTGGATTTCGGCGGCAACGGATGCCGTGGACGGATTGCTCGGCGGGTCGATGGCCGATCAGGACGACGGCGAATTGCTGGTCCGGGCCTATGGCAAGGTGGTGAATGACGGGATCGTGCGCACCGGTGCGTTCCGCCACAAGACGTTGATCATCGACAACCGGATCGTGGGCACGGGTGCGGATACGCGGCTGGAATACTACTCCTCCGGCTCCAGCCTGGTGCTGGGCGATCTGAACGGCGACGGGCGCAAGGATACCATCGCGGATCGTGCGATGGCGGCCTATGGCACTCGCGTGGCCAGCGATGTGGGCGACATCGCCTTCACTGCCGGAACCTCCAGCGTCAAGAGCAGCGCGCAGTTGGAGATCGAGCAGCTTCAGGCCGGCTTGGCCCAGTACGGCGACAACCCCGCGTTGAGCGCAAGCTATACCGCCGCGATCACCGCGTTGGAGCAGCGGATGCTGGCGCTTGGCTTTGCCGAGATCCAGACGGCGAACGGGGTCGATACCATCGTGCCGTTGCAGCCCGAAATCCAGTTGATCACAATCGCACCGGTCAAGGCCGAGGCCGGGCAGGTCCGTGTCTTTGGCAACCAGTTGTCGGGCAGCGGTCTGTTCGACACGCCCAAGGATGCGTCGATCCTGATCACCAACAACACCGAGGCCAGCATGGTCATCGAGGGGATCGAGATCCCCGAAACCAATGGCGGCCTGCTGTTCAACGGTGTGGACATGACCGCCAACAATGCCGGCACGATGCAGGGCACGCTGACCACGCAGATCAATGCCAAGATCACCGCCGCGACGCGCCACGTCTCGGACGTGACGATGGACGGTGATGCGATCTCGTTCAGCTATTCGCTGGAAACGCTGAACCTGTCGAATGACGTGCCCGATTTGCCGGGCAACGTGTCGGCGGCGACGCGGGCCAGCTTTGACGCCGCGATAGATGAGAACAAGGGGCCGCGGGTCTATATCTCCGTCACCAATGACGTGCGGGCGATCAAGGCGACGCGGGAGGCAGCCTATCCCGGATTCTACGGCGACGACGCGCTGCCGCCGCAGGACGTTCTGATCCAGGGCGATATCGTCAACCGGCGTGGCATCGTCGGCATCTTCAACGACCGCTCGCCGGGGGCCTCGATCAGCCAGACGGGCGATATCCTGTCGCAATTCGCGGATATCGTCGCGACCGGCACCATCAGCATCAACGCGAAATACGCGGCCTATCTGGGCGGCGATCCCTATGGGGAGATCGTGGGCCTGACACCCGGCGGCACGGGGGAGAGTGCGGGCAACGCATCCTCCATCGGCAACACGCTGACCGATGGCAGCCGCGGCTCGATCCAGGCGGAGCGGGTCAACGTTTCGGGTGAATACATCAACGTCGCCGGTCTGGTGCAGGCGGGCAAGGCGGACTTCAAGGTGACGCTGGGGGCCAGCGAGCGCCAGCAGATCCTGAACGCCACGGCCGTGGTGACCGAAATCCGCAGCAGCAATTCCGACTTCCTGCTGCTGTACAACCGCGTGACGGGTGTTCTGTCCATCGAGGCGCTGGAACCGGCCGGGGGCCGGATCGAGATGAGCGGCAACGTGGTCAGCACCGGATCGGGCGTATTGCGCGCCTATTCGGGGTATCCGCAGGTCGAGGTCATCAACAACATGAACCTGGGCGATGCCATCGACATCGTGGTCAAGGGCATCGACGGTGCGACCCGTGGTCAGGGCGAGATCGTCATCAAGGACAAGACCCGCAACCAGTCGGGCGACGGCGATATCATCCGCAACGCCTACATCTACAAGAAGCTGGCCGACGGCACGCTGGAATATACCACCACCGACACGGTGACGAATGCCACCAGCGTGCATGATCTGGGCAACGGCAACAGCACGACCTTCGACACGTCGGAGGATTACCGCTATGGCTTCACCATCGGGCAGAGCGAGCAGACCAAGGTCATCTATCGCTTCGGCAAATCGGGGTGGCTGGGCATCGACTTTCTGGCGCAGGATCCCAGCCCCAGCAACATCGTCGAGGGGCCGACAACGCTCAGCTCGGAACTGCTGCCGAACTCGAACTACTTCTTCAAGCGGGCGGGCGATGCGTCGGATTACGCCTATTCCGCCATCGTTCAGGACGATCCCGATCTGGATGTTCCCGCGAAGCTGACCAAGAAATGGACCACCTCCACCTGGTACGGCAAGAAGACCTATTATCAGGAATGGACCGAGCTGTTCGGCAAGTTCACGCTGCACAACCACGATGTGAACGCATCGCGCGACATCGCCATCGAGTTCATTCACAACGATGCCGCGAACATCACCATCGACGCGGGCGATTCCGACCTGATCGTCGGCGGCCTGATCCGCAACGACACCGGCACCACGACGCTGCGCACCACCGGAACGCTGACGACGCTGGGTTCGGCGGGGGGCAGCGGTCCGACGGTCAATGGCAAGGTGATCTCGCTGACCGGAACGGCTGGCGTGGGGTCCGCCACCGGGGCGTTTCTGACCAGCCTCGCCGATGGTGTGGCGGGATCGCGTCTGGACGTGACCTCCTCGGGCGACATCTCGATTCTGGAAGTGACCGGCGACATGACAGTCGGCACGATCACCGGCGGTGGTCTGGTGACGCTGCGGGCGACAGGCTCGATCCTCGGCTTTGACGGCAACAACCGGGTGACGGGCGGATCGGTCACGATGATCTCCACCTCCGGCGCGGTCGGATCCTCGGCCACGCGGATCAATGTGGATACCGGCGATCTGGTCACCAGCCTGCTGAACGTCACCGCGAATGACGGCGTCTACGTGACGGAGGTCGCGGGCGACCTGCGTGTGAACGCGATCAGCGCGGGCGGCGACGTCTACGTTGCGGTCAACAATGGCGATCTGCTGGACGGCAACCGCACGGAAACCCGCGACGAACGCGCCATCGAGGAACTGCGCGGCGCATGGGGCGCGGCCTCACTGACCGGCACCGCCGCGGCGGAGAAGGTTCAGGCCGCCAAGGATGAACTGATCCAGAGCAAGACGGATCAATATGCCACCTATTGGGCATGGCGTTCGGTGCAGGACGATTACACCGTTCTGATCCCGGGGGAGGCGAATTACGACGCGGCGGCGCTCATCACGCTCAACGTGTCCGAGCAAGCCTATCTGGAGCAGCAGTTCGAGGATGAGATCCGCGCGGCGGAACCCGATCTGACGGATGTGGAGGTCGCGGCGAAGGTCGCTGACGGTGTCGCGGCCCTGCGCGCCAGCCGCACCGAACAGTTCCGCGATCTGCACGCCACTTACGGTGGACTGACGACGACATATGAAATGACCTACCGTGTCGCGCTGACACAGGCGGAATCCGACCGGATCGACGCCTCCATCAAGGTCTGGACCGAGGATGAACTGGTCAACGCGGTAGGTGCCGGGTTGCTGAAACCCGTCACCGACACGCAGAGCACCATTGAGGCGGACAACATTGTCGGCGCCGCCGTTACGCTGGATGTGGCGAACGGCACCATCGGGCGGACCGGGGGTCAGGTTCTGATCACCCTGACCTCGGGCGCGTTGAGCGAGGATGACCGCCTGACGCTGGCCTCGGCGGAGCGGGACGACATGTATTTCCTGACGACCGAGCGTGTCGCCGCCACGGTCGATTTCGCGGGCGCTGACATGACCCGCAGCAGCGGAACATGGGATGCCGCATTCCGCGTCGGGCAGCGTATCCAGATCGAGGGGACGACCGCCAACGCGACCGAGGATGGCAAGCTCTACACCATTGCCAGCGTGTCGGGCGATCGTCAGACGATCACCTTCACCGAAACCTTCGCACAGGCGGAATCCGCCCAGTCGGTACATGTCTCGGGCGTCAGCCTGGACCCGCGCGGCATCAGCGCTGTGACGAATATCAGTGTGGTGAATTCCGGCACCGCGATCCAATCGGCGGCGGGCACGTTCAGCGACTTCGAGATCGGGGACAAGATCCTGATTCAGGATCAGGTCGCCATGACCGCGCTGGAGGAGCAGACCTTCGTCGGCTCCACCAATGTGGGGGACAAGGACAACCTGCTGATCGTCAGTGGAATTTCCGCCGATGGTTCCACCATGACCTTCGGTCAGGTGCAGGTGGACGGCACGACGTTGGTGGATATCGCGACGCGGCCATTGCATGACGAGGCCACCGGCGGCGCCGATGTCGTGGTTGGCCAATGGGTCGATCTGTTCGCAGTTCAGGTGCAGGAGCGTGAGGATTTCGACCTCAACGCGGGCGGCATACTGAAGGTGACAGCGGGGGGGGAGACCTTCCTCGGCTCGGAAAAGGACGTGAAGCTGAACGTCATCACCGTGGACGGCGATCTGCGGGTCAAGACGGCGGGCAATATCGTGAACGCGCTGGGTGTGGCCGGGGCGACCAATGTCTCGGGCGATGATATCGTTCTGGAATCCGGCGGCGGGGCCATCGGTGCGAACACCGATACGGGCCGCATCTATATCAATACCTCCACCATCGGCAGCCTGACGGCGCGCGCGGCGAATGATATCGCGATCACGGAAGTGGACGGCGATCTGAGCCTCGGCACGATCTATTCACGCTCCGGCGATTTCGATCTGGTGGTGGACGGATCCGTCATTGACGGCGTCGGGACGGAGTTCGCGAACATCCAGGCCCGAAACATCAGCATCGAGGCTGGCGGGGCCATCGGCTCGGTTGCCAATGCGCTGGAATTCTACGCGACGGGTGACGGCCTCGTGACGTTGCACGCGGGCGGCGGCGACATCGTGGTGTTGGAGACTGAGAGCACGCTGAACCTGCGCAATGCCTACGCGATCGGCAATATCGAGATCAGGGCCGTGGGCTCGATTGCGGATGCGGTCGATCTGGTGGATGTGTCCGATCCGGACAGCGCGGATGCGGGCGGTCTGGCGGCGGTCGATGTCAGCGCGGGCGGCTCGATCCTGCTGGAATCGACGCTGGGCTTCATCGGTCTGGCGGGCAACGACATCGAGATCGACTCCAACCGCGGCAATGCGGCGGGAACCGGGACCGTGACGACCAAATCCGGTCAGAACCAATACATCCGGGAGGCGGTGGGCGACATCAATGTGGCCACCCTGGAAACCGATCTGGGCAAGACCGCCTTCATCGTCGCGACCTCCGGCGCGATCCTGAACGCGGCCGGGGTCGGCGTGTCCAACGTCAAGGGCGGGCGGGCTTATCTGTCGGCCACCGGGCATATCGGATCGGCGTCCAAGGCGCTGTATACCAAGGTCGGCACCTTGCAGGGTCTGTCGGTCAATGGCGGCGTCTGGCTGACCAATGACGGCGCGCTGTCGGTTGACGTCATCAACTCCGGCTTTGCGTTGCAGACGGCGGGCGACGCGGTGATCACCACCGAAAGCCCGGTAACGATCAGCGCGGACGTATCCGTCGCCGGAAATGCGCAATTCCTCGCCACGGAAACCGCGTCGGACGGCAATGATACCTTCACGTTGAAGTCGGGGGTTCATATCGACGTCACGGGCACGGTTCTGATCCGTGCGGGCGACGATGTGGTGACGGAGGCGGGATCGCTGATCACCGGCGCGTCCATCACGATCGAGGCGGATTACGACGATGCCGATGCCTTTGGCGGCGACATCACGATGGCCGGTCAGGTCATTGCGGAAATCGGCGGGATCCAGATTACCTCGAACGCGGCGGACGATGCCATCACCATGGCGGCAATCGGTGCGCTGGACGCGGGTGAGGCGGTCGTGACCGTCGCGGGCGGCACGGCGACGACGACCACGGCGGGCGCGGTGGCGGACACCTCGCAGCTCTATTCGCTGTGGGCCAAGACGGATATCACCATTCTGTCGGCCACCGGGTCGGACAGCATCGACATTGCCGGGCGTGTGCGGGCGGAGAACGACCTGACCATCGATCTGGGTGTCGGGGACGCGGCGACCGATGCCGCGACCTTTGGCGGCACGCTGGAGGCTGGCAATGCGTTGCACGTCACCGATACCGGCGCGGGGCGCACGGCCTTCGGCGTGACGGGCGACATGAGCGCGGCGACCATCACGCTTACCACTTCGGACGGGGACGATACCGTCACGATGGGCGGCAGCATCACGGCGAGCGGGGCGATCCTGATCGACACGAATGCAGGCTCGGATTCCGTCTCGACCGGGGGGGCCATGACCTCAACCGGCAGTTTGATCACCATTGATCTGGGCGCGGCGGACAGCGGCACGGAAAGCCTGATCCTGGGCGGCACCACGACCGCGAGCACCGCGATCACCATCAGCGATACCGGCGCGGGCCAGACCACGCTGAACGCCGGCGGATCGGTCAGCGCGGGCACGACCCTGACGATTGTGACCTCGGACGGGGCGGATGATATCGACTTCGCCGGATCGCTGAGCGCGGCGGGCACGCTTACGCTCGACACGAATGCAGGCTCGGATGCGGTGGATTCCATCGACGGCGCGACAATCACCAGCACGACGGCGAATGTCCTGATCGACCTGGGCGCGGATGACAGCGGTGCGGAGGTCGTTTCGCTGGGCGGTGCGATCAACGCCGCCACCGATCTGACCGTGACCGATACGGGCGCCGGTTCGAGCAGCCTGACGGTCGGCGGATCCATGATATCGGGCGGAACGTTGAGCGTTCTGACCTCGGACGGGGCGGACATGCTGCGGTTCGAGGGGGCGCTGCAATCGGCGGCGGCCCTGACCATCAACACCGCGCGCGGTGGCGATCAGGTCACGACGGTGACGGGTGCGACCGTGACCAGCACCGGGGCGCAGGTTCTGATCGATCTCGGCGCGGCGGACAGCGGCGCGGAAACGGTGACGCTGGGCGGAACCGTTCAGGCAGCGACCAGCCTGACCATCAGCGATACCGGCGCGGGCCGGACCACGCTGACGGCGCAGGGCGCGCTGATCGCGGGCACCGTGCTGGATATCGACACCTCGGACGGGGCGGATCTGATCCGGTTCGAGGGATCGTTGCAGGCGCAGGACGAGGTGACATTGCACACCGCCGCGGGCGCGGATGACGTGACCTCCGTCAGTGGAACGGTGACCTCGGTCGCGGCCTCCGTCACGATTGATCTGGGGCAGGGCGACAGTGAGGCGGAAAGCCTGACTGTTCTGGGTCAGATCAGTGCCGCGACCACCGTCAGCATCAATGATGATGGGGCGGGCGATACCTCGACCTATACAATTACCGGCGGAATCTCCTCGGGCAGCCTGATCGAGTTCATCCTGGGCGATGGCGACGATACGGTGCTGCTGGACGGAGCGATGACAGCCAGCGAGCGGTTCGAACTGGACGCGGGCGAAGGCTCTGACGCGGTGACGGTTGCGCAAACGGGCGCGCTGATCGCGACCAATAGCGGCAGCGTGGACGCGGTGGTCGATATCGACTTCGGCGCGGATGATGCGGGTGACGAAAGCCTGACCGTCATGGGCGTGATTACCGGCAAGACCTCGGTCAGCATCGCGAACACCGGCAGCGGCACCACCGCCTTCGACAATTCCGGCACGATCCAATCGACGGAGGGCTTCGTGCTCTACGAGGGTGCAACGGGCACGGATAGCGTGGTGAACACCGGTACGATCAGCGCCCAGACATCGCTGCGGATGTATCTGGATGCGGGCGACGACAGCCTGACGGTGACGGGCACGGCGGAGGCCGATGCGGTGCTGCGCAGTGTGACGGATGAGGTTCGCGTCGATCTGGGTGTGAATGACGGGGCGGCCGAGACGGTCGCGCTGACCGACACGCTGATCAGTGCGGGCACACAGGTCGTGATCTGGGACCGCGATGCGGGCACCACCGATATTGATATGCGCAACAGCACGATCAGCGCGGGCGACCGGGTCAATCTGGAACTGTCCGACGGGGTCGGAACGCTGGATCTGGTGAACGCCACGATTACCGGCGGCAATTATGTCGAGATCGACGGGCGTGCTGGCGATGACACCTATACCTTCGATCTGGACTCCGTCGTCTCCACCACTGTCAGCGGTGATGTGAACATCACCATGGGTGAGGGCGACGGCGCGACGGATACCGTCAACAATGATGGCCTGTTCAGTGCGGTGCGCGATGTGCGGATCAACGATCAGGGCGCGGGCAAGACGGTTCTGAACGTCACCGGCAACGGTCGGATTCTGGCCGGTCGTGATCTGGATATCCGCACCTCGGACGGTGAGGGGCGGATCACCTTTACCGATGCCACGCTGAGCGCGGGTGACGATATCGTCCTGCTGACCGCATCAGGCCGCGATTTCGTGACCTTCCTGCGGGGCAGCGTGACGGCGGTGGACGCCGTGACCATCGACACGGGCGAGCGGGGCGTCACAGGCACCGACGACCGCGATCAGCTGCGGATTGAAAGCGCGAGCTGGGATGCCACGCGCATCGACATTGATCTGGGCGAGGACGACGACATGCTGTGGCTGCTCGACCCCGCAGCCTTTGACGGGATCGCCAGCATCGAGGGCGAGACCGGCGACGACCGGATCGAGATCGTGCGTCTGGATGCGCAAGCGGATGGCGACAGCCTGCTGATCGACGGCGGCGTCGGCTCCGACGATATCTTCCTGCAAACCTGGGGTTCGATCACCGGGGCGGCGGGTGCCAAGGATTACATCATCGACGTGCATGACAGCGGGGCCGCAAACGATGGCGCCGACACCATGCAGATCGACGGCACGGCGGAGGCGGATATCTTCCTCAGCCGTGGCAACTTCGCCGCGCTGATGCACGGGACCGAGGATCAGATCCGCAACAATGCCAGCGACCGCCCGCAATCGGTGGAGCGGATCAACTACGACACCTCGCTGAACGGGCGTCTGACGTTGTTCGGGCATGATGGCGACGATACGTTCATCTCTGACGACAATGCCACGATGATGACGATGGATGGCGGCAAGGGCGACGATCAGTTCCAGTTCGGCCAGATCTTCGGCAACAAGCCCAGCCATGAGTTCTTTGCCGACAACGGCATTGCGGCGGGCGATGATATCGACGCGCTGCTGACCACGCGCGGCTGGCTGTCCAAGGGCATCCGCTTCGCCACCAACGCCAAGGGGGGTGAGGGCGCGGATACGTTCACCGTCTATTCCAACAAGGCAAAGCTGAAGCTGGAGGGCGAGGACGGCAACGACATCTTCATCGTGCGTGCCTTCGTCCTGCAAGGGGACGGGTCGGGGACCGCCGACAATCTGGTCGAGGTGCGCGGCGGAGTCGGCGACGACAATATCCAGTACAACGTCAATGCGCCTGTCGATATCGACGGCGGCGCAGGCTTCGACCGGGTGATCGTTCTGGGCACCGAGGAAGCTGACAACTTCGTGATCACATCCGAGGGCGTGTTCGGTGCGGGGCTGAACATCTCGGTCTCCGGCGCGGAGGAAGCGATCGAGATCGACGGGCTGGAGGGGGACGACAATTTCTTCATCCTGTCCACCAGCGCCTTCGCGGTTACCAGCGTGATCGGCGGTCTGGGATCGGATACGTTCACCGTTGCGGGTGACGTGACGGAGCGGATCATCTCCTCCGACATCGACGGGCGGTCGGGATTGATCAACCATCAGGGCGTGTCGGCCGACGATAGCTATGACGGTGTCTTCATCGCCGGTCTGGGAACGACCATCGCGGATCCGAACAAGGGTCAGGTGGTGATTTCCAACGATACCGGCACGACACCGGGTGAGTTGACCGTGGATGAGGCCGGGGGGAGCGACGTCTATACCGTGGTTCTGGCCGCTGCGCCGACCGCCGCGGTTTACGTGACGGTTTCGGCCGGTCGCGCCTCATTGCAGGATCGCGATCTGGCGGTGCCTTCCATCACCGGCACACCCGGGCTGTCGATCAGCGGGCAGACGATCACCCGGACCTCGGGCAGCTGGATCGCGGACGGCTTCGCGGATCATCACTCGATCACGCTGGGCGGCACCACGGATCTGGACAATGACGGCACCTATCGCATCACCGGCATCACGGCGACGACCATCACGGTCGAAGGTGTGTTCGGCGGCGGGGATGAAGTTCTGGCGGCGGATGTCACCGCCACCGGCGGCATCGCGGACAGCGTGCGCGTGTCCTCGAACGGCAGCGATTATGCCGATGCCATCGTCCTGACCTTCGACGCCAGCAACTGGAACGTCGCGCAGACCGTCAGGGTCGAGGCGGCGCAGGACGCGGCGCAGGAGGGTCAGAAGCTGGTCCAGATCAGCCATGGCGTGCAGTCCGAGGACGCGAACTTCGATCAGGCGCAGGTTGAGAATGCGGAAGTCACCGTGCTGGACGATGACAAGCCGGAACTGCTGATCACGCAGACCGGCACCGACACCTATCTGCACGAGGGCGTCTCAGGCTCCGAAATCACGGACACCTACGACATTCGCCTGACACGTCAGCCCAATCCGGGTGAGGTGGTGACGGTCACGTTGACCGATGACAGCAATTCCGGCGATCTGACCTATTCCAAGCGGGTGCTCAGCTTCGACGCGTCGAACTGGGATCAGGCACAGACCGTCACCGTAACGGCCAAGGCGGACGGCATCGTCGAGAACAGCGAGGGCATTCGGATCACCCACGCCGTGACCACCTCGGGCGGTGTCTATGACACCACGACCGAAAGCTTCCTGGATGTGACGGTTTCGGACGGGGACAGCGCGGGCGTTATCGTGCGCGAGAGCAATGGCGACACTCTGATCATCGATCAAGCCGGAGAGACCGATACCTACACCATGCGTCTGACCAAGGCGCCGACACAGGATGTCGTGATCAACATCGCGGATGACGGCCAGACGCGGGTCGTCGCGGGCGGGCGTGTCGTGCTGAACCAGCTGGCGCTGTTTAGCGGGGCGTTGCAGTTCGTGCACGTGACGGACGGGCCGGATTATATCGTGCGCACGGATGGCGGGGATTTCCGCACCGACGGTTTCGCCATCGGTCAGAACTTCGACGTGACGGGCACGGCGGATAATAACGGCGCCTATGCGATCGGCGCGATCGTGCAGGACGGCAGCCGAATCGAACTGGCCGGCGGCATGACCGTCGCCACGGAAACCGGGGCCGCCACGCTCGACACCACGGTCGCGCAGGTGACGTTCACCACGGACAATTGGGATCAGGAGGTCACGGTCACGCTGGAGGCGGACCCGGACTTCGTCCCCGACAGCCTGAGCTATGTGACCAAGGTGTTCGCGACCGAGCCGCACACCACCTCCAAGATCGCGGGACCGCTGATCATCGACGGCGGCCCGACCACGGGGCGTGAGATCCGCCATGCCGTGATGCTGCCGACGGAGCGTGACAGCGGGCCTCTCGACATCAACGTGGTGATCGACGAGACGCAGCAGACCGACCGTGTCTTCATCCACAACGACACCTCGGTGGCGGTGGATTCCGGCTTCATGCGCAATATCGTCGATGCGAACGGAATCTCGCGCACGCTGGTCAACGGACTGGGCATGGGCACGGGGACGCTGACCTTTAACGAGGGCACGCCGGATGCGCCGATCTTCAAGACCTATGATCGCGGCGTCAGCTTCCAGCAGATCGAAGTGACCGAGGTTCTGCTGGGTCAGGGCAACGATCAGTTCACCGTCGACGGCTCGAACGCCACGGCGGACGGGGTGACGGCACCGGCGATCACACTGCTGCACGGCGGCGGTGGGTCCGACCGGATCACCGTCAACGACATTACCGCGGACACGCTGTTCGTGGTCTATGGCGACACCGACACGGACGGCGCGCGCTATAATTGGGAGGGCGGCGCCGTGAATGGCAACGCTCTCAGCTTCGACGCGGTCAATGGCGGGGTGGGCTACGATGCCAACGACTTCGCGGATGTCATTGATGCGAGCGGCGTGCAGAGCGCGGGACTGACGATCTATGGCGGGGTCGGGGACGACACCATCACGGGTTCGCAAGGGGGCGACCATATCGCGGGCGGTTCGGGCGATGACCGGATCGACGGGCAGGGCGGCAACGACCACATCTACGGCGATGCAGGTTTCCGCGTCGAAGTTCTGAGCCGCGAATTGATCGTGGATAATTCCGTCAACATGACGCCGGAATTCGACAGCGCCGACACCCGCGCGCCGGGCGATGACAGCATCGATGGCGGCACGGGCGCGGATATCATCCTGGCCGACTATGGCTACATCCATCAGCTGGCCGGAACGCTGCGCCTGGGTACGACCGGCAATGTCAGCCGCGTGGAAAGCCGCACCTTTGACTTTGGCGGTGACGATACCGTCGCGGGCAACGAGGGTGCGGATATCGTCATGGGTGGCAAGGGCGCGGACCGCATCGATGTCGGTGCGGATGCGAACATCGCGTTCGGCGATCACGGCTATGTCGATTTCGACGGGGCCTACGCGGTGGCGATCGGTGGCCTGGCGGTCACGATCGGCGGCGAGGACTTCCTGTTCGGCGGCAGTGCTGCGGACATTCTGATGGGCGGCGCGGGCGACGACCGCTTGACGGCGGGCAACGGCACCAACATCGTGATCGGGGACTATGCCCGGATCGAGGGGGCTGCGGGCGTGACCCCGACGGCAGGTCTGCCGATGGCGCTGGCCTCCATCGTGGGAACGGATGTGGCCGCAGGCGGCGCGGACGTTCTGACAGGCGGCAGCGGCTACGACATCGTGATGGGCGGTCTGGGTTCCGACCGGATCCTGACGGATGGCGACGGCGCAACCTCGGACGCGGGGGATATCGTCGCGGGCGACTATGCCCGGTTGGTGTTCCGCACGGACATCGCAACGGACGCCCGCCCGATCCTGACCTTCGCCGAAACCACGGACGAAACCGTCGGTGGTGTGGATGAGATCACCACCGGCGCAGGCGGCGATATCGTTCTGGGCGGCGCGCGTCAGGATACGATCCAACTGGGTGAGGGTGACAACATCGCCATCGGTGACGCGGGCGTTCTGACTGGCTCCACCACGCTCGATCCACTGTCCGGTGCCGCCCCGATCCGGTTGGAGCGGGCAGAGAGCCGTCGCAGTTCGCTGGCGGGCAACGATATCATCACGGCGGGTGCCGGGGCGGATATCGTCATCATGGGATCGGGCGACGATGCGTTCATCTCGACCGATGGAGGCGGCAGCTACAAGGGCGATATCGTCGCGGGCGACAATGCCGTGCTGACATTGCGTGAAGCCTCGGTCGGTGGGGTTTATATTCTGAACATGGCGGCCAGTTTTGACGATGCGGTCGGCGGCAACGACGTGATCGTGACGAAGGGCGGCGCGGACATCGTGATCGGTGGCGCGGGTTCCGACGACGTGACGGCGGGTGAGGGCGACAACATCGTGCTGGGCGATACCGGTACCTTGACCGGCAGCCTGACACAGACCCTCGGCGGGGGGGCGGCTCCGATCTCGCTGGTGCGGATCGTGACCGGCGATGTGGCGAATGCCGGATCGGACACAATCACCACCGGCTCCGGCTCGGATATCGTGGTGGGCGGTTCAAACTCGGACGAGGTGGTCTCGGACGGGGGGGCGAACATCGTCGTGGGTGACAATGCTGTGCTCGATTTCCGCGCCCTGACCGGGAGCGGGCGTTATATCCTGAGCGAGATCGCGACGGTGAATGCGGATCGCGGCGGGGCGGATATCATCCAGACCGGGGCCGGATCGGACATCGTGATCGGCGGCGCCGATGTGGATGAACTGGACCTGGGCGCGGGCGACAACATCGCCATCGGCGACAGCGGCGTCCTGACCGGTAGCCTGACCGATACGGTCTATTCGGGCAGCGCCTCCATCGCGCTGGTCGAGGCGCGCAGCACCGACTTCACGATCGGTGGCGCGGACCAGATCATCACCGGTGAGGGGCGTGACATCGTCATCGGGGGCGCGGATGGCGACCGGATCATCACCGGCTATTCCGCCGCCGACATGGCCGATATCGTTCTGGGTGATGAGGGCCGTATCCAGGTTCGCGCGTTGGAGGCAGACGGCGATTACATCGTGACGCTGATGCAGTCCCTCGCACCGCAGACGGGTGGCGGTGACGTCATCATGACCATGGGCGGCTCCGATCTGGTGATCGGCGGCGTTGGCGGGGATGAGATCAACCTGGGCGCGGGTGACAACATCGCGCTTGCCGATGCCGGCGCGCTGGTGGGTGAGGCGACAGGAATACCGGGTGCCGGAAACGCACCGATCCGGTTGAGCATGGCGGTCAGCGATCAGGTCTCGCTGGGCGGGGCGGATTACGTCACCGCCGGCGATGGCGCGGATATTGTGATCGGCGGGGCCGGGGCGGATGTCTTGCAGCTCTATGCGACGGCGGCGGGCGATGCGTCCAACGTGGTTCTGGCGGATGCCGGCATTCTGCGCCTGCGGACACTGGGCGTGGATGGCCGCTATATCGTCACCGACGCGCAATCGCGCGGCACGACCGGGGCCGGAAACGATCAGGTGCTGACCGGGGATGGCGCGGACCTGATTATCGGTGGTCTGGGTGAGGACAACATCTCCGCCGGGGGTGGTGACAACGTGATCCTGGGCGACAACGGCCGGGCACGGGGCGGCAGCGGTGTCGTTGCGGCGAATGCGGTGCCCATCGCCTTGCAACTTGTCTCGAGCATAGATGAGACGCTGGGTACGAAGGACGTGATCGTCACCGGATCGGGTGCGGATATCATCATCGGCGGCATGGGCGACGACTATATCGAGGCGCATGGCAACAGCGCCGCCGATCTGGGCGATCTGGTGATCGGTGATGCGGGAACGGTCTCGCTGCGCACGACCGACGCCGTGGGTGGCTGGGCTGTCCGCTTCGCCGGTGTGACGGCGAACGGGCTGGGCGGCGGCGACCTGATCTATGTCGGGGCAGGTGACGACCTGGTCGTGGGCGGCACCGGCGTCGATCTGATCGACACGGGAACCGGCGCGGACATCATTCTGGGCGATGAGGGGCAGTTCATAGCCGACGCAGATGCAGGGGCACGCGCGGGTCAGGGCCTGATCATGGGCGCGGGCCGCGCGATCCTCGGCGGGGCTGTCGAGGCGGACAGCATCTTCATGGCGGACAGCACGGAGCGTCTGGCCGACCGGCGCGATGTGGACTTCGTGTTCGTGGCCAGCACTCTGACCGACTATATCGATCCGCTGCCCGAGGGGATGGTGCGTTTGTCGTTCAACGGCCCAAGCACGCAACCAGTCGCACCGGTCGAGGGCAGGGCTCAGGCCCGCTATGACGATCTGATGCCGATGGTCGAGCCTGCGATGGGGGCCACTGCCTTCGCGGAGATCGGGCTGGAGCGGCTCTCAGGCTTCGGCGCGCTAGACCTCGGCCTTAGCCGTGACCTGCTGTACGCCACACCGGAGGTCGAAGGCACGCGCCTCGATGCGCTGAGCGATGCGATTTGCGCGGCGGATCCGGGGCTGATGGCGACCTGCGGCGCGCAGGGTGGTGAGGTTATCGGCGGGCTGTCCGGTGAAACCGTCATCGAGCGCGGTCCACTGGCGCATATCACCCTCGACACGCGGGAGGACGGGGCGGTTCCCGCCTATGTCTTCAACGAGGAGACTGGCCGCTTCGAGGCGACGCACACCCCGGTTCAGCCGACCAATGGTGGGGCGGAGGTCGCGCTGGAATTCTTTGACAGCGACGGCACCCTGTTCGCCTATGTCGATGACATGGGTGGTTTGTGGATCGTCAGCGGTGAGGACGCGCCCCGCGCCGATGCCCCCCCGGTGGAGGAGACCCCGGACCTCGACGATGCGGATTGGCTGATCGAGGATACGATGGGGGGTGTTGCCCTCGTCGCGGCGGGCGTTACGGTGGCGTCGCAACGCAGGGAGCGAACGAAGCGATGAACGAAGGCACTTCCGCCGGCACGGTTGACTGGAACGATGACGACATGGCGACCAATTTCGCCAATGTCGTCAACATTCAGGGCACGCTCGAACAGATCGAGCTGTTCTTTGGCACCAATCGGACCTGGAATCTGGGGGAGGGGTCGAATGTGCGTGTCGATCTGACTAACCGTATGATCTTGACACCGCATGCGGCCAAAAGGCTCAATTCGATCCTGACCGGTGTGCTGCGCGAATACGAGACGCGGCACGGTCCGCTGAGCGCCGACGAGCCGTGACCGCCGAGACCCGCATCGCGGAGGGGGTCGAGAGCCCCTGGCGGGCGCTGGTCACGGCGGAGGGGTTGCACGATGCGGCCACGGCGTGGACCGCCCTGATGCTGGCCCGGGTCGAGGATATGCCCGGCGCCGCCCCGATTGCCTGCAGCGTTTTCCTGATGCGCGACGGATCGCCCGTATTGATCGGCACCACGCCCGAGGCCCGCAGCCCCGGTTCCGAAATGATCTCCGCCGCCAGATCCGCCCACGATCAGGGCAGGGCGGTCGTGCGGGGCCGGATGCCTGAGCAAGGACAGGCCGGGGCCGTTGCCGCCGCCGTCCCGCTGGAGGTTGACGGAACCGTTCTGGGGCTGGTCGGGCTGGAGATGCGACCCGTGGACAGGGGCATCCTGTCCCACACGATGCGCAATCTGCAATGGGGTGCCGCGTGGATGCGCGACGCGATGCGGGCCGAGCAATCGCGTGCAGACGCGAAGCGGCATGAGCAGGCGGTCCACGCGCTCAACGCTGTCGTCACGGTGGCGGAGAGGGAGGCCTTTCCGACCGCGGCACGCGCGGCGGTCACCGACCTTGCCACGCGGTTCGGGTGCGATCGGGTCTCGCTCGGGCTGCGGCGGTTTGGGCGCACGCGGGTCGCAGCGGTCAGCCACTCCGCCCAGTTTTCCCGCCGCATGGCCCTGATCCGGCAGCTCGCCGGCGCGATGGATGAGGCGGTGGACCAGCGTGCCACTGTTCTGTGGCCCGATGAGACGGAGGTCGTGATGGCGACCCGCGCCCATGCCCAACTGGGGCAGGCAGAGGGGGCGGGCCATATCTTCACCGTGCCGCTATGGGCGCGCGATGCCTTTGTCGGGGCTATCACGTTCGAGCGGCCCGCCGACAATCCCTTCGCGCAGGACGAACTGGACATGCTGGAGGCCGTCGCCACGGTTATCGCCCCGGTGCTGGAGGAAAAGCGCCGCGCCGATCGCTGGATCATCACCAAGGCGGGCGAGGTGGTGCGCACCCAGTTCGCGCGGCTGGTGGGGCCGGGCTATCTGGGGCGCAAGGCGCTGGTCACGGTTCTGATTCTGCTGGTCGCGACCTTCTGGCTGTTGCGCGCCGATTACCGTATTAGCGCGGATGCGCGGGTGGAGGGGGCGGTGCAGCGCATCGTGGCGCCTGCCTTTGACGGCTTCGTGGCGGAGGCCCCCGTCAGGCCGGGGGATCGTGTGGCGCAGGGCGACCTGCTGGTCCGGCTCGACGATCGGGAACTGGCGCTGGAACGCTTGCGTCTGGTCACGGCGCGGGCGCGCCAACAGATCGAGTTCGACAGTGCCGTCGCCGCGCGCGACCGCGCCGAAACCCGGATCCGCGCCAGTCAGATCGAACAGGCGGACGCGCAGATCGCGCTGATCGACGAACAGGTGGAGCGAACGCGGATGCGCGCGCCGTTCGACGGTCTGATCGTGTCAGGCGATCTGAGCCAGTCGATAGGCTCCGCCGTGGATCGGGGGGAGCCGCTGCTGTCCATCGCGCCCGATGGCGAATACCGCGTCATTCTGGATGTGGACGAGCGCCAGATCCGCGACGTCGAGGTCGGCCAGACCGGTGAGTTGCGCGTGACCGCCCTGCCCGAGACGACCTTTCCGTTCGAGATCACGGCGATCACTCCCGTGGCCCGCTACCGCGACGGGCAGACCGTGTTCGAGGTCAAGGCGACCCCCTCGGGTGATTTGAGCGCGCTGCGTCCGGGGATGGAGGGGGCGGGCCGTCTGCTGATCGACACCGACCGCCGCGTGATCGCGATCTGGTCGCGCCCGATCCGCGACTGGACGCGGCTGAAGCTGTGGCAGATGGGACTGGTGGAGTAGCCCGTGGCGCAATCTTTCCTCTCCGCCGACTGGTACAGGATCGCCCCGCTGAAACCGCGGCTGCGCGGGCATGTGGACATTCACCGCCAGCAGTTTCGCGGCGAGGTCTGGTTCGTGGTTCAGGATCACACCACCGGGAAATACAACCGGGTGACGCCTGCCGCCAATTTCATGCTGTCGATGATGAACGGCCGCAGGCGGATGCAGGAGATCTGGGAGCAGGCCTGCGCCCGCTTCGGGGATGAGCCGCCCACGCAGGGCGAGACGATCCGCTTGCTCAGCCAGCTGCACGGCGCGGATCTGATCGCCAGCGATCTGACCCCGGACGTGGAGGAGATCGGACGGCGGCACGCGCAGCAGGAACGCTCCTCGATGTTGCAGAGGATCCGCAATCCGCTGGCATTGCGTTTGCCGCTGTTCGATCCCGATGCCTTTCTGCAGGCGACGCTGCCGCTGGCGCGTCCGTTCTTTACCGTGGCGGGCTTCATGGCGTGGGTGATGCTGGTGGCCGCCGGGTTGGTGCTGGCCATACTCAACTGGGGGGCGCTGACTGGTAGTATCGGCGACAGGGTGCTGGCGGCGGACAACATCCTGCTGATCGTGCTGGCCTATCCCCTGGTCAAGGCGGTGCACGAACTGGGGCACGCCTATGCGTCCAAGGTCTGGGGGGGTGAGGTGCATGAGATCGGGGTGATGATCCTCGTCTTCATGCCGGTGCCCTATGTCGATGCCTCTGCCTCCGCCGCGTTTGCCTCGAAATGGCGGCGGGCGGTCGTGGGGGGCGCGGGGATCATGGTGGAACTGGCGCTGGCCAGTCTGGCCCTGATGTTCTGGTTGAGCGCGGAGCCGGGGCTGGCGCGGGCCTTTGCGTGGAACGTCATGCTGATCGGCGGCGTGTCCACCCTGCTGTTCAATGGCAATCCGCTGCTGCGCTTCGACGGGTATTTCGTGTTCTCGGACCTGATCGAGATTCCAGGGCTGGGGCAGCGGTCCAACAAGTATTTCTGGTATCTGGTGCAGCGTTACCTGTTGCGGATCGACACCGCCAAGAACCCGGTGACGGGGCGGGGAGAGGCGAAATGGCTGCTGAGCTATGCGATCGCGGCGTTCATCTACCGCATCTTCATCAGCTTTGCGATCGCGCTGTTCATCGCGTCGAAATTCTTCGTTATCGGGATCATCCTGGCGCTGTGGGCGCTGTACAACACCTTCGTCTCGCCGCTGTGGAAGGGGCTGAAATGGCTGGCGACGACGCCGGATCTGCGCACGCGGCGCTGGCAGGGGTGGGGCACGCTGGCTGTCACGCTCGGCTTGATCGGGGGGCTGCTGTTCTGGGTTCCGGCCCCCTATGGCACGGTGGCGCATGGCATCGTCTGGCTGGACAACGATGCGCTGTTGCGGCCCGCGACCGCTGGCGTGGTGCGCGATGTGGCGCCCTCGGGCCTGGTGCCTGCGGGCGGGCACCTGATCACGATGGACGAGCCCGCGCTGGACAATGCACGCGCCCTGGCCGAGGCGCGATTGGCCGAGATGCGGTTGCGCCTGCAATCGGTTCTGGTGCTCGACCGGGTGCAGGCGGGGGTGATGCGCGAACAGGTGCGTCTGCTGGAAAGCCAGCTTGCAGATGTGGCGGTGCGCTCCGACGCGTTGCGGATGAGCGCGCCCGTCGCGGGAACTGTCGTCGTGCCGGGGGCCGAGGATCTGCCGGGGCAACGGTTGGAACAGGGTGCCGTCATCGGCTACCTGATCGACGACCGCCCGCTGCGCCTGCGCGTGGCCGTCGGGCAGGACAGCGCGGAGCTGGTGCGCGGTCGGACGCGATCCGTCTCCATCCGGTTTCAGGGCGATCTGGAGCGGAGCATTCCGGCGCGGTTGTTGTCGGAACTGCCTGAAAGCCGGGCGGAATTGCCATCCCGAGGGTTGTCCACGGCGGGCGGCGGCGCGTTCGTCCTGAACCCCGAGGCGAGCAGCCCGCTGGGCACCATCCAATCCGTGTTTCAGTTCGAGGTCGCGCCCAGCCAGGACATGCCCGTGCACCGGATCGGTGAACGGGCACTGGTCCGCTTCGACCACGGGACGGAGCCTTATGGCTGGCGCTTGTGGCGGGCGGTTCGGCAATTGTTCCTGCGGCAGTTCTCGGTATGAATGCGCCGCTGCGCCTGCCCGCCGCGCTGGATTACCCCGAGCGTGCGGATGTTCAGGAGGGCCCGGTCGAGCGTTGGCTGATCGGTGTGCAGGCCAGCGTCATGGCACGCGGTGCGCGCCTGCGGGCGTGGCGCTTGCGGGGGATCCTACGGGCCGTGCGGCGGCACGAGGCCCGCTTCGCAGCTATGGACGAGGGCGAATTGCAGGCTGCCGGGCGCGATATCTCGTTAAAGCTGCGCGAGGTGCCGAACCGCCTGCCCCTGCGGGTGACGGGGGAGGCCTTCGCCCTGATCCGCGAGGTCTCGGCCCGTGTCCTTGGCAAACGTCACTACGACGTTCAGGTGCTGGGCGCCTGGGCCATGCTGCGCGGTCAGATCGCGGAAATGCGCACCGGTGAGGGCAAGACGCTGTGCGCCACGCTGGCCGTGACCACCGCCGCGCTGGCCGGTCGCCCCGTGCATGTGATGAGCGTGAACGACTATCTGACCGCCCGCGATGCGGAGGAAATGTCGCCGCTCTACGCCTTTTTCGGGCTGAGCGTCGGCGTGGTGCAGGAGGGGCAGGATGCCGACCTGCGCCGGGCGTTGTACCGTAGCGATATCGTCTATGGCACCAACAAGGAGATCGCCTTCGACTATCTGCGCGACCGGGCCGTGCTGCGCCGCAGCCCCGGCAACCTGCGCCGAAAGATCGACCGCTTGATGCGCCCCGGAACCGAGCCGTTGCGCCTGCGGGGGCTGCATGTCGCGATCATCGACGAGGCGGATTCCGTGCTGATAGACGAGGCCCGGACCCCGCTGATCATCTCAGGCGGGGAAACGGAGGAAGGCGGCTTTGATGAGGCGCTGTTTCGTGAGGCGATGCAGGTGGCCACGGACTTGATCGAGGGGGAGCATTACCGCATCCCCCGCGGTTTGCGCCGGATCGAGATGCGCCCCGCCGGGCTGGACCATCTGGATGAGATCGCGGAGGGGCGCGAGGATGCCTTCGGCATTCCGGTGATCCGCGAACATGCCGTGGTGCAGGCCCTGAACGCGCTGCACATCTATCACGCGGGTGAGGCCTATCTGGTGATGGATGGAAAGGTGCAGATCGTGGATGAGAATACCGGCCGCGTCATGGCGGATCGCAGTTGGTCCGATGGCTTGCACCAGATGGTCGAGCTGAAGGAGGGGTTGGAGATCACCAAGGCCCGCGAAACCCTGAGCCGGATCACCTATCAGCGGCTGTTCCGCCGCTATGCCCATGTCGGCGGCATGACCGGCACGGCCCGCGATGCGGCGTGGGAGCTGTGGTCCGTCTATCGGCTGGCCGTGGCGAAGATTCCCACGAACAAGCCCGATATCAGACGCTTCGCCGGGGATCGCCTGTTCACGACGGAAAGCCGCAAATGGCAGGCCATCGCCGCGCGCGCGCGGGAGTTTCATGAGGCCGGGATGCCCGTGCTGATCGGCACACGCTCCGTCACCGCGTCGCAGCAGGCCAGCGCCCGCTTGGCCGAGGCCGAGTTGCCGCATCAGGTGTTGTCAGCCGCGCAGGACGCGGACGAGGCCGCCGTGATCGCCGAGGCGGGGCAGGCGGGCCGCATCACGGTCGCCACCAACATGGCCGGGCGCGGCACCGACATCAAACTGGGCGCAGGCGTCGCGGAGGCCGGTGGCCTCGCCGTGATCCTGAGCGAGCGGCACGACAGCCGTCGTGTGGACAGGCAGTTGGAGGGACGGTGCGGCCGGCAGGGCGAACCAGGCCGGGTGGAGGCGTTCCTGAGCCTCGAAGATGAATTGATGCGCGGCAAGGGGGCCGCCAACCTGCGTCGCGCCGGGCAGGTGATGTCACGGCTGCTGGGCGCGTCCTCCGCCGGATGGGTGCTACGGCTGCGGCAAAAAAACGTCGAGGCCCTGCACGCCGAGGCCCGCCGCGACCTGCTGGAACAGGACCGGCAGTTGTCGCGCACGCTGGCGGTTTCCGGGGAACTGGAATGAGGCTCTTGGTTCGGCCTAACGGGCGCAGTAGGGTCGGCGCATGAAATACCTCGCTTTGACATTCACCATCCTCGCCACCCCCGCCCTGGCACAGCAGAGTTTCGATTGCGTGATGGACCCGGCGGAGCTGGTGCAGGTCGGCAGTCCGGTCGCCGGTTTGCTCGCGCAGGTCAACGTGCGGCGCGGGCAGCAGATCGCGGCGGGCGACGTGATTGCGGAGCTGACGTCAGAATTCGAGGTCGCCACCATCGGTTTGCTGGAGGCCCGCGCCAGTTCGCACGCCGCGCTCGACGCGCAACGCGCCCGGCTGGAGTTGACCCAAGGGCGATATGAGCGGACCCGCGAATTGATGGAACGGGGCGTCACCACGCAGGACGCCATGGCGGAGGTCGAGGCGGAGCTGGTCACCGCGCAATCGCTTGTCGCGCAGGCCGAACTGGAGCAGGACGTCGCGGCGCGGGAGCTGGATCGTGCCCGCGCGGCGCTGGACCAGCGCATCATCCGCTCGCCCATTGACGGGCTGGTGTTCGAGCGGCGTCTGACCAGCGGCGAATATCTGACCTCCGACGGCTATGTCACCAGCCTCGTGCAACTCGACCCGCTGCATGTCGAGGCGTTTCTGCCCGTCGAATTGTTCGCCGAGGTGGCGGAGGGGCAGAACGTCACCATCCGCCCCGCGCCGCCGATCGGGGGGGTCTATCAGGGGACAGTCACGGTACGCGATCGGGTGTTCGACGCGGCTTCCGGCACGTTCGGCGTCCGCGTGGAACTGCCGAATCCCGAGGGTGTGCTGCCGGCGGGCCATCGCTGCCTGCTCGATCTGGAGTGATGGACGAAGCCGGATTCCTGCGCGTGCTGGCCCGTTTGGACGGCCCATGCATGATAGAGCGGTCCGTAAAGATATCCGGCGATCAGGTCAGTGACGGCCGATTGCTGGTATCCGCGCCGCGCAGGGCGCTGCTGCCGGGAGCGAAGCGCAGTTTCCAGACGATCTGTTCCGAGCTGGGTGCAACGGATGTCGATGCCCTGGTGCCCTATCTGGGCATGGCGACCGATGTGCATTTCGGGTTCGAGCCGGGACAGCAGCCGGTATGCAAGGCTTATCTGGAATTCGGTGAACACTCCCCGATTGGGGGCGTTCGCTTCATGGCGCTAAAATGGCGCGGCACCGATTGTCGCACGAACCTGTATTTCGACCGGAGCGCATTGCCCGCGGAGGCCCGGTTCGCGCTTGTGAACGCGGTGATCCCGGAGGAGCCGATCAGGGAGGTGTTCGCCGCCACGATGCGACAGGCGATGTCTGCCGGACCGCTGCACGACATAAAGCTGCTGCTGGTGGAGGAAGAGGGATCCCTTCGACGCTCACTGGATCTGAACCTGGCGGATTTCGGCTGGCGCATGAGGGATCTCGCCGATGCTTTCGGGGACCTGCGCGGGCTGTCCGACGAAAGGCGTATCGGGCATATCGCGGCAGGTACGGGCCGGGGGGGCGAGGCGTTCTACACCCTCTACCATGATGCCAGACCTGTCGTGTTTTCGACCGGCAACCGTAGTCTGTGAGCGAGAACACCCACGCTCAAGGGGTTTCAGCGCAGATCACTCGGGCGGATTTCCCCCGGCGTTCTTGAACAACCCCCCGACCACGAAGGTCATATAGCTGTCGACGACATGCGGCGGCGGCGCCACGACCTTGCCGTCGCGCATGCAGTAATGGGCAGAGATGTAGTCCCTCGATGCCATGAGAATCCGGCAGACCACGTGAAGCTGGTTCGTACTTTCAAAGCGCAAATGACCCAGCCGTGCTTCATGCTGCAGCGCGCTGAGATAGCTGTCGGTTTGCAGTTCGACGTGGCGGCGAAACCCCTCGCGGGTATGCGATTCGCCCTCGTGCAGCATCGTGAAAAGATGCGGTGTGTCGCGCAGAAATTCGAGGAAACCCTCCATCCGCGCACGCTCACGCGCGATGGGATCGTCCGGCGCCTTGAGCACGACGTCGCGGATATGGTTCAGCAGTTCGACAGAAATGTCGGGCAGCATCTGTTCGAGCAGCGCCTGGCGGGAGTCGAAATACGTGTAAAAGGTGCCGTGGGCGACCCCGGCCCCATCCGCGATGCGCGCGATCGTGGCCCCGGCGAAGCCGTGCTTGCCCACTGCCTCGATGGCCGCAGCCATGATCTTGGCGCGGGTGATCTCGCCCTTCCTGGCACGGGTCAGACGTCTTTTGGGATGTGGGACTGCGGTGCTTTGCGGGGGCGTTGCGGGGTTTCTTTCTGCGTAGCTCATGACCCGTGGCTACACCACTCGGACAGGATCGGTCAATGAGCTGAATATTGAATCAACATTCATTTTTTTGTTTACAAGTCCCGATCCGCCCCACTACGCTTCATAGTTAATGAGAAGCGCTCAATAAATGTGCTGCTCGCGATCCAGGATCGTCCGAAGGCGACCGGATCACGGGGTAATGCAAGGCGATCAAAATTGCCTGCGTCTCATTCCATGCTTTGGGAGGAGCAAATGTATATCTTGAACAAGACGATCAGTTTGATGGGACTTAACGGCGTGATCAATGGTCACTCCGCGTCGGAACAATCACTTTTGTATCGAAGGCCGCGTTGCTCATAGTACAGATGAGCGGTTTCAGTCCACGTCGCGAGTTCATCCGTTTATAGAAAATCTGATGATTCAAATGTGACAAAAATCATTTAGTTTAGCTTCCGATTGGACTCTTATACTTAAGCAAGGTTTTCGAAATCAGTATGAATTGGAAAAGATATGGCGCTTCTAGACGTTGACTTGTTGGCCAATAATGAGGTCATCATTGATCAAAACAATGCTGATTCAACGAACACGGTGAACATCACCGCTTTAGGAAATGGCACCCTAATCGTGGATGGGGTGGAGGTGACAATCATTAGCGTTGCTGGTGTTTCAGCGGGCGCAAATGCAACGTTTGAAACCATCAACAACGCAACCCTGAACATCGACCAAGGGCTTTTGGCAGTCAGCGCATTAACATCGACAACCTACAAGGTGGGTGACAGCAGTACGGTAAATCTGGATGCGTCAGGAATCGATCTCGGGGCGCTCTCGACGTTGCTGAACGCGGATCATAACGTCGAATTTTCGGGGGAGAACCATACGGGCACATTCTCTTATGACCCGCCGATCGTTTCGCTGGTGTCTGCTCTTGATCCTATCACGTTCAACACGACGGGGATGCAGTCCACAGATATGTTTGTGGTCGAAGGCAAAACACTTTCGCTCGATACCACGCTCACTGGCGGCCCAAGCTCAGCTTATCGTGGCGGTGTATTACACTTGGAAACCGGGGGGGGGCTTCTCACTCCCAAGGTACATGTTACGGTGCCGATGACCCAGAATGAGTTCAATATGTTCCTCAGCAATCAGGGAATATATCTGAACGGAGACACATTCACCTTTCCCGGCGAAATTGTCTGCTTCGGGCGCGGGACGCTTATTCTGACAATTTGTGGTGACGTTGCAGTCGAAGATTTGCGCGAGGGCGATCTGGTCATGACCCGCGATCATGGTGCCCAACCAATCCGCTGGATCGGGTCGCATTACATTGGAACCGTCATACTTAACACGCAGCCCAATCTTCACCCCATTCGTATATCTGCCGGTGCGCTTGGTCAAAACGCACCGGCACAGGACCTGATTGTTTCACCCCAACACCGTGTTCTTGTTCGTTCGAAGATTGCGCAACGTATGTTTGGCGCTATCGAAATTCTGGTCGCAGCCAAGCACTTGTTGGAACTGGATGGTATCAACATCGCCGATGATCTGGTCGAGGTGGAATATTATCACATGCTGTTCGATCAGCATGAGGTGATCACCTCAAATGGGGTCAAAACAGAGTCTCTGTATACTGGACCTGAGGCAATTAAATCAATCGGTGCGCAAGCACTGCGCGAAATATATACTCTATTCTCTGAATTGCGAGATCGTGACTACAGCCCGGTTCCGGCACGCATGTTGCTGTCGGGCAGGCAAGGCCGACAACTTGCAGGTCGCCATACAAAGAACAATCGCGCAATGTTGATGTAACGGGAAAGAGGCTGCCGTTACATCGTGAGGACCAGCGCGGCATATCAGCAAACTGAGATGCTCTGCATGGTCCTCATTGCGTACGTGCCCAATTGGTGTTTGAGGATTTCTTATAGCATCTGACCTCATCAGCATGGCGATACTCCCTAACTGCTTTGCCTAGCAATTTACTGTTTTGATAGGTATATGTATGCCAAGCAAAACTTGGAAATGATTGGCATGACCCCTCTCAGCAGCATCGCAATGAGCGCTTACACCGATCTGGTGCGCCTTTTAAGAGATGACGTACTGTCCGATGTGGATGGCAAGCCGACGCTCAAGGAGCGCGGCGACAAGGCCTATTGGTACGCCGCGCGACGTGTCGGAACCGAAATGCGGTTCATCTATATCGGCGAGGATAGCGACGAGACGCGCATACGGATCGACCGCATCGAGGAGTTGCGCGCGACAGCCAAAGAGCGGCAGGCGGAGCGGTCACGTCTGGTCCGGCTCTTGCGCGCGGAAGGCATGACGCCCACCGATCGATCAACGGGCTCCATCCTGTCCGCTATGGCAACCGCCGGAACCTTCCGTTTGGGTGGTACCATCGTCGGGACCAATGCGTTTCGTCTCTATGAAGGCGAGCTTGGTATCCGCCTGCCACTGGGCGGTATGGCCAACACCGGCGATATCGACATTGCGCAGTTCGAAAAGCTTAGCGTCGCACTGGAGGATCAGGTGGACCCGGGGCTGGCCGAGACTTTTGCGACACTCAAATTTGACCCTTTGCCCGCCCTTGATCAAGGCCGGACTTGGCGATGGGCGCAAGGTGGTAGTGGCCAGTTGGTCGAGTTTCTCACACCGGCCTTCGGGGATGAGACCATTCGCGATCTGCCAGCATTGGGCGTGAACGCCCAAGGATTGAACTATCTCAACTTTCTAATCGCCGAGCCGATCCACGCAGCGGCGGTCTATCGGTCGGGCATTCTCGTGCAGGTGCCACGCCCGGAGAGATATGCAGTCCATAAACTGATCATCGCTGACCGGCGGCGGGACGGGGCGGGGAGCCTCAAATCCGCGAAGGACCGCGAGCAGGCGGCCTTCCTGATCGAGGCGATGGCTGAGGACCGGCCCGATGATCTGACACGGGCTTATGCCACCGCGCGGGAGATTGGCCCGCGTTGGCGGGAGCATATCGGCAATTCACTGAAACGCATGCCGGAGACGAGGGCGATCCTCGAGAGCCTCGGTGCGTGATCGCCCAAGCGGCGAGATTTGCCATGGGTCTCGGCTTGTGTTGTCACAATAACCACTTCCGATTGTCGGGTCCATAAAATTGAAGGTAGCCGGTGCTGATGCAGACGCCGTCCATTAGCTACAAGCGCCACCGCTTTCCGCCGGAGATCATTGCCCATGCGGTCTGGCTGGACGTTCGGTTCAATCTGAGCTGGCGTGAGGTTGAGGAAATGCTGCTCGAACGTGGCTTTGACGTGTTCTATGAAACCATCCGGCGCTGGACCGTCAAAAATTCGGCCAGCGGATCGCACGGAACCTGCGGTGTCGACAGGCGGGCCCCGGTGATGTCTGGCATCTGAACGAGGTCGTTGTGAAAATCTCGGGGCGGAAGTTCTGGCTCTGGCGCGCGGTCGATCAGCATGGTGTTGTTCTGGAGGAGTTCCTGCAATCCAAGCGCGACAAGCGGTCGCTACTCCGCCTGATCAAATGTCACGCGCTGCCCAAACGGGTGCAGAAGTTAACGTGACAACACCATCCGTGCGGCCCGCCATTCTCGTTCACTGCAATCGGGCGGTCGCCCATCCATGACGGATCACCTGCAGGCCGAAGGCATTATTACCGCTGCAATCAAAGAAAAAATAATTAGGCCGGCGGAGCTTGTTGATGGCAGCCAACTTCAGTCTCATTGGAGACTCTCCCCGATAGACTGAGGTGTTCACGTCCTCGGCTTCAGCTCTTGACCTGCCACTGAACTTTCATCCAGCCGCGACCGGAGCCCGGTTTGTGTTTACGCCGGTTGGCGCAGGTTGAGCAATCGCCCGACGCGCGGAGCTTTCACCTCGTGTAGCGGGCGGGCGATTGTGGTGGCGAGAGACCGCGCATAGTCGATGGGCGTCGGATATTCCAAGCAGAATGCGGGCGTTCAGCGTTGTAGTCGGGGGCTCAGGCCGAGATCACGACGGGGCATGGACGAGATTGCGGAACATGGTCTCGTTAACCAACTCGTCGCGCATCCGACCGTTGAAACTCTCGACGAACCCATTCTGCTTCCGCCTGACCCCTCACGGGATCATATTTTGCATGACCCTGCCGGGCAGTAGGACGCAATGTAGTGGCGAAAGTTCACGGGCAACACGTCGGCCCGAGATCGAGGTGTCCGGGATCGCCGCTGGGCATTCACGGGTTACGTCGTCGACCACGGTGAACACCCGGAAGCGCTGTCCATTCGCAAATTGGTCGTGAACGAAATCCAATGACCAACGGGCGTTCGGTCGGGCCTCGACCAGGATCGGAGCCCGTGTCCCGATGGCTTTACGATGCGCCCTCCGCTTGCGCACTCTCAGCCCTTCCTCGCGGTAGAGCCGATAGATGCGATTGATCCCGGAAAGCTCGCCCTCGCGACGCAACAGAACGAACAGCCGTCGCATCAACAGGCGGTTATGGAAAGATGACTGTTCGACGGAAAGCGTCCAAAACGAAATCCTGCGCGCGAATCGATATTATGTTATATTGCAACTGAGTGTCACGATTTCCGGGCCGCAGCCACACTCCCCCGGCCTTCACATGCTGGCCCCATTCCACACTTGGGTTCAGTGGACAACGGCCCTCCGGGTCGGTTTATGATGACATCGTCGTTCAGGAGTTCCCGTTGACACCCCCGGTACAGATCGCAGGTTCCTGTCTGTGCGTGTGACCAATCCTGGCTCCACTCTCTTTGAAAGGGGTTTTATCTTTGGCAGAATTTTCGCTTGCCAGCTGGAATATACGCGCGGGCCTGGGGCGCGATCTCAGGCGAAGGCCATTGCGGACGATCGAGGTGATTTCGGGCCTTGATGCAGATGTCCTCGTCTTGCAAGAAGCGGATTTTCGCCGTCATCCGCGGCCCAGTGCCCTGCCGGTGTCAGGGGGCCGTATCGGACCGTTCGAGGTAATTGACCTGACGCCGAATGCGGTTGGACTTGGATGGCACGGTATCGCTGTGCTCAAGCGACCTGATGTCGATGTGGAAGCTATAGAACGTATTGATCTGCCCGCTCTTGAGCCACGTGGGGCGGTCATACTGGACCTTAGGATTGCATGCAGACCCCTGCGTCTCGTTGGTGTCCATCTCGGCCTGTTGCGGGGCAACCGGCGCAAGCAAATCAGCTATGTCGCCGATCAATTGTCGAAAATGACGAAACGCCCAACCGTGATCGTGGGGGACTTCAACGAATGGCGAGAGCGTAAAGGCCTTGAAACCCTGCCTGATTGGCTGCGTACGCACAGTCCGGGCGCGACGTTCCCCGCCGGTCGGCCGTTTCTCAGACTGGACAAGATCGCGATGACCAAGGACATCGACCTGTTGGCAAGCGAGGTTGTCACACATCCGGCGGCACAGATCGCCTCGGACCATCGGCCTATCCTCGCACGGTTTCGCCTGACGGCGACATCTGCTAGGGACAGTTGAATGCTATTCTCCATCCTACAGTTCCTACTTTTTGTGGCTTGTTTTCTGGGGCTTGCGATCATCATCGCGAGAGTCAGTTTTTCTGTTCCGCCCGTCGCGAACCGATCACAGGAATTCGCACTTCCGCCCGCAACCGAAGGCCGGTTGTCCGAGGCGCTGAAAGAGCAAGCCCAGCGACATCCAGAATTGAGTGGCATTTCGCCGCTGGAGAACGGGATGGATGCCTTTGTCGCCCGGATGATGCTGGCGGGCGCGGCTGTGTCTTCGATCGATGTGCAATACTACATCTGGCGCGCCGATATGACGGGTCATCTGCTCCTCAAGGCGCTGTTGCATGCAGCGGACCGCGGTGTGCGGGTGCGTCTATTGCTGGATGACAATGGCGTCGACGGTCTGGATGATGTGCTTGCCAGTATGGACGCCCATCGCAACATTGAGGTCCGCCTGTTCAATCCATTTATGCTGCGCCGTTTCAAGCGGTTGTCTTATGCTTTTGATTTCTTTCGGCTGAACCACCGTATGCACAACAAGGCCTTTACGGTAGATGGGCGAGCCAGCATCCTTGGCGGGCGAAACATTGGTGACGAATACTTCGGAACCGGCAAGAACCCGTTGCAAATGGACCTCGATGTCCTGGCCGCGGGCGAAGTCGTCTCGCATATCTCCGCAGACTTTGACCGGTATTGGAATGCCGCGTCAGTGCATGAGGCAGCTTTCATCCTCGGCAAGGTAAGGCAACCTGATCTGCTCACGATGCGGTTGGCTCGCTTTGCGGATGCGCCGCAGTACTCTGATTACCGCGCTTCTCTCGAGGATTCGGACATCGTCACATCGCTGAAGGAAGGTACATTGGCGCTGGAATGGACCTCAGCTGACCTGATAAGCGATGACCCTGATAAGATCATGGGCAGGGCGTCAGAAGCGGAACTGTTCACCACACGGCTTCGCGATGCCATGAAACCCATCGAGCACCGTTTTGATGGCGTAACCCCCTACTTTGTACCAGGTGAAAGAGGTCAAGAGGCCTTTGCCAGCCTTCGGGAACGTGGGGTTGCCGTGCGTATGTTGACCAACTCGCTTGAGGCCACCAACATGCTGCCAGTCCACGCAGGGTATAGCAAACGCCGCAAGGACCTGCTGCGCATGGGGGTCGGGCTTTTTGAACTGCGCGCCCAGGCTGCTGCTCCGTCGGACGGGGACAAATTGGCCCGTTTGGGGTCTTCGGGATCAAACTTGCATGCAAAGACCTTTGCAGTGGATGGAGCCCGTATTTTCATAGGCTCATTCAATTTTGATCCACGCTCAGCGATGCTCAACACTGAGATGGGGCTTGTGATCGAAAGCGAAAGAATGGCGCAAGCACTGCACCACGCGTTTGATACCGGGCTTCGCGGTTTGACCTGGCAGTTACGGTTGCAGGATGGCAAACCAGTTTGGACTGAAGGGACCACCACGATAGAAAAAGAGCCAGGGACGAGCCTGCACAACCGCATCGTCTTGCGGCTTATCGGGTGGCTTCCAGTCGAATGGCTCCTTTAGCGTCTGAAGCCATAGCGTCGCCATACACAGTCCTGACAAGAAAAGATCCTCAGGGTCTGGAAGCATGCCGCGAAGGACTGATGGTCTATTGCCTTCTCATTCAATTTTTACGTGTTCGACCCAACGTGATTGTAGAAGTGGTGCAGAAAGGAAAGACAATTGTCCGCGAAGATGACTTCGCAGATCAGTCCATGTTGTTGGTGGAAGGCTAGGTTGCACATTCAAAATGCTCCCTGATGGCGAAACACAAATCATCGACGTTATGCTACTTGGTGCCCTGGTAATCCCCCCATTTTTGCGGGGGCTTGGCCGTAGAATTTACGCGGCCATTCTCAGTTTCTGGGCGGGGGTCATCCCGCCGTTGCCCATGTTGGGGCGTTCATGGTTGTAAGACCAGAGCCATTCAGTAGCAATCTGCTGCACCTCGTCGATGCTTTCGAAGATGTGGAGGTCCAGCCATTCGTGCCGGACCGTCCGGTTGTAGCGCTCGACATAAGCGTTCTGCTGCGGTTTCCCCGGCTGAATGTGGGCCAAGGCGATGCCCTTGTTTTCGGCCCATTCCATTAGGGTGCCGCTGATATATTCTAGGCCGTTGTCGACTCGAATGGTTCGAGGCGCACCGCGCCATTCGATGATCTGGTTCAGCGCCCTGACGACGCGTTCCGCGGGTAGCGAGAAGTCGACCTCGATACCCAGCCCTTCACGGTTGAAGTCGTCCAGGACATTCAGCAGCCGGAACTGGCGACCGTCCCCAAGGCGATCTGCCATAAAATCCATGGACCAGACCTCATTCGCAGCCTCCGGAACCGCCAGCGCCTCGGGCTTTTCCCGCTTCAGGCGCTTGCGCGGTTTGATCCGCAGGTTCAGCTCCAGCTCGCGGTAGATCCGGTAGACGCGCTTGTGGTTCCAGCCATGGCCTTGGACATTGCGCAGGTACAGAAAGCACAGGCCGAAGCCCCAGGTCATCTTCGCCTTCGTCAGCCCCAGAAGCAGGTCGGCGATCTGCTCGTTCTCCTCGTCCAGCTTGGGACTGTACCTGTAGCAGGTCTCGCTGACGTCGAATGCCCGGCACGCCAGCGCAATGCTGACGCCCTTCATCGCCACCGCTTTCCCGGCCAACTCTCGGCGTTGAGCTGGCCGTGTCATTTTTTTCCCAAAGCCTCCTTGAGCAGGTCGTTCTGCATGCTGACGTCGGCAAACATGCGCTTCAGGCGCCGGTTCTCCTCCGCCATAGCCTTCATCTCGCTAATGAGGCTGGCGTCCATCCCGCCATACTTCGCCCGCCATTTGTATAGCGTGGCGCTGCTCATGCCATGTTCGCGGCACAGCTCGACAGCAGGCACACCGCCCTCCATCTGGCGCAGCACGCCCATGATCCGGGCTTCGGGTGTCTTCTTCATCGGAATCTCCTCAGTCATCCTGCCGAGAAAATTCTACTTCCGCATCCCCTTAAGATAGGGGGGGATTACCACCTTGCGAGGCATGCTGATCCGTTGGTCTTCAATCCGGATGATTTTCGACCATCAGCCTCTGGCACGTTTCGCATTGTTCAACGGGGTGACCGTACCGATAGGACCGACGCGCAACAAGCGGGCGGGCAAGGAACAACCAAGCCGCTCTTCAAGCCATTTTCCGGTTTCGATGACTTGTGACAAATCAATACCGGTTTCATGCCCCTCGGCATGAAGGAAATGGACCAGATCTTCCGTCGCAACATTCCCGGAAGCGCCGGGGGCAAATGGACAGCCTCCAATCCCTCCTATCGAACTCTCGAAACTGGTTATGCCTGATTGAAGGCCTGCGAGTACGCTGGCCAATGACAGACCGCGCGTGTTGTGCAAGTGCAGCACAGGATCGATTTCAGGGTTTTGCGCATTGAGTGCCTGTGCCAGCCTTTTTACCTGCCGGGGCGTCGCGGTGCCGATTGTATCGCCGAATTTGATACGTTGTATGCCCATCGCGCTCAGCGACTTGACCAGTTTCATTGTCTGCTCAAGCGGCGTGACACCTTCAAATGGGCAGCCAAAGGCAACTGCAATCGCCGCGACAGGTGTGCGCGCATGGTTCCGTGCCAGTTCGATGACCGGCTCGATACGCGTGAGCGCCTCATCCACCGAGCAGTTTGTATTGGCCTGGGAGTGGCTTTCTGTCGCAGAGATGAAACAGACCCAATCGTTCACTGGCGTAAGGGCCGCGCGCTCAGCGCCGCGAATGTTGGGCACCAGAGCCTCCAATGTGACGTTGTCGAGACTTGCAAGACCAGCGAGCACATCTTCGGCATCGGCCATTTGCGGCATTGCCCGTGGCGACACGAATGATGTCGCCTCGATCCGCCGAATGCCTGCTGCTGCGGCACGGCGCGCCAGCGTTATCTTGTCCGCTGTCGATACCGGATTCGACATGCCTTGCAGACCATCACGCGGCGCAACCTCAGTAATGGAAATTTTCATGACCGCTCCTCTATACCTCTCTTCGGTGTTTCGGGCGCAGTGGTGCGCAATTCAGGGCGCCGGCCGTCAAATCGCAACGGTGTACCGATCAGCCCCAGCTTTTCGTCGCCGCTGTCCAGCAACATGCCGAGTGCCTGGGTTTGCGGATGCATCAGCACCTCGGATACGCTATTGACGGCGGCGCAAGGTACGCCGACCTTTTCCAGCACTGTGACCCAATGATCGGCATCCTGTTGGACAATCACCTCGCTAATAATCCTGTTCAACACCTCGCGATTGGCGATCCTACTGGCGTTGTCGCGAAATCTGTCGTCCTGGGCCCATTCAGGTTGGCCCAGAGCGTCGCACAACCGGCGGAACAGATTATTATTGCCTGCCGCAATAACGACATGCCGGTCGCGCGCTGGGAATGCACGGTAAGGGGCCAGCATCGGTGTTTCCGATCCGGTCTTGCCGGGTTCTTTCCCCGAGGCCAGGGCATTTGCAATGGGCACGGTCATCCAGCTCAGCCCTGTCTCGAACAGGGAGGTGTCCACAATACAACCGCGCCCGCTGATCGCCCTCCCCAGCAGAGCGGAAAGGATGCCTATGACACACCACATCCCACTGCCCTGATCTATAATCGACGGTCCTACACGCACCGGAGGGCGACCCGCTTCGCCTGTGACAGACATTATGCCTGAAAAGGCCTGCATTAAGGGATCATAGCCAGTTTGACGGTTCAGCGGTCCGGTCGCGCCGTAAGCCCCCAGATTACAGTAGATCAATCTGGGATATCTGGCACAGAGCGTCTCTGCATCCAGTTCAAACCGCTCCATCAGCCCCGGACGCATATTGTGAACGACAATATCGCTTTCCTTGATGAGACCCTCCAGCTTTGTGCGTTCATCCGCATCCTTGAGGTCGACAGCAATCGCCCGTTTGTTCCGGTTGAGGCTGTGGAAGGCCGCGGCCGTTTCTCCGATGAATGGCGGGCCCCACTGGCGTGCATCATCGCCGCCATCCGGGTTCTCAATTTTGGTCACCTCCGCACCGAGATCCGCCAGCACCTGTCCGCAAAAAGGTGCCGCGACAGAGTGGCCGATTTCAATCACCCGGATACCCCGCAAGGGCTGATCGGGGCGATGTAAATCTGTAGCTTCCGTCATGGTGCCTCCATATGCCGGAAATTGCTGGTCAAAAGCGGGTCAATATCAGTGCGATATCCGGAAAAATCCAAACAAGTACGAGAACTGTCAGCACGATCGCGAGTGATGGCAGAGTTGCCCGGATAATGACTTCGATCTTCTCATCCGGAAGGATGGCCTTTAGCGCGAAAAGGTTCATGCCGAGCGGTGGTGTGATGACGGCAAGCTCCATATTGAGAACCATCAAAATACCGAACCACAAGGGATCGAAACCAAGGGCCACCGCGATAGGAACAAAGACCGGGACGGTGATCAGAATGATTGAAATCACTTCCAGGAAAAAACCCAGAATGGTCCAGGTCACCATCATGATCAGCAGCACGACCCATGGTTCTACTCCGGCCTCCATGACCGTTTTTGCCAGAAACTGCGGCAAACCGATCAGCGTCAGAGCCGATCCAAGGATCAACGCGCCTGCCACGATCGCCAGCAAACTCGCCGAATGGCGGGTCGCTACGATGAGAACCCCGGGTAGATCTTTCAGGGAAAGACTGCGGCGTAGAACGACGGTCAGCAATAGCGACAATATAACGCCGATGCCGGCAGCCTCTGTCGGAGTGTATATGCCCGTATAGATTCCCCCCAGAACGATAACAGGCAAAGAAAGATCGGGAAGTGCGCGCCAGGTTGTGCGCAGCGCCTTCCTGGCAGACCATGCTGCGGTATTCATATCCCGCGTGGGCGGTGCCGCGAACATCGCCCAAGCCGCCAAAAGCGCCGCGATCAAAATGCCCGGAAGCAGACCCGCTATGAAAAGCTGTGCCGGTGAAACCGAAGCAAGCGAGGCGTAGATGATCAGCGGAATGGACGGCGGGATCAGGATGCCCAGCGATCCACCTACAGCAGATAGGCCATAGCTGAGCCGCTTGGAGTATCCCGCCTTTTCCATCTCCGGCAGTGCGATACGACCAATTGTCAGCACCGATGCCATTGAGGAGCCGACAATAGCCGCAAAAAAGGTAAAGGCGCTCACAGCGGAGACGCCGGTCCCTCCACGCATTCTGCCGACCCAAACATTTGCTACTTCGAACAGTTGCTGACCAACCTTGCCCCGATAGAGGATTTCTCCCATCAGGATATACATGGGCACGGCCAGCATCACCGGATCGGCGAGCGTGCGTTGCAAGGTCAATGGAACCTGAATCAGAAACGGAATACCGGAGGCGGCAACGATCGTTGCCGCACCGGCCAAGCCCAGTGAAAAGGCGATCGGTACGCCGAAAACCAGGCAAACCAATAGAACGGTGAGTAGAATGATAATGACGGTTCCAGAAATCATATGTTCGACTCCACATCAATTCTGTTACCATCCAGTTCTTTACCTTTGGCCAGAAGGTAGCACCTGAGGATGACCCCCAGGATCAGGAGCACACCACCGATCGGGACCATCGCATAGATGAACCACAAAGGCGTTTCGAGCAGCGTTGGCGCGAGCATACCCCGGTCAAACGCGCGCACGGCGTATGCCGTGCCATACCAGATCAGGATGCCCGCGTAGGGCAGCACGGCCAACGTGGTTGCGATCTCGGCGATCCGGCGGGTCATGCCTGTGCGGTTCTCGATCCAGAAAGTGACACGCAGGTGATGCCCGCTCGCCAATAGGGCTCCGGGTGTCATGAAGACTGCAAACTGCAGCAGATAAATCGAGATTTCAGTCGCCCAAACCGTGGGCGCGTGAAAAATATAGCGCAATGTCACGTCATAGGCGGTGATGATCGGCAGTGCCAGAAGTGCGGCCGCTGCCATGCTTATGACGGTATGCTGGACCGTGGCCAAAGCCTGAATTGCTCGCTGCATGGGAACCTTGCCTGACTGCTTGAAGAGATCTGTCCGACCGAAGACAGGAGCGCCGGTCGGACAAATGTGAACATTCTCGCGTCGATGATTTCTAGCTGGCAGGGTGCTCCGCGTTGGCTGCCTCTATGGCCTGGAGAATTTCGGCACCGGCATCGCCTGTTTTTTCCTTGTAGTCCTCCAGAAGCGGCTGAGCCGCCTCGCTCCACAACTGGCGCTCCTCCACTGTTGGTTCGATAATTTCCACACCCTCGGCTCTGAGTTTTTCGGCAATTGCTTCGTTGTCCGCCTTGCCCTGTTCGCGTGATGCTGTTTGGGCGACTTGCGCTGCGGCATTGACTGCGGCCTGCACATCCTCCGGCAGTGTATCCCACCACATCTTGGACGCAGACCCTACAAACGGCAAACGCGCCAATGCGATGTTGGTGCCGTATTGTGTCACTTCGGTGAGCTTGCGCGAAAGCACCGAAGACGGGCCGGTCAAGCAACCGTCAATAGTGCCTCGCTGCATCGCCTGATAGATTTCCTGTGAACTCATCGTGACGGGCGATGCACCCAGCAAGCTGAGCAGTCGCGTGGCATCCAGACCGAACGAGCGCATTTTGAGCCCCTCCATGTCCGCAGGAACCCGAACCGGTGTGTTTGTGTAGATTTCAACGGTGCCATAGGCCGTCCAGCCCAGCATCTCGTGATCGTACTTGGCCAACTGCGTTGAAAAGGCGTTGCGCATTTCAGCGCTGTCTTCGGCCGCCCACTCGGCTTCCCAGGTTTCATAAAGGAATGGCATCGCCCAGATCCGAAGCAATTCGGCATCGCGACCGGCCATAAAGCCAAGATTGACCTGACCGATATGGGTTGCACCCGTCGAAATCGCATCCGGCAGCTGGGTGTCGTTGTAAAGCTGGCCATCAGGGAACGTCTGAGGCACCAGCTTGATCGAGGTATCAGCCGTACGCGCGGCAATTTCTTCTGCCAGCACTTCGAAATATGTGCCTGTGGCGTGATGCTCGGGCAGATTATACGCGATTTTGATAACCTGTTCACTTTGCGCGCGCAGCGCCGACGGCGCCGACAGAACACCCAGTGTCGCTGCAGAAGTCGCCAGGAAACCGCGCCGTGATTGAGTGAGTTTAGTCATATTAATTCCTCCCGTTCTGCCTGTTTTTTTCCGCATATACGCCCCGAGGCAGTGCAGCGCGCAGCGGTTTTGATCAATACGAGCGTGGCATGCCGAGAACATGCTGACCGAGATAAGCAAGTATGAGGTTCGAGGATATCGGCGCGATCTGATAGAGACGGTTTTCGCGCCATTTGCGCTCCACGTTGTATTCGCAGGCGTAGCCAAAACCACCATGCGTTTGCATACAGGCCTCACCGGCGTGCCAGCTGGCCTCGGAGAGCAGAAACTTGGCCATATTCGCATCCTCACCACAGGGCTGGCCCGCGTCAAAGAGCGCACAGGCGCGGCGCAGGACCAGTTCGGCGGCGCGCATTTCCGCATAGGCGCGCGCGATTGGAAATTGCACGCCCTGGTTCGCGCCGATGGGCTTGCCGAAGACCACACGGTCATTCGCATAGCGCGTCGCCGTTTCGATAAACCAGCGCGCGTCGCCCAGACATTCAGATGCGACCAGCGTGCGTTCCGCGTTCATACCGTCAAGGATATATTTGAAGCCGCGGCCTTCTTCGCCAATCAGGCTCGAGGCGGGTATGCGCAGATTGTCAAAATAGATCTCGGTGGTGTTGTGGTTGACCATGGCGTCAATCGGGCGAATTTCCATTCCGTTGCCACGTGCCGCGCGCATGTCGACCAGAAAAACGGACAGGCCGTCGGTCTTGCTGGTCACCTGATCCACCGGTGTGGTGCGGGCCAGCAACAACATCAGATCGGAATAGAGTGCGCGGCTGGTCCAGACCTTCTGGCCGTTCACCACGTATTCGTCACCGTCGCGCTCGGCGCGGGTCTTGAGCTTGGTGGTGTCCGACCCCGTAGTGGGTTCGGTCACGCCAAAGGCCTGCAGGCGCAGCTCGCCGCTCGCGATGGCAGGCAGGTACTGCTTCATCTGTGCCTCTGAACCGTGCCGCAGCAGGGTCCCCATGATGTACATTTGAGCGTGGCAAGCACCCGCATTTCCGCCGGTGGCGTGGATCTCTTCCAGCACGACCGATGCCGCACGAAGCGGCAGGCCGGAGCCGCCGAATTCTTCTGGAATGAGCACCGCCAGAAACCCGCTTTTGGTCAGTGCCTCGACAAATTCATCGGGGTAGCTGTCTGTTTTTTCCAACTTTTGCCAGTAGGTCCCGTCAAAGGGGGCGCAGATCTTGCGCACGGCATCGCGGATTTCCGGATAATCTTCGCCGAAATCTAGGGATGTGGGCATATCAAGCGTTTTGCTCATCTGGTTTCCTTCGGATCTGTTTTTTCTAGGGACAATGGGCCGCATCGGCGCAAATTTTTTCATGCAAGTGACGGCGAAAATCGGCGAGGGTCAGCCTCTGCCCGGTCTGTTGATGCCAGATACTCAGGCAGTCAGAAACTTTGGCATCGAATGCCTCGGGCGTTGCCGGTGCCTGAGGTGCGCCGGGGTAGAATACGGCTTCAGCCTCCGCGAGGGTCTGTCCGCCTGCGGAAATCTGCAACCTCACCGTTCCATGATCAACGCCAACCGGCATATCACCCTCAAGCGCGTCTTCGATCACCTCGATCCGTGCCATCAAATTGCGGATGTCAGGACGAAACACGGCGCTGTCTTCAAAATCCTGTAGCCCCACAGTCCCCTGCGCCAAAGCTACTGCCGTGCAATAGGTCGCACAGAACTTTGCCTCTGCACCATTTTGCGGGTCGGTCACATGCAGCGGCCGCATACCGCCGTAAGGAACGCGCAGGACGATGCGGGCCTTTTCGGGCATTTCCGCGCCCAGAGTGCGCCGCGCCGCAAGTGCAGCGCCGATCATGCGGTGGGTCAGATAGCAGCAGGGAAACAGCTTGCGCGACACAGAAAGGGCGTTCGGTGCAATTTCGACCTTATCCGGATCCGCCGCAACCGATGCCCCACCGTAGAGATCGAAAAAGCCGCGCTCGCCGAAAATGTCCGGACAACCGGCAATCCCGGCCTCGGCCATCAAAACCGAACGCAGGCCGGCGGCAGCGGCCTGTCCTGCCTGCACATGCTTGGCTTCGGTTCCGAAATTGCGCTGAAAGCCGCCTGCCTGCGCGGCGGCCAGCGCCAATGCGCTGCGCACCGCAGGGCCTTCAAGCTCCAGCAGATAGGCAAGAGCCGCCGCAGCCGACAATGGTCCGATCGTCGAGGTCGCATGCCATCCGCGATCATAATGCTCAAAACCCAGCACTTCGCCCAATGCGATGTTGGCGCCTAGACCTACCGCATAGGCATCTATCATGCGCGGTGCCAGATTCGGGCGCGCATCGCACATCGCCATCAGTGCCGCGACCAACACGATACTGGGGTGGGTAACAGAGGTCAGTTGAACATCATCATAGTCGAGCGCGTGGCCCGCGATACCATGAACGAGGGCGGCATGTTCCGGGCTTTGAACATAGCTTCCGTCCAGAAGCCTGGCCCCTCCGTCAGCAAATATCCGTCGTGCCGCCACCGCCGAAGATGCACTCCACCCGGCATACATCACTGCCACCGTATCCTCGAAAGACATCACAACTGCGCCACGTTCTTCCGCGCTCAGCGCAGGTTGCGTGCCGATCATATCGCATAGCCGTCCGATGAAACTCAAAATCCCCCCTCCCGTCAGGATCGTCGCCCCATTGGAAAGGGCCCCTCAGTGCGGTGCAGCCTTCGCTTCATCCAATTATCCGGATGTTTGAAAATCTATCCGGATGTTTGAAAATTCATGCCATCATGTCAACGGCTAAATCTTATTGCGGAAGCGACCGGCAAACTTATAAGTTGCGCGGCATGAATAAGCCGCCCAGCATCAAACGCCCGCTCTACAAGGAACTCCGCGACACGTTGGCCGCCGAGTTGGCCAGCGGCGTGTATCCCATCGGCAGTCGCTTCCCGACCGAACAGGACCTTTGCAAACGCTACAAACTCGGCCGGCATACGGTACGTGAGGCATTGAGATTGCTTCAGGCGGCCGGTCTGCTCTCACGTCAAGCCGGGGCCGGTACGACCGTCATCGCGCTTACGCCACCGGCAACCTACAGTTACAGAATTGATTCCATTGATGATTTGACACGATACGCGCAAGCTACCGCCTTCATCAAAAAGCAGGAGGGGATGGTCACGGTACGTGAAGCCCTTGCCAGGACTCTGGGCACGGATGTGGGTAGTCGCTGGTTGCGATTTGCTGGCGTTCGACATGCCGTGAATGAAGAATTGCGGGTGGCATGGACTGAAATATATGTCGCGGAACCGTATATCGCGGTTCGCGACAATACCCAGAACGCAACCAAAGCGATCTATCAGAAAATAACCGAACAATTCGGATTTTCCATAGCCAGGGTCGAACGTCAGATCGTGGCGGTCCCGATGCCGGCAGATATGGCAACGGCTTTGCTATGCGAACCCGGCACACCGGCGCTTATGGAACGGCGGCGCTACTGGTCAAATGAGGGCGTCTTGTTCGAAGTCAGCCTCTCATTCCACCCCGGCGACCGGTTCCCCCAGACAATCATGGTGGAACGCGAAACATGAAAGAGGAACTCCATGGCTCAATTTGAAACCTTGACTTTGGAACACGTGGATATGGGCGTTGCGCTGATTACCATGAATCGCCCGGCTTCCGCCAATGCCCTGAATACCCGAATGGGCCAGGAACTGCTCGAACAGTTTCGCAGCATATTGATGGATCCGGGGGATTTGCGCTGCGTGGTACTGACCGGAGCTGGAACCAAAGCTTTCTGCGCCGGGGGGGATCTTCGGGAACGAAACAACATGTCTGACGCGGACTGGCAGCGCCAGCATGTGATTTTCGAACAGGCGTTCTATACACTCATGGATTGCCCCGTTCCCGTAATAGCGGCCGTGAACGGAGCGGCCTACGGCGGTGGCACGGAAATTGCTTTGGCTTGTGATTTCATCCATGCTTCGGAAACGGCTCGCTTTGCATTGACCGAGCCTAAGCTGGGAATCATCCCCGGCGGTGGCGGCACCCAGAACCTGCCACGCGCAGTCGGTTCGCGCAGGGCCAAGGAGTTGATTTACTCGGCACAACCTTTCAGCGCTGGTCAAGCTGCCGAATGGGGCATGGTAAACCGTGTTTGGCCTCAAAAAGACCTGATGCCTGGTGTGCTGGCGTTGGCCCAACAGATTGCCGCAAACGGTCCTGTCGCAGTGCGACAGGCCAAACGCGCAATGACCGTAGGGATTGAAACAGACTTGAAAACAGGGCTCGCCATCGAGATCGAAGCGTATAACCGCACAGTCCCCACGTCAGATCGACGCGAAGGTGTACGGGCATTCAATGAGAAACGCACTCCACAATTTACAGGACAGTAGACACCATGGCGTCCGCAGTTGACCTGAAGACTTGATAACTGGAAAAACTGAACGTCGTTTCATCCGTAGTTTGGCATGCTTGTGGTTTTGCATCAGGACCGGTTCCCGATTGGCTATGTCACGTCAGGTCGATAGTATTTCGGGAAGATGATACTGTATCAAAAGACCTTAGCCGATACGGGGTCAAGCGCCTATGAGCCGTAAAGGGACTGTTGCACTAATCGGCCCGCTTTTCCAGATTCGGGCTTTGCGGTTGATCAAAGCCACGTAGATCCCCGTTCAAACACCATCGTCAGGTATCGTCGTTCTTGGTTTCTTGCCACGAATGACGCCTTCGATGCCGAAGTCCTTCATCAGACGTGCGACGGTGCAGCGTGCGATATCGAAGCCTTCACAACGCATCTGATGCCAGATCTTACGCACGCCATAGACCTTTAGGTTCTCTTCAAAGACCCGTTCTATCTCAGGCTTCAGATCTTCGTCACGCTTGGCGCGATCAGATAGGCGCGAAGGAGCAACCCGCTTGGCTATGTGATCGTAGAACGTGGATGGGGCAATCGGCAGGTGCTTGCAGATCGCCTCGACCCCGATATCTCTATTCTCTTCGATAAAGGCGATCATGTCTTGGACCGGCGGTCGAGCTGCGTCCCGTTGCCCGGAAGGGCCTTGCGGAGCAAGGTCCCGAGAGGGGGGCAAAATATGCAGACGCCTTTCGCAGGATCTCATTGGCCTGCTTCAGCTCGCGGTTCTTGCGTTCCAGCACGCTCGCCATTGTCCTCGGAGCAATGGCGGACAAAGGCTCGCTCTTCTCGGCCACCTCGGCCTTCTTGACCCATTCGTTCAGCCTCTGCGGCGCACAGCCGATCTTCGACGAAATCGACAGGATCGCCGACCAGCGGCTCTCATGCTGTCCTTGATTGTCCAGAACCAGGCGAACGGCGCGCTCGCGCACTTGGGGGGAATACTCGTTCGTTGTCTTGCTCATGATGCTCCATCCTACTCAGGGGGTGGAGCCTCCGGCAAACCCGGCGCGGTTCAGTGCTGGATGTGAGCGGCAGCATACTCTGTCAGACGTTCGCGTTGGCGCATGTAGGCGCGTAGAGTGCGATCTCGGCTTCGGGACGGAAGCTGCCATGTAGCAAGCCGTAGGAATGCAGCTGGCGCAGCCATCCGGCATCGCTGACATCGGTTTTGCGACCCGGCACATTCTTGGCATAGCGGGCATTCACCAGAATGACCTCGAAGCCATGCGCCTCGAGGATCTCGAAGGCAGTGACCTGCCCCCCCCCCAAGGCTCCCTCATTCATAACGAGAGTTTGCGGGTTTGGATTTCATATTCCTCGGGTTCAGTAACCAAACCGGCGGCGTTTGTGCGCGACAGCCTTCATCTCAGCACGTATTTCTGGATTGTCAGGCGGACGATCACGCCTAACGGTTTTAGGATCAACACCAACAAGACGGCAAGCCCGGCGCTGCGAGATATCATGATCCCGCATTGCACGAAGCGCTGCCGCTCGCCGCTCGTTTGATGTTGTTAGTTCTTTCCCAGCAAATCCTTCAGGACGACGTTATCCAGCATCGTGTCGGCCAGCAGGCGTTTCAATTTGGCATTCTCGTCGGTCATTGCTCGCAGCTTCGCCGCATCTGACACTTCCATGCCGCCATACTGTGATTTGAACTTGTAGAACGTACCTTGGCTTAGGCCGTGCTTGCGACACACATCCGCAGTTGGCATCCCAGCTTCTTGTTCTTTGATCATCCCAATAATCTGGGCTTCGCTAAATCGCCTCTTTCGCATTTGTTTGCTCCTTCAAAAGGTTGAGCAAACTCTACATCAAACTGAGGGACGTTTCGGGGGGCAGGTCGGCGGATCAGGGTTGGATGTAGACAACCTTATGAGATTCCACAGCTAGGGCGTACGCAGAAAGTCCAAATGGATGCGGTTGAAAGTTTCGGAATCCTCGAATTGCGGCCAGTGTCCGCATTCCGTCATCAGCTCAAACCGTGCACCGGGAATAGACTGGGCGATCTTCTTGCCCTCCTCCGACGTGGCGGTAGGATCGTGCGATGTCCAGATGACCAATGTCGGCGCAGTAATCTTTTGGCTATCTTCGGCGCTGAACATGTTCCGCTTGCGGGTTTCAATTTCCTGTAGGCAGAGAATTCGTTTCATTATGTCGGCATAGCCGGGCTGCGCGTAAATGGCGCGGCGCGTTTCCACCAGGTCGTCGTTCACATCTGTATTGCGATACATAAGAAATTCGAGTCGCGAGCGGATGCGTTCGGGCGTTGGGTCGGTCACAGCCTCCATCGTCAGGCTTCGGATTCGCTCCATGACCTCGGGATATGCGGTCCATCCTCCTGCCGTGTTAAGCACCAGCCGGTCCACCCATTCCGGGTGATAGCGCGCAATCCAGGCTGCAACCCAGCCGCCCAGGGACTCGCCGGAGATATGCGCCTTTTCATAGCCGAGCGCCTTGATAACATCGATGACGTGGCGGGCATAATCTGCAATCTCGTAGCTGGTTGACGGTTTGTCGCTCCAGCCATGGCCGACCAGATCGATCGAATAGGTTCGGAAGTGGCGGGCGTGAGCGGCGAGATTGCGGCTATAGGCCTCCGCATGACCGCCTGTGCCGTGAATTAGAATGAGGAGCGGCTTTTCCCCATCTCCTGCGGCCAGATACCGGGTACGGATACCGCCGGCATCCAGATATCCCTGCTCAAATGAAACGCCCCTCAAATCAGACCAAAGCGACTTATGCTGCGCGTTATTCATCTCGACACCCCCTTATCTTTCCCATGTCAGAGTTGCCGTGATGGACACCCCATTGACCACGCGCGGCGCCGCCGACAGGACGATCCGGCCGTCCTCGAAAGTCACACGCCGAACCTGCCTTTGCCCGGTCCAGTTCGGGTAACTAGCCATGCGGACGATGTGGTGCACTTCGTCTCCATGGATCTCGTAGGTGCCACAATAGGCCAGGTAGGAGCGCATGGCCGCTGCGCACTCCTCGTCCGATCCGGTCACGAAATCGCCGGTTGTCATCTCGGGACGGTCGCGCCGCATCAATTGTGCCGACATCTGGCCGTCGGCCGTATAGATCAGGCATCCCGTTGGCGTCTCGCCCATGGGCAGATGATCGTCCGGGCCCCGATGCTGAATCCACGAGACCAGATTCCAGAGACCTAAGATATCGGATTGCTTCATAGCTAAACCTTCCATGATTGGTGCGTGATTTTGTTGGGGCGGAGGGGTGTCATTGCATCAGGCTGGGCAGGTAAAGGCTGATGCCCGGGAATATGAACAGCAGCATCAAAACAACAATCTCGACTGCGATGAACCAGATCAGCCCACGAAAGATTGTCATCAAGGGAACCTTGTCGCCGACGATGCCACTAACCACGTAGGCGTTTAACCCGATGGGGGGCGTCAGCAGGCCGATTTCGATGAACTTGATGGTGATCACGCCGGCCCAGATCATATTAATTCCGACGGCTTCAAACACCGGAATAAAGACTGGCAGGGTGACCAGCATCAACCCCAGCGGATCAAGGAACATCCCCAGAAAGATATAAACCAGTGAAATCAGCATGAGCGTGACCAGCGGACTCAGGTTGGTTATCTCGATCAGATCGGCGAGATAGACGGGGATACCGCTGAAGGCCAGAAAACGCGTGAACAGAACCGCGCCGACAGCAATGAAGAAGATCGACCCGGTGCTTTCCAGCGTTTCAAACAGGCTCAGTTTCAGACGGCTGATGTTCATCTCTTTGCGAATGATGGCAATCACCAGGGCGGCTGCGGCGCCGATCGCGGCGGCTTCGGTCGCTGTTGCAATGCCCGCGTAGATGCTGACCACGACGGCCGCGATCAGGACCGGTATGGGCCATACCTTGACCAGCTCTCTGAATCGTTCGCTCCAGGTTGAGTGTTCCTGAATGCTGGGTGCCAGTTCCGGATTGAGTTTGACCCGGGTAATGATCATCGTGGCAAAAAGAACCGCCGTCAGAATACCCGGACCGATGCCGGCGATCAGCAGTTGCCCAATTGGCTGCTGAGTGAAGATTCCGTACAGCACCATCAGGATGCTCGGCGGAATAAGCGAGCCCAGCGTTCCGCTCGCGGCGACCACGCCGGCGGCCAGGCCGGGTTCGTATTTGGCCTTGAGCATTTCGGGAATGGCCAACCGGCCCATCGCCGCTGCCGTGGCCATGCTGGAGCCGGATGCCGCCGCGAATCCCGCGCTGGCAAAGCAGGTCGCAACCGCCAGCCCTCCTGGAAGGCGGCTCAGCCATCGTCGCGCGGCACTGTATAGATCGGCCGTCATGCCCGAGTGATAGGCAATCGCGCCCATCAGCAGGAACATGGGGATAGCTGACAAGGACCAATGCGCCACAAACTCGAACGGCTGGCTGGCAAGCGCGCTTCCCGCTGCATGGGGTGAGCGCATGACGGCTAACCCGCCGATTGATACCAGGCCAAGCGCGATGCCGATGTGAACACGAAGTGCAATCAGGAGCAGAAGACACCCCAGCCCGATCATGCCAATGGTGAGAGAACTCATTTTAATTTCTCCTCGCTGCGGTCAGCGATGTGACGGAGGGTGTCCACAAGGAGCATGACAGCCATCAGTCCGATGCTGATCGGCACGGTCCAGCGCGCGGCCCATATGTAAACGTCAAAGGTGAGGGAAGGAGCCACTTCTCCGATACCGGTTTTCTTGATGGCTTCCTCGCCAGCCTTAAAGGCAAAAAAGGCGAGGTAGGCACAGGAGAGAAACCCCGTAGCAACCGTCAGAATTCGTTGCAGCCGGTCCGATAGCAGGTCGGTCACAAGGGAAATTCGGACGTGTCTCTGCTGCCGCTCGACAAAGGGGAAGCTGAAGAAGACCAAGGGTGCCATCAAATAATATGAGGCAATTTCCAGCGTACCCTGGAGGGGTTTGCTGGTCATATATCGCAAGGTCACGTCCAGCACGACAAGCGACATCATCACCAAGGCGGCGAGGGCGGCGACAACAATCAGAATTCTGGTAACGGCCCCTAAGGCCAAGTCAACGGATTTCATGGTTCTGAACTTTTCTTGGCCAATGATCAATTATGAACGGTCGGATGTCGGCCCCGGATATTTACCGGGGCCGATATACTGTTTGGGCTCTAGAGATCCTCGACCAACTGGCTATAGACACGTTCCCAAAGGAGCTTGGCGTACGCGTCGGTATCTTCACGCATGTCCTTGGTCATCTCGTCCCATTCCGCGAGATTCTGAATATAGGCATCGATCAGTTCTTCGGGATTCTCGACGCCGCGCGTCCGCGCCTTCTCGGCGACGTCTGCGGGTTCGCTGGTGCGCAGGCCGTCGATGAGGGCGACCAGATCAGCAGGCGCCTCAGCTAGGGTGATGTCCTTGTCCTGCGCCATTGCCACGGCCTGGACATCTTCGCCGCCATATCCATCGATAACAACATTGGCCAAGAGCAGCGGCAATTCGGTAAGGATGATTTCTTTCTGGTCGCGCGGCAGATCTTCCCAAGTGTCATGGTTTATAGTGAAGGTCCCCATCCCGACACCGGCACCGATGGGAAGGTCATAGATGAACTGCACCACGTCGCCCAGTCCGTAGAGCAGCAGCCATGACTTCGGCGCCACGGCACAGTCGATCTGACCACGCTGCAATCCTTCATAGATCTCTCCCGAGGAGAAATTGACTGGTATCCCGCCCCACGATTGTACCGCGCGGCTCATCGCGTCGCCGGCCGAGCGGAACTTCAGACCCTCCAAATCCTCCATTGACGCGATTTCTCTACGGCAAAGGATGTTGTAGGGAGACGCCGCATGGGATGCGAGAATGTTGATCCCGTTGCGTTCCATCTCGTCCATGCAGGGCGCACCGCAATCCACCAGCATCGTTTCGATGAAAGCGCCGGCCGCTGGCACCTGATGTTCGTTGAGCATCAGAAGATCGGTAAGCATGGTAATTATGGGCATTTCCTGCGGGAAATACTGCGGAACGAGGAACCCCGTTTCCGACAATCCATCGCCGATGCCGCTCAAGGTTCCGCGTGCATCGAAGATCTGGCCGCCGGTATACATCGTGAAGGTGAGGTCGCCGTTGGTGCGTTCCTCTACCCTTTCGATGAAGGGTTCCATACCCAAAACGTTGTTGGACGAGGTAGGCGGCGTATACGTCGCATAACTCAGATCCCTGGCGCTGGAACCGGTGGCTGCCAGCATCAGCACGGCACCTATGGCCACACTATTCATATTTGATTTCATTGTCTTTTCCTCCCGTATTTTTTTTGGATTTGATTAATCTGGTGTTTATCCAGTCGCAGAGCTTTGGTTCATCTGACCTCATCGTTTGGGATATCATTGTAATAATGGGCCTCGGCCTCGCTGATGTGCCGCAGCATCAGCTCCGAGCACATCTCGGCATCGCGGCTTTCGATCGCGGCCAGCATCTGGCGGTGCTGACGAACCGACTCCCGGGCGCGTTCCTCATCGTCAAAATAGATCTTTCGACGGGCGATGGTCATCAGGAAGAATGTGTTGATGATCCGCGCAAAGACGTCGTTGCGGGTCGAATGTGCGATCTGCAGGTGGAATTCCTGATCCTCGGCGAAACACGATATTCCCGAGCCGATCTTTGCCTCTTGCCGGTCGATAACGACGGACAGCGCCTCCAGGTCTTCGGGAAGATGCCTCTGGCTGGCGAGCCGGATAGACTGGGTTTCGAGAAGTCTCCGGACTTCCATGGATTGTTCCAGGTCGGCGCGGGAAAGGGGTCGGCCCAGTTCGGACATCAGAACCAACATCTCGACACTGGATTCCAAATTCAGATTGCGCGTGTAGATGCCAGATTGCGGGCGCATCTCGATGATCCGTAGCGCCTCGAGCACCGACAAGTGTTCACGAAGCTTGTTGCGCCCCAAATTCAGCCGCGCTGCCAGTTCCCGCTCGGACGGCAGGCGCGCGCCTTCGCGGCTTTCGGACATGATCTGTCCAAGCAATTGCCCGAGCTTATTGCGGTCCACGCTCGCTGAGCGGGAGGGTGCGCCATCAATGTTATTCATCATCCCGCCTCTTTCGCTAAAATCAGGCTGTTCATTCGACCGGAAGAGATTCATCTACCAATACGTAGATCACCCCGTCCTCCACCTTCACCGGATAGGCCCGGACCGGTTCGACACAGGGACGCGTCAGAGCCTTGCCGGTGCGCACGTCGAAGGTGCCGGCGTGGAACGGGCATTCGATCGCGCATCCCTCCAACAGTCCGTCTGCCAGCGAAGCGTCGCCATGCGTGCACGTGTCGTCGGTAGCGTAGAAGGTTCCGCCGACATTATAGATCGCGATCGGAGGTCGATCATCAAAGACCGCTTGATACGTATCGTCGATCTCCACTTCGTCGGCTCTGCAGGCTTTCAGCATCTATTCTCCTCTACTTTCATTGAATTTCGTCAAGACGCTCCCGCTGGCGGCGGGCGCGTCTAAAGCATGGTGCTGCCACCATTCACGCTGATCACCTGGCCCGTGACGAAGCCCGATTCAGGCTTGCACAGATGCGTGGCCATGGACGCGATCTCCTTCAACTCGGCGGGTCGTCCTTTCGGAATGACGCTGGTGAACTTTTCGGCCATGGACCCGTCATAGGCCTGACGGCCACGCATCCGTTCGGTGTTCACCGCGCAGGGCGCAACGGTGTTGACTGTGATGTCTGAATCGGCAAATTCGCGGGCCAGGCCGGTGGTCATGCCATGAACCCCGCCCTTGGCGGCATTGTACCCGGCGTGGTCCCACAATCCGTTGCGGACTGAATCCGCACCGATATTGACGATCCGGCCATAGCGCGCAGACACCATATGCGGCAGGGCGTAGTAGGTACACCAGACGGCGGTCCACAAATTGCGGTCAATCGTTTCGCGCAGGGTGTCGGGCGTGTGGTCCAGGAAAGGCCGGATGATACCGCCACCTGCATTGTTCACCAGGATGTCGAGCCTACCCCACTTGTCCAGAGCCTGCCCCACCAGGGAAGCGACCACATCCTCGTCAGACAGATCGCCGCAATGGGCCGCTGTTTCGGCTCCCGCCACATCCGCCGCGATCCAATCGGCGGTCTGTTGGGCGGTCGGTGCGACGTCGCTGACCAGCACCTTGGCGCCCAGTTCCGCCAGGCCGTGCGCGATGGTCCGGCCGATGCCTCCATCGCCCCAGCCTGCCCCCGTGACCAGCGCAACCTGCCCGGCCAGGACAGGGCGGCTCATTTCGCCGCCTCGATCTCTTCGATGAGCGGACCGTTGATTTCGACCGCACCGAAGGACGATTTTCGGGGGTCAGCGACCGCGCCCCAATAGTCGAACGAATCCGCGCGCGCCTCAAGATACTGCGCCTTTCTCGCCTGATCCTCGGGAAATTCTTCCATGCCGAAGCTGTATTCGACAGTCATACCGTCCGGATCGAGGAAATACAGGAAGATGCTGCCCGATGGTGGGTGTCGACCGGGCCCGTAAACGATCGGAACCTGGGCTTTTTTCAGACGGTGAATCGCTCGGCCGACATCGTCGATTTCGCTAACCATGAAATTGATGTGATGCATGCCGCGCGGGCCGCTGCCCAGTCCCATCGTATGATGGAACTTGTTGGGCCAGCAGCGCAGAAACGCCACCTTGTCATTGATGATGTCGGACGCACGAAAGTTGAGCGTCTTGACGTAATAGTCGATGGCGGCCTCGTGCTCAGGCACTTTCACCACGATATGTCCGATCCGCTGGATATTGGCGACGGTCGGAACGAAAGGAGAGCCGCGCAACTGGTTGATCACGCTGTAAAGTTCGAAGGTGGCACCGGAATAGGGTTCGGTAAACCGCACCGATCGCCCCTGATGCAGAGCCTGGCATTCATCACGCGGCACTTCCCGCAGGTCCAGGCCGGATTCGCGCAGCGACTGAACGGCTTTGTCGAGTTCGTCCTCGTTCTCCATCTCCCAGCCGATCCGCTTCACACCAGGCTGGTCCGACGGGTAGAGGACGACGTTATGATGGTCCGTGCTGCAGCGCAGGAACTGTATGCCCCCTTCTCCTTCACCCTCGGACTGCAATCCGACATGGGTTTCGTAGAAATCCGCCGACCGTTTCGGATCCGAAACGTTCAGCGCAACATAGCCCAATTTCGAATATCTAAACATGTTCCCGCCCCTAGATGATGATGCTCAGTTTGCCCTGATTGCGCAGGGTTTCGGTGCCGAGAATGACGCGTTTTCTGCGGATCCTGAATCCGGTGTCACCACGCACGATCCGGTAGTCGCAGCGAACCGGATAGATGTCGTGTTGTTGCAATCGAGACCGATGCACGACCGCATTGCAGATAACGATGAAATAGTCGTCATCCCCCGGTTTGACCCGCACATTGGAAATGATGTGCGTGACGATTGACCGGGGAAATTCCGAATGGTCTGTTTTTTTCAGCTGCCTTTTCGCACGCTCCGACAGCCGATGCCGGTCATCGTAGATCAGATAGAGCGACTTTTCAGGTTCGCTCTTCGGTTTATCGGTCGGCGGCACCTGGTATTCACCGTGCTCGTCAAACAATTCGGCCCACTCGTTCAACTGCCAATCGTCGATCAGCTCGGCTTCGTGGATGAGGAAATCCTCGATTTCCTGGCGTGATGGCAAATTTTTATCAGACACGTTCTTCAAGCTCCGATTTCAACATCTTGTCCCAGTGACGCCAGAAAATCCGCATCTGCAGCTCATCGGATTTTTCGACCACGTCCTTGGTGACCCCGCGAGAGATATCGTTCCAGGGCGCGAAGTCGGCAGCGGCATAACCTTGCTGGCAGAGCGCCAGCATTTCGACGTCATCCGGTGTGGAGAATCCTGCAGGTCCAAGAAACTCGACGAAATTCCGGGATCGTCGCTCACGCGAGGTGGGACTCTCGCCGATCGGCGCAAGGGACCAGGCGTTCACTTCCATATAGTCGGGTTTGTAGGGGTAAAATGTCCGTACCGTGACCGCCATGATGTCGTTGATCACGAGGTTCGGAAAGATCAGCGTATTGCGATCGCCCCGAACGATTTTCTCCCCCTTCTCGACACCTTCGCGTTCGATGACCTCGCGCGCGATAGCGTCGATTTCGGCCTTGGCCTCTTTGCCAAAGCCTGGCACCCAGCGGGCATAGGGCCGCCCCCAAGGCATGACGCCCTGAGATTCGGAAACCGCGTGACCGTTGCCCAGATCGCGCACCCCGCCAAACGAAAGGGTGTTGTCGAAGCCCTCCAGCGATTCATCACGCGATCCGAGATAATCGAAATAGGTCGAATGGGTGATGCCGGCATGATAGGCGTCGGCGCTGTTTTCCTGAAGGAGTTTCCAGTTTGCGCGGACGCTGTATTCCTGCATCCCGGGCTGGATCTCCATACCCTGAGGGCCTTGCGAGGCAACCAGGTCAAGAATTTCGCAAGCCCCGGCCAGATACTCTTCCAGACTGACGGCACCGGCGTCGAAATTCACAAAAACGAAGCCCCGGTATTCAGCGAATTTCGGAACCGGCTGAAGATCGAGCGACCCGTCGTTGTTGAAGGTATCGGGATAAGCGCCCGGCCCCGGCGTGTCGATCAGCTTGCCTTCGTCTGAAAAAACCCAGCCGTGATAAGGACACTGGAAATTCTTCCGTTTGCGCCCGGAGGGCTCGCGGCACACCATCGCACCGCGATGCGAGCAGCTGTTGAAATAGACGTGCAGCTTGCCGTTTCTGTCGCGGATGAAAATCAGCGGGCGCCCGCCGACACGGCGGCTGACGAAGTCGCCCGGCTTCTGAACTTCAGAAACATGCGCCATGTACAGCCAGCACCGATCGAAAATCAGCGCGCGTTCTCTTTCAAGAACATCGTTCTTTGTGAACACCCCACGATGAACACGGAAACGTCCATTTTCACGATCGTCCTGAATCGTTTCGAACCCTAGGTTGCCACCCATGAATTGAGACCTCCCTACTTCCTGCAGCACCCTATCGGCACATCGGTCAAATTGGTGGGACCACATTATTTACCGAAAATTTGCTTGTAAAGAAGCGCCGCTCCGCGCATATCTCACATAGTGAGAATACGCTAAACCATTGATGATTAGTAATATTCTGAGGCCGGACGCATGATTCGGGTCTGGCGACCGCCAGATGATGTCATGGGTGGCATTGCCGCTACGTGCTCGGGAAATCTTCTCGGACCCAGAACCGCCTGCGCCAATCAGCACCACTCGCAAAACGGCATCTGACTGCGAGGTGACGACCGGTGCTTGATCCGCAGCACGGTCCGCATCGCCGGCCCCAACCGGGACACTGTCCTTGGCAGACCCATCACAGAGGCCGTAGGATATGTCTGTCAGGGGAAGGGCGGAGCACCTTTGAACCCTGATTTGGGCAACAAAGCCGTGCCCCGATTTGGGCAACAAAGCCGGGTAATCTCAAAATATGTCCACTCCGCATATCCAGGCTGTCGAGAATGCTTTTACTATTCTGAAAGCCCTGATGTCGGCCGACCGCGCCCTATCAGTGCGGGAGGTCGCCAATGTCACCGGCCTGGCGTACCCCACCGTTCATCGTTATCTGTTGTCCCTGCTCGATGCAGGCGCGGTTAAACGTCTGCATGACGGACAATACATTTCGGGCTGGGAGCCAATCGTCAGCCAAGATCACATCGAGATCAACGATACAGCGACAAGGTCGGTCTTCACCTTGCATTGCCGCCTTCTGGCCCAGGATCTGGGCAGAACGGTTCAGGCTGCAATTCTCGACGACAATATGGTTCTTTACATCGCCAAAGCCGCCATTCCGGGCTTTCGGTCGATTGCCAGCCGTACCGGGACGCATCTGGAGGCTTATTGTACCGGGCTGGGCAAGGTACTGCTCGCCTACGCGCCTCCGGACGATCTGGAGGCCTATATGTCGCTGGGCGATTTCACACCCCTTACGCCCTCGACCATCACCGATCCCGAAGCTTTCCGCCAGGAAATGAAGCGCATTCGTGAAAATGGCTTCGCGGTTGATGACGAGGAGTTCGAGCAGGGACTTCGCTGCATCGCTGTCCCCGTTCTTCAGGCCGATGGGTCGGCAATTGCCGCACTGTCCGTCTCGACGGACGCTGGCGTATCCACTCCGGGCGACGTCGAAGGCTTTGCCGACACGCTGAAGAAGCGCGCCCAAATGATCAGCAGCGCTCTTTAAAAACGGGCCGGGGCCGCTCCTAATCTCAACTGGTGAGATTTCCAGCTGGGGGTCAGCTTGAGCAAAAGTAGCCCCCCCTATATGACCTCATTGATGATTGAGAGCCTTGAAGCCCCTTACAGACAGGACGACGGGCGGGCGGCGGCGTCATCGACGCCAAAAGCGTGAGGAACGCAAATGGCAATTGCAACGCCACCGGGCGCGGTCGACTTTCACACGCATATCGTGCCGGATGTTCTGCCATCCGCAGAGGGGCGCGATTCACGATGGCCGTCAATCGTCCTGCAATCCGACGATACAGCACAGGTCATCATCTCGGAAAAACTGTTCCGGCGCGTTGATCGACGCTCCTGGGATCCGCAATCTCGCATCGCTGACATGCAGGATCATGGCATCGCGCATCAGGTTCTGTCGCCAATGCCTGAGCTGTTATCTTATTGGTTCAATGGCTCCGATGGAGAAGCGATTTGCAGGGCGGTCAACCGCTTTATCGCCGATCTGGTCACCGCTTATCCCACCCGATTTTCCGGTTTCGGTATGGTCCCCTTGCAGGAGCCGGAACGCGCGGCCAGAATGATGACCGACATTCGGGATGCGGGCCTTTCCGGTGTGGAGATCGGCACACACATCGACGGGATGCCCCTCAGCGACCCCAGCCTTGAGCCCTTCTTTGCCGAGGCCGAGCGGCTGAACTTGACCGTGATGGTGCACGCTTTGCATCCGGCGGGGACTGAACGGGTTGCCAAGTTGCCAGGCCTGGCGGGAGCGGCGGTTTTTCCGCTCGAGACAGCATTGGCGGCTGTGGCGCTGATGACATCTGGTGTGCTCGAGAAAAAACCGGCCCTGCGCATAGTGCTCTCACATGGGGGCGGCGCCTTGCCGGTGATTTTGCCAAGGTTGGATCACGCGTGGCACCTGGGTCCGCCCCTCGCGCAGACAATGTCCGTCCCACCGAGCGAACTGGCTCGCAGGTTCTACTACGACAGCATCGTCTACGGCGAGGCCGCGCTGCGGCTGCTTGTGGAAACCGTTGGTGCAGAACGAATAGTGGCGGGATCCGATTATCCGTTCCGGATCATGGAGGACGACCCGGCCGGCTTTGTGGCGCGTGCCGTTTCCCAGAGTGCCGCCGACAAAATCCTTTTCGAAACACCCCATACAATCGTCGGCGATCTACAGGAACGTCAGGCGCGATTTGATGCAATGCGAGGCGCGAAAATATGAGCAGAGACAAGAAAATTGCCGCAGCTGCGGACGTGTTGTGGCAAGCGGAGCGGAATGCGCGGCCCTGCGCGCCCCTGCATGATTATCTCGATCGCGGCGACCTTGACGCCGCTTACACTGTGCAGCAGATCAATATCGAACGTCGGCTGAAAAACGGCGCACGGCTGACAGGACGCAAGATCGGTTTGACGGCCAAATCCGTACAGCAGCAATTGGGCGTCGATCAGCCTGATTACGGCACGTTGCTCTCCGACATGGTCGTCTCTGACGGCGGATCAATCCCTAGGGACCGGTTGCTCCAGCCCAAGGTCGAGGCCGAGATTGCCTTTGTATTAGGCGCTGATCTCGACATGCAAAACCCAAGCGCCGCCGATGTTCTTCGTGCGACGGCGTTCATCGCGCCTTCGATTGAAATCGTCGATAGCCGCATCGCCGATTGGAAGATCGCTCTTACCGATACCATCGCCGACAATGCGTCTTCGGGCCTGTTCGTGCTCGGCACACCGGCGATCTCTCCACTCGGGTTCGATTTCACCGCGTGCGAAATGGAAATGTCGATCGACGGTCAGCAGGTTTCGACCGGCGCGGGACGTGATTGCCTTGGCAGTCCTGTCGCAGCGGTTGCCTGGCTGGCGGAGAAGATGCGGGCAGAAAACATGCCGTTACGGGCGGGTTACATCATCATGTCCGGTGCTTTGGGTCCGATGGCGCCCGCCGGGCCAGGCGCAGACGTCCGAGCAAAAATCAGCGGCCTTGGCCATGTCAGCGTTTCATTTGAGGAGTAGGGAAATGTCAGCCATCAAGGTCGCCATCATCGGCAGCGGGAATATCGGCACCGATCTGATGATCAAACTGATGCGGCGAAAGGGCCTGCTTCAACTCAGCGCGTTCGTCGGAATTGATCCCGATTCCGACGGGCTGAAGCGTGCCGAGAAACTTGGCGTTCCCACGACGTCGAACGGCATAGACGGATTGCGCGAAATGCCGGACTACGATGAAATCGTCATTGTCTTCGACGCAACCTCCGCCAAGGCACATGCGCATCACAGCGAAGTGCTGATCGCCGATGGAAAGCGGGTCATTGATCTGACTCCGGCGGCAATCGGCCCATATGTCGTTCCGCCGGTCAATATGAACGCACATCTGGATGCGCCCAATGTCAACATGGTGACCTGCGGCGGGCAGGCCACTATTCCCATCGTTGCGGCGGTATCGCGTGTCGCGCCTGTCAGCTATGCCGAAATCGTGGCGTCGATTTCATCCAGATCGGCAGGCCCCGGCACGCGCGCCAATATCGACGAATTCACCGAAACGACATCGCAGGCGATCTGCGATGTTGGGGCGGCCGAGCAGGGCAAGGCGATTATTGTCCTCAACCCGGCAGAACCCCCGTTGATTATGCGCGACACGGTGTACTGCCTCGTCCGGACCGACGACACTGATGCAATTCGCGACTCGGTTCACGAAATGGTCGCCGCGGTACAGGAATACGTGCCCGGCTACCTGCTCAAGCAGGAAATTCAGTTCGAGCGGGTCGGCGCGAATTCCCTGGCCGGAATGCCTGGCCCGCGAGGGGAGCCGGCGACCAAGGTTACCGTCTTCCTCGAGGTCGAGGGAGCGGGGCATTACCTGCCGACCTTTGCAGGCAATCTCGACATCATGACTTCGGCCGCATTGGCGACCGGCGAACGAATTGCCGATCTGCAAAAGGAACCCGCGCAATGACAAAGTCACTCTATATTCAGGATGTTACCCTGCGCGACGGAATGCATGCAGTGCGACATCAATTCACGCTGGATCAAGTGCACGCAATCGCGGCCGCTTTGGATGCCGCCGGTGTCGATGCCATCGAGGTCAGCCATGGGGACGGGCTGCACGGCACGAGCTTCAACTACGGTTTTGGCCGCGAAAGCGACCTGGACTGGATTTCCGCAGCCGCCGATGTTGTCAGGCACGCGCGACTTACCACACTTCTGGTGCCGGGCATCGGAACTATCGCTGACCTCAAGGAGGCGTATGGGGCCGGGGTCCGCTCAGTGCGTGTCGCAACTCATTGCACCGAGGCCGATGTAGCCAAACAGCACATCGGGACTGCGCGCGAAATGGGAATGGACGTCGCCGGGTTTTTGATGATGGCGCATATGAATGCGCCGGAATCGCTCGCCGAGCAGGCCAGACTAATGGAGAGCTACGGTGCCCATTGCGTCTATGTGACTGATTCCGCAGGCGCGCTGACGGTCAATACGGCGCGGGAGCGCGTCAAAGCGCTTCGCCAGGCGCTGCAACCGGAAACCCAGGTGGGCATACACGCCCACCATAATCTCACGCTTGGCGTGGCTATTTCGGTCGCGGCCATCGAAGCGGGCGCCTATCGCGTTGACGGCTCGCTGACCGGCCTTGGTGCCGGGGCGGGAAATGCGCCGCTCGAAGCGCTGGTGGCTGTGTTGGAGCGTGAAGGTTACCAGACCGGGTGCAAATTGAATGAACTGATGGATGCCGCCGATGATCTGGTCCGCCCTCTGCAAGAGCGGCCCGTGCGCGTGGATCGCGAAACCCTGTCACTGGGCTATAGCGGAGTTTATTCCAGCTTTCTGCTGCATGCCGAGAGAGCTGCCGCACAGTTTGGCATAGATGCTCGCATGATCATGAACGAGCTGGGTCGCCGCCGCATGGTGGGAGGACAAGAAGACATGATCGTAGACGTTGCACTCGATCTCATCAAAAGCGGCCAGGCAGAAAAAGGGACAGTATCATGAGCAATCCGGAAATCGGCAAGACGATCAAAGCGGCGGGGCGCGACACCAATTACCTCGAAGAGGGCAGCGGTGCTCCGATTCTGCTCCTGCACGGCTCCGGCCCCGGCGTGACCGGCTATGCCAATTGGCGGCTGACCATCCCGGCCCTGTCGGCAGATTTCCGCGTTCTCGCACCGGACGCGATGGGATTCGGCTATACCGAGCGGCTTGAAGGCGACGTTTACACGCTGGACAACTGGGTCGCGCATACGATTGGCTTCATGGACGCGCTCGATATTGAGAAGGCCAGCTTTTTGGGCAATTCCTTCGGTGGCGCGCTGACGATCGCCATCGCGTCGCGCTATCCCGAACGCGTGGACCGTATGGCCCTGATGGGTGCGGCGGGATTGGTGTTCGACCTCACCGAAAGCCTCGACAAGGTCTGGGGATATGAGCCGAGCCCGGGTTACATGGGCGAGATGATGAGGGAGTGCTTCGCCTACGACAAAAGCATCATCGGGGACGATCTGGTTCAGTCCCGCTACGAGGCGAGTGTGCGTCCAGGCTATCACGAAAGCTATTCGGCAATGTTCCCTGCCCCGCGTCAGCGCCACGTCGCCGCTCTGTGCACGCCCGAAGACAAGATCGCCGCCCTGACCAACCGCACTCTGCTTGTTCATGGGCGAGAAGATCTTGTTATCCCGCTCCAATCAAGCATCCGCTACCACCACCTGATCAAGCACTCCGAGCTGCATGTTTTCGGCGAGTGCGGGCACTGGACCCAGATTGAACAGAAGGACCGTTTCAACACGCTTGTGCGGAACTTCTTTTTATCATGAAACGTGATGTCGTTATCGTCGGCAGTGGCCAGGCGGGCGCGCGGGTTGCACTGGATTTGCGGGATGCGGGCTTTGCCGGCACGATTACCCTTGTGGGCGCCGAACCCCACCTGCCCTATGAGCGACCGCAATTGTCCAAGGAAATGCTCGCGGATTCAGCCCGTCCGCCGCAGTTCATCGCGGAGGCACAAGAGTGGCACACCAGGGAGATCGAGCTGTTGCTGGGTCATTCGTTGGTAGATGCGGAACCCGACAGCCGCCAGCTGGCGATCGATGACGGTCGCGAGCTGACTTATGGTCATCTGGTGCTCGCCACGGGCACCGCCGCACGCCACTGCGCAGAACTCTCCGGACTGGCCGTTCCGGTGCATGTGATGCGCACCATCGAGGATGCGGAAGCGATCCGGCAACGCCTTCCGCAGGGAGGAAAGATCGTGATCGTCGGCGGAGGCATCATCGGGCTAGAGGTGGCGGCCGCCGCTATAGGAACTTGCGATGTGACCGTTCTGGAGGCCGGTACGGGTCTTCTGCAACGGGCTGTCCCGTCACAAATGGCGGCCCATCTGGCGACGCTTCATGGCGAGAAGGGCGTTCGCTTTCGCTATAACGCGCGACCCATTTCCAGCAGCGGTCATGAGATCCACCTGAGCGACGGGTCCAGCGAGACGGCAGATCTGGTCGTCGTTGGCATTGGGGTTGAACCGCAGCCTGGCATCGCGGCGATGTTCGGCCTGCCGGAGGACCGGCCGGGGCTCAGGGTGGAAAGCTCGGCAATGACGGAGCGGAACGGTGTTTTGGCGATTGGAGATGCCGCCGAGCAATTCAGCGTCTGTCACGACCGCTGGATGCGGATCGAGACATGGGCCAACGCCAACGATCAGGCCGCCGCGGCGGTTGCGACTTTAACGGGCGCGCCCCAGCCCACTCCGCCTACGCCGTGGTTTTGGTCCGATCAATACGACATTAATTTCCAGGTGACCGGCGACGCGATCGGGGACAGCACCGTGCTGCGCGGCGACCCGACCAGTGGCAGGTTTTCGGTGATTGCGCTGCGTGGGGACGAAATCGTCGGAGGCGCGTCGGTCGGCATGCCAAAAGACATTGCAGCGCTGCGGCGTATCGCGGGACGTGGCGTCATCTTGCCAAGAACGCAGATCGAAGACCTATCCTTCAATCTGCGCAAGGCAATCCCAACCTAGGGAATTTGTTGCCTAAATCAGGGTTTGAAGGTGCTTCCCATTTCCTGGACAGGCTCTGGCGCATTTTAAGCTCTGATCGTGTTGCGGTGCTTCGATTTGCCATGAGTAGACTATTGCCGGTGGTCGGCCACCAAGGGCCTTGTGCGGGCGGCGGTGATGTAGAATTCCGTCCATTTTCAGACACCGGCGCGGGCCTCAGACGCGGACCCCCATGCGTGCAGTTAGACGCACTCACATTTCAGGGTACGCCATAGAACTGCCCCGTTTGGCCCACCCCGCGCCAGCGGCAGAGCATGCTGTGACTTGTCCTTTTCGCATGTTGAATGGTTCCGGTCTACAACCTGAAACTGGGCACGCCGGCCGAACGGTTCGAGTATGGGCGCAAGGGTATGACCTTCCTCGCCAACGACTTGTCGGTCGGGGATTACCACATGCAGACGGCCCTGGGACGCGCGGGTCGTGAGACCGTCCTGACCGGCGCATTGCCAGCGGAGTGAGCAGATAAAGGCCCGGTTTTCGGCGCGCCCGGCCCTTCAGCACAGTTCCGCCAGCGGCTCCAGATCGAGGTCGGGCGCGCGCGCCAACAAGGAGACCGGGTAGCCGGGATCGCGGACCATCTGTTCGACGCTGAAACCCGGTTCGACCAATCTCAGCCGTTCGACGGCGCGCTGCGCGGCGTCGAATTGCCGACGGCTCGCGTACAGCCCGATAAGATACCGCAAGGCCGGTCGAAACTCCGGCATCAGCAAAGCTGTCCGCTCGAACCGCCGGATCGCCTCGTCGGATTCGCCGTGCAGCAAAGCCATGAAGCCAATCTGCGAATCCCACCAGAACGCATGGGGCGAGCGTCGCGCCAGTGCCTGTCCGCGCTGCGCCTCCAGATAACCGGTCCCGAGGTTGTCACCATACATCCGCGTCACGCTCGACGCCCACCACGCCATCGGATTGGACGGGTTCACCGCGATGGCACGTTGTGCCAGCTCATGCGCGGCCACCCGGCGGCCCTGCACGAAATTCCAGGCGTTCGCGCATGACGCCAACACGGCGGCATTGTCCGGCTCAAGCTCCATCGCGCGCGTGGTCAACGCCTCGGCCTGTTCGCGCAATCCTTCGCGATCCGTGTTGAACTGCTCGATCAGCTCGATGACCTTTAACTGCGCCTGCCATGCGGGATAGATGCCGCGATGCGGTGCATCCGCCGCCGCCTGTGTCAGCAACCGGTCGGCCAGCGCCGCCTTGTCGCTGCGCATGGTGAACATCGCCTTTATCGCAGCCGCGCACAGCGCATCCGGCGTCTGCAATTCGGCGGCGGTCGCGTGCGCAGGGTTGAGCGAGGATCGAACGGCGTCCACGACCTCACCCACCATGTCCCAAAGCTGGGATGTACCGCCGCTCTCGATCTCGCGAAATGTGACGATGCGAAACCCCGCCCAGAACCGCTGGCCATCGCGACCGGTGACGACGGCCCGCACGCCGACGCGTTCAGGTGCGGGTCGAAACGCATGTATGACGCATTCGCGGCCCGGTCTGCCCTGCGCGGGTTCGCCAGGCTCCACCTCGAACTGCTCCCGCGCCGAGTTCGATACCATATCCGCCACCAGCGCTGCCGCCCAGTCCATCGACATGTCCGAGGGCCCACACCGAACCCCAAGCGTAAGGCGCGCGGGCTCCGAATTGGCGCTGAATGGCCGCGGCAGCGCCTGCCCCACCGCAACCGCCGGTGGGCGGGCGTCCGTCCGGGTGACCGCGGATCGCGCATGTTGCAACCAGTCCTCGAATTCAGGGTCGCCGATATCCAGCCCCTCGGCCAGATCCGCGGAACCGTCATGGCGAACGAGAATCCGGCCCCGGTCGATGCCGATGCGCGCACGGTCCGCGTGCAGCATATCGGCGTGGGGTCCGAGTGCGAGCTTGAGCTGTCGCAAGGTCTGGCGCAGGCTTTGCGCACCCTGCACACGATCCGCCGTGCTCCACAACTTGTCCTGCAACCAGATACGGGTGCAGGTCGCGCGCGTGTTTTCCACCAGCAGCAGCAACAGCAACGCCTGCGCCTTGGCCTGACGCGGTGTCAGGTCTGCGCCACATTCACATCCCAGCCGTATTGCCCCGGCTGTATCCAGAACGAGCGGGCCGCATTCATGCCCCGAGCATATATCGACTGCGAATGACAAATTTCAGCTCTGCGATTGATTTATACTTGCAATTTAAGCACACACGTTTCCTTATATCTAGCAGCTATCTTGATGATAACGCGCAATTTGTCGCTTTTCCTTGGCAAGTACGGACCCTCATCTTGCACCATCATTCACCGGAGGTACCATGCCAGCACTCGGGAACGGTCAGGGCAACGGCCAGGGTAATGGTCAAGGCAATGGCCAAGGAAACGGACAGGGCGTGGCGACGGCCCACGCCGGATCGGCCGCGTCCCCGTTCCTCAGCCATGCATTGGCCAGCACCCGGGACGGCATCGTACAGCACTGGCCCGGAAGCCCGACGCATCTCCCCGACACTTCCCGAGACGCAGGGCTGGACAGCTTGCTGCCCGCCTCGCAATCAGCCCTGATCGACGCGGTATTGGCGGGGCTCGTCCAGGTTGAGGGCGGATCGGGCAGCGCAACCGTTTCGATCCGTGGCTACGGGTCAGCCGCGATTTTGCGACCGCCGCCCAAAATATTCGTCGAACAACTGAAATGGGTTCGGGCCTATGCGGATCTGCGCGGCGACCGCATTTCGGAAATCACCTCGCAGGTCTCGGACATCATGTCCTATTTCGGCGCGCTTACCCGCCTGGACAGCGGACGCAGGCGGTACTCCCTGATGTTGCTCGAAGCCGCGCTGAAGCTCGCCCTTCAGGTTGAGATGCAGGTAAAGATCCTCTGCCATCAACCCCGGCCCGTCGATTACGCGCCCCAGGTTCAGCCGGTCATCCAGACGCCGGATCATTCCTCGTTTCCGTCGGGTCACGCCATCGAGGCCTTTGCCATCGCAACGGTTCTCAACTATCTCGACCCGGCGCAGCGCAGCGCCCCGGACAGTCCGGATCCTGCACAACTGGCCACCGCGCAGGGCGGCATCGGGGCGCGTACGATGCCGTTTCGTCTGGCCCACCGGATCGCCACGAACCGCACGATTGCCGGGCTGCACTTTCCGGTCGATTCCATGGCCGGGGCGTATCTGGGCTGTTTCGTGGGTGAGGCGCTGATCGCACTGGTCGCGGGCGGCACACTGCCTTCCGCGCAGGCCGGTCCGCTCGATCTGGCGCACGCGGGGGGCGAGGATTTCCTGTTCGACAATCTGGCGGGGATGCTGACCGGATGGTCGAAGCGCGCCCAGGCGCACGCAGACACGAACCAGGCTGAAATCGCTATCCTAGGCCAATTCTGGAAGGGCGTCGCGCGCGAATGGGATCACCTGACCCCCGCTGCGCACGGGGGGGCGTAAGGTGCCGTTCGAGGCATGGGAAACCGTCAAGGGCGATACCCATCCCTATATCGATTGGTTCAACGCGACGGAACGCCGCGCGAATACCGCAGCGCGCTTTACCGACCTGAAACTTACCCTGTCGGACCGCACGCTTGAGATGTTTCTTTCCGCGCCTCAGCGCAAGCGCTTACAGCTTTTCGGTATCGATGCGGCGGATTCGTCAGGCGCGGCACGCGGCACGGATGCCGGTGTCGCGGTTCCAATCCCGTCTTTGATGGCCAATGAAAACTGGAGCGCGTTTGTGTCCCGCGCGCAGTGGGACAAGGTTTGGCACCGGGCCGAGGCAGCGGTGGACACCGATTTCGGGGTGGACGATCTGACCATGCCCGATGATGGCGCCATCATCGGCATAATCGATTCCGGCATCGCGCTGGGGCACCACCGCTTTCGGCAGGGCACGCACAAGACGCGCATTCTGGCCGCGTGGCAGCAAAGCGCACGGTTCGGCGGTGATGGCGGTGCCGGCCAGGAATTCCTGCCCTTTGGTCAGGAAATCTATCAACCCCGGATCGAAGATGCTCTCACCCAGCATTCCCGCGCGGATGGATCCCTGGATGAGGATGCATTCAATCGCGCGTTGAACTTGGTCGATCCGCAATGGCCCGAGGGGCACCGCGATCTGGACCACAGGGTCGCCCATGGCACGCATATGGCCGATCTTGCAGCGGGGGCGGAGGCAGGCACTCCCTTTTCACAAAAAACCCGCATCATCGCGGTGAATCTGCCGCCGCAGATCCTGCACGGCACGGCTGGCAACTTTCTGCACTACTACGCCGTCTATGCCCTGCACCGTATCGTCGCGCTGGCCAATCGCATCGCGGCAAAAAACGGGAAACAGGACGGCTATCCGGTCTTCGTCAACCTGTCATACGGGATACAGGCCGGACCGAAGGACGGCGCGTTGCCGCTGGAGGAGGCCGTACAGAAACTGAAATCCGTTGCCAGAAACACCTTCGACGTGTTCATCCCGGCGGGCAACGACAACCTGCAGCGGGGCGCGGCCTATATCCGAAGCGTGAAATCAAAGCCGCAGGATCTGCCGAACTGGCAGGTTCAACCCTCGGACAGCACCTCGAATTTCATTGAGATATGGTTCCGCGCAAAAAGCGGCGGCACATTGCAATCCGACAGGCTAGAGATCCGGATAACCGCTCCGGGCGGTGCCGTGGACAAAATCGCACTGCCCCCGTTGCTCCCCGGCGAAACCAGATATCGTGACATCGCCGTCGATGAACACCGTAGCCTTGCCTGCGCCCGCATCTATGCGCGCACCGTGATGGCGCGCTCGGGTCATTCGCATGTGAATGTGGTGCTCTGCCTCGCCCCCACACAAAGTTGGAGCGCCGAGGTGCCGCAGGCCCGCGCCGGGGCGTGGAAAGTGACCGTCGCCAGTTCGACCCCATGCAGCGTCGAGGCCTACATCCAGTCCGATCAAAGCAGGTTCGTCCACAGCAAGACGGGCCTGCGCTCCTATTTCGACGATCCCGGCTACCGAACCTATGATGAGGCCGGGCGCGTCATCGACAGTCACCTGTATCCCTGCCCGCCGGGTAAGCGAAACTCTTCCGATCCCCGGGCCAGGGGCATCGTCACCCGCACCGGCACCCTGAACGCTTTGGCGGCGCAGCGAACCATGCACGCGGTCGCAGGTTACCGGGTCAGCGACGGGCGCCCTGCGGCCTACAGCTCCACCGGATGGAAGGGCCGCGATTCGGGCATCGCGATGGCCTTCCCGTCCGAGGATGCGCCCAGCCTGTTCGGCGTGCTGGCCTCGGGGGCGCGTGACGGGTCCATCGCGGCGTTGCGCGGAACCAGTGCAGCCTGCGCGATGGCAACGCGCGATGCGGTCAGCGTCGCATTGGGGCTTGCCTCCTCAACATCGCTCAAGATGCAAGGTGGTGGTGCCGCCCGCGCCAAGGTCGGCAACCAGGGCCGCCGCGTCCCCGCGACCGGCCCCCTCTGCGTGTCGCGCACCGGCCAGGACTGAGCACAGCGCGCCCCCGCAATCACGCTGCGATCACGCAAGGGATTTATTGGTTTCTCCACTCGAAAGGTGGAGAATCACAATGCCGTTTATCAAACCCCCTCATACCAATGCGCAGCCGGGCGAATGTGAACTCCATGCGCATGACAACACGGCGGGCACCGACCGCAAGCCCGATTTTTCCGACATCCATATCGACGAGGAAGACCGCCGCAGCGTGATTGCGCGCGGACCAGTTGCGTCAACCCACTTCCCACATTGACGGAGAATGAGCATGACCACCGAACCAAGCGAACCGGAGGACGAGGGCAAGCGCAAAGAGTCCCCGGTTTTCGATGCGTCCGACCGCCTGACCATTCTTGGCCTCGCCACGCTGTTGATCCTCGCCGCCATGGCTTTCTACTTCTATGTCGGCAACCTTGGGCTGCTCGACTTCGCCAGCCCCGGCACCGCGGCGAATGACGATAACTATTTCACTACCGCGCTGGACTACCGCGAACGCCGTCTGGCTGTGGCCCTTACCTTCCGCACCTTCGTCTCGACGCTGGGGTTCACTGTCGGGCTGGTGCTGGCCGCGATCGGCGGAATTTTCATTCTGCGCAAGGCAATAACGCCCTTCGTCCTGTCCGGTGGAGGAAATCCTGGCGACATCACCCCCGGCCGCGGGCTGAGCCTGTCGCTGATGACGACGTCTCCGGGTCTCGTCTTCGCGTTGGCCGGGGTGCTGGTGATGTTCTTCACCCAGCAGATGGCGCTGCAGGTGGGTGCGCCGGAAATCTACCCGATGTCGGCCCGTGCCCAGTGCCCGCGCACGCAGATCGAGGCGGAAACCTGCAGTGTCGACGACCCGCAGACCCCGGTAGCCGAGCTCGAACGCTTCTGCTCGGGCCTGCCACAGAATGATCCCGACTGTCAGGGCGTTCGGCGCGCATTGCAAAGATCAGGAGTATCGGAATGAACATTCGCACAGTATTCACCCTCAGCCTGCTAACCTTGCTACCGGTCGCGGGACAGGCCCACGAAGATGATCTGCTCAAGGATTGGGAGCGGGGCTTCGTCAAGGGCTTCTTGACCGGCGGGGACTTCCCGGCCAGCGGAGGCTTCCCGATCGGCGGTAACATCCTGACCGGGGGGGGCATATCAACCTCCTATTCCGTCGCGGTGGCAGAGCCGTCATCGCAGGCCTATTCGGACGGCTATGACCGCGGATATCGCGTGGGCAGAGGCACCATCCCATACGTCCTAGACAATGAGCATGGCCACACAGCGGCCGCCGGACAGATCGGCTCGACACCTTCAATGGGGCAAGGCTGGATGGAGATTGCGCCCGCCGGGGGGGAAACAATGAACCTTCCGCGAAGGCAATTCGATCTGCCATCCGCAGACCCGTTCGCCGCGACAAGCGGTGGCGGCACCATCGGGGAGGTGGCACGATGACCCGCGCGGCACATGCCGGCGTGACATTCGCCCTCGCCATATCCCTCGCCGCCTGCACGGTTTCCGATCCGGGGCCGGAGCTGGCAGCAACTCAACAGGCACTCGACGCCATCGAACAGCACGCCCTGCCGGGACTGAAGCCCCTGGCACAGCAGGAGCGTCGTAGCGCGATGGCCGCAAGGATCGCCACGAACGAAGCTGTCTACAGCCTTGGCGCCGGATGTTTCCTGGTCGAGAGCGGCGATCTGTCGGGTGTTCACGACTGCGATCTGCGCCCGCTCGATACCTTGCTGGAGGGGCCGGTCAACGCAACTCAGGTGGTCGAGGCCTATAGGGTACTGCGCGATTATCAGGCCGCCCTGATGCGTCTTGCCAATGCCGCGACGATGGCGCAGGCGCGCACGGCATCCGATGGAATCCTTGCCCAATTCGGCAAGCTGGCGACGATGCTCGACCCGGACTCGCGCGCGGCAGCGAACCTCGCGGCAGCAGCGCCCCGGGTCACCGGTGTGCTGGGCCTGGGTCTGGACCAATACCGCATTGCCGCCCTGAGCCATGCGGTTCGCGGTGCCGACAGTGCGGTGCGTGAGATTTCCGGCCTCGCGCTTGACTGGTATCTGGACCGACCGGGCTCTCCGGTTGCTCTCGCATCCGACCTGCGTGTCGCCAACGATCGGGTATTCGCCGCGCGCGATGCGGCGGATCCCGCCGCCTATACCGCTGCTGTGGCGGAACTGGAGGCGCAACATGCGGCATATCTTGCCGCCTGGGACGCCTCCGCCGCGCGCCCCTTCGCACGTTACCGCACTGCCCATGCCCGCCTGCTGAACCGGCTGACGGATGCTGCAAAGCCCGAGGACTTCACCCAACCGCTTCAGGATCTGGACGCGGCCTTTGACAATTGAACAGGAGAATCCGATGACGCATTCGAAAGCACACGGACAGATTTCGAGCATGAAAACGTCCTTCGCGAACACCATCATCGCGCTGAGCAACCGGATAACCGTATTGCACGACGAGAAGCGCCACGAGGAGGCGGATGAGTTGGAGCGGTTGCGAAACAAGATTTCCGCCGCCGCGGGCACACTTGCGAAGGCGCAGGCGGCGGTCAATCGCGAACAGGGTCTGGGCGCATCGCTCGAAAAACTTGAACAAAGCGCCGAAACCGCCCGCGCCGCGGCGCATCGGGTGGAGGAAACCGGCGCCATGCTTGCGCGGGCGCAAGTTGTTCTACAGGTTCTGATCGGACTTGTAGAACTGAAATTGTGAGGCCACCGGAAATCGAGCCATCCGGGCAAATCCGGCCCCCAGTTCCATCTAGAAATGCAACACCTCGTTGGCCCAATACGCGTTCGAACGGCTTTGAATTGTTCCGGTGGCAATTTCCCGCAGGCCGCGACGCTTGACAGCAGCGCCGCACCCCGTGACGCAGAACTATGGAGAACATCGACCCAGTTCCGCTGAACCTGATCGGCACCGCACGTGAACCAGGGCGCGGCGCCCCCGTTGCCGCGCAGCATGACCCTGCCACAGGTTCATTGCGTCCGATATATCGCAAGGCGGATAGGGCGCAGGTCGCAGCCGCTGTCCATGCCGCGCAGATCTCGGACTGGGGCAACAGCACTCTGGCGCAGCGTATCGCCGCCCTGTCGGCATTGCGCGACCAGATCGCTACATATTCGCAGGATTTCGCCCGGATCATCAGCCGTGAGATCGGCGCGCCGATAGATTTCGCCCGCACCGCGCAGGTCGGGGCCGCGTTGAGCCATCTGGACGCCACAATAGCCGCCATGCCCGCGGCCCTGCAGGAGGAAGAGCTGGACAGCGCGGAGCATCGCATACGCTTCGAGCCGGTCGGGGTCAGCGCCCTGATCACGCCCTGGAACTGGCCACTGAACCAGATCGTGCTGAAGCTGGGCGCGGCGCTGGCCGCCGGGTGCGCCGTCGTGCTGAAGCCATCCGAACTGTCGCCCCGCACAGCCGGTTTGCTGATTGAATGCTGTCTTAGCGCCGGCATCCCGCCGGGGGCGGTAAACCTGCTGATCGGTGATGCGGAGACCGGAGCCCAACTGGTGCGACATGGCGGAATCGCCCATATTTCCTTTACCGGCTCAACCCGCGCCGGACGGCAGATCGCCGCCGTCGCAGCCAGCAGGTTCGCGCGAAGCACGCTGGAACTTGGCGGAAAGTCGGCCAACATTCTGTTCGCGGATTGCGATCTGGAAACGGCGATCCGTCAGGGAACCGCCCATTGCGTGCGCAATGCCGGGCAAAGCTGCAACGCCGCCTCGCGTATGCTGGTCGAGCGCCCGATATACGCGCAAGCCGTGGCCCTGACCGCCCGACACATGCACGAGATCGCGGTCGATTTGCCCGATGTGACCGGAAACCATATCGGCCCGCAGGTTTCATCTGCGCAATACCTGCATGTTCAGCAATTGATCGCCCAGGGCATTGCCGAGAACGCCCGCCTCGTCAGCGGAGGCCCCGGACTGCCGGACGGTCTGACGGCCGGGTTCTTCTCACGCCCGACGCTGTTTGCGGATGTGACGCCGGATATGGAGATTTTCCAGACGGAGATCTTCGGCCCCGTCCTGACCATCACCCCGTTCGAGACGGAGGAGGAAGCCATCGCGCTGGCCAACGCCACGCCCTACGGTCTGGCCGCCTATGTCCAGACCACGGATCCGGTGCGCGCCGACCGGGTGTCCAGGGCGCTTCACGCCGGTATGATACAGGTCAATGGCACCAGCCGTGCGCAGGGGGCACCGTTCGGCGGGGTCGGCGCCAGCGGCTGGGGGCGTGAGGCCGGACTGTGGGGCATCCGCGCCTTTCAGGAAATCAAGTCGATCAGCGGCGCAGCCGCGGTCAGAACATAACGCGCCTGTGTCGAGGCGGTGCGCGTCTGACCAGCGGCTCACCCCAAGGGGCGCAGCAGGTCCCGCTCATCTCCGTATTTCGCGACATAGGCAGCACTCAGCCCCAGACATTCCGTCGATGTGCACTGGGCACGATGCGGGCATTGATGAAATTCGTTGCGGTCGAATTCGGTCCAGAATTCCGGGTCGATGACCAGCAAAGGCTGTGCGTTGACCAGCGCGTCGGCCTGCTGACCCAGCAGACATTCGGGGAAGTTCTTCACCTCGACGAACCGCCCCAGCGCGCGGGCGCGGGTGATCGCCGCCCGCAAGGGGGGCAGGATATCGGCGTGACGCGCGGCGAGGTTCTTCTCATCCGTTTCGGCCATGGGAAAATAGGTCCAGAACTCCATCTGGATCAACCGCCGCAGATGTGAGAGCGCATCGACCATATCGGGCAGCAGGGGATAGCTCAGCGCCGTGACCACCGAATTGCTGATCATGTTGATATGGTCGTATGTGTCCAGATGCTCCATCCCGCGCAGCATCTTGTCCCAGGCCCCCTTGACCTGAACGATGCGGTCGTGGCTTTCGGCATCGGACCCGGCCACCGATATGAAAAATTCGTCCACGCCCGCGTCGATCAACCTGTCCGTGTAGCCCGGTCGGGCCAGATGCATCCCGTGGGTCTGGATCCGAACGTGACTGAACCCCGCCGCCCGCGCCCGCCGCGCGAGGTCGGGCAAATCCCGGCGCAGCGTGATCTCGGATCCGGTCAGCACCAGCCCCTCCCACCGGGCGTTTTGCTGCTGGTCCGTCAGAATGCGGGCAAATGTGTCCTCGGCTGTCGGGGCGAGGCGGTCCATCGTGCCCTCGATCATGCAGTGCACACATTTCAGGTTGCAGCGGAACTCCATGGTCAGGGAGACGTATTTCTCATGATCGCGCAGCGACATTCGCGGCAGGTCGCGCAACCGCGCCGCCGGCGTGGTCAGCCCGCCGCGCGCGCCCGGCGCGTTGACCGCGGCCAGCGCCGCGTCGATATCGAACGGATCAGAGGAGGCCATAAAAACTACCCTTCACCGGGACCGGCGCACCGTCGCGCCATTCCCAGTCCCAACCCACATCATACAGATGATGCGCAAGGGCGTCACGGTGCCGGGTGAGAAAGGCCCGGATCGGTTCGGGATAGGCCAGCCTGTCCGCACAGAACATCAGGTCATCCACCCCGATACGTGAGAAATAAATCCCGTCGCGCTGACGCTTGTTCGCCACCACGATGGTTTGCGCCTGAACCTGTGGCCACAGCCACGGCGTCAGATCTTCCGGCTCCCCCGGCATATGCGCGCTTTCCGTCAGCTTGGCCCGGATCGCGCCGGCCTCCTCCATCGCATCAAAAAAGAAATAGAAGTTGCGCAGCTCCATCGCTTGCCCGGTCCAGCCATAGCAGATGCCCGAGGATACGGTGGAGCCGGGATTGCCGATATAAAGGTCGATCTGATCCAGAGACTCTGTCTGCCCGTCCACCTCGACCGAGAACATGAAATAGGGAACATGATCGGGCGCGCCAAGCGATGTGGGCAGCACACCCGCCGTCGCGCCCAGAAAATCCGCGACGTTCCTGCGGCGCTGCTCACGCCGATAATCATAGAAATAGAATTCCCAGCTCAGCGCGCGCCCATCCCATTTCAGCCCCCAGACCGTCGCGAAGCGTCCGAAGGCGGCGCGGATCGCCTCGACCAGCGGGATCATCCGGTGGCTGTTTCCGGCCACTTCAAAGCTGTGCCACAGCAAGGCACTGGTGCGCAGCGCGTCCTTCCCCGGTGAGGACGGACGCTCATAGGGCCAAAGGCAGAAATCGAGCGCCGGGTCGGTCGCCCGATGTCGATGAGCGGCGAGATCGATCATCCCGCCGCTCCCGGATCAGAAGCGCAGCGAAACACCGCCGGTCACCGATGTCTCGCTCCGGTCGGAACCGTTTTCATATCCAAGCTCACCAAAGAAGCTGGAGGCCGAGCCGAGTGGGGCCGAGCGGAAGCCGCCTGAAAACTTAACCGACGCGCCGTCTTCCTCATAGCTCAGCTCCGTTCCGGCGACGGTGGTCGTCGTCTCACCCGATAGATCGCTGATGACGTCCAGCCCCCCGTACAGCAAGCCGCCATTGGCCAGCTCGCTCTCGGCCCGGACGCCCAGGCGCAGTTCCGCGAAATCGCCATCGTCGAAATCGACGTCAACACCGATACTGTCGGTAAAGCTGTCGATGCTGGTCTGACCCACCGTCAACTGCGCCTGCGGGATCAGGGTGATGTTGTCCATCTCGAACCGCTGACCAACCTCGACCTTCGCCGTGACGGCCGTTCCGTCGGTGTCGCCGCGTCCGGCGCCTGTAGTGTCGAAGCTGAAGTCGAAGGACGACACGTTGATACCCGCATCCATGTAGAACCCGGTATTGGTGGTGTAGGTCGCGCCGAAGCCAAGGCCGAACATATCCGCATCGCCATCCGCCCGGATCGCCCCGCCCGCGCCGCTCGCATCCTGTGTCATGCGCCCGGCGTGGATGGATACACTGCCCATGACGGTGGATGTCGCGGTCCGCGACAGCTCGAAATCATAGCCCGCCTGAATGGCGGTGCGGCTGTGGTCGAAATCGGCCTCGATCGGCAGCCCGGTGATGTCGCCGTCCGCCTCCCCACTGGCCGCCAGAACCCGGATCCAACTGCCCCCGGCATAGCCGCGCTCAACCTCGGCAAAGCTGAGCTGCTGCATCTCACCCAGCTCGGCCTGCGCGCCGTATCCCTGACGCGCCGCACTGCGCTGCGCCATCGTGCCCAGCAGATCGACACCGAACCCGAAGGCGGCGTTTGCGACAACCGGATATTGCATCGCCGCGCCCGAAACCTCGGATCGCAGGACGAACGCGGAATTCACGCTGTCGAAATCGAGGGAATAGATGAATCCAGCCGTGGAAATCGTACCCCCGGCGAGAGTGAAGTCACCGGCTGTGGCGGTGCCATCGACCTCCACCAGAACGATCCCGGTGGCAGCGGTGAGGGAGCCGACACCGTTGCCGATATCGTTGACGACGATGACAGTGGACGTTCCGCTGACATCACCGTTCACGACGATGAAATCGGCATCCGGTCCGTCGGGATCACCCGCCCGGTCCGGCGTACCCTCACCAGACGCATCAAGCGCCGCGTCGAGGAAGATGGTGCCACCGTCCCCGATATAGTCACCGCCGATGATCAGCGCATCATCCCCGTCACCCGCGACGGCGTCGATCGTGCCCATCGTCTGGTCGCGCAGATCGATGCCGATACCGCCATTGGTCACACTGCCCATCGTCGTGGTGCGCATGGGGGAGTTGCCGTCCCCAAGCACTGTGGAACCGGCCCCGATGACCAGGTCCCGGAATGTCAGCATCCGTGTCGTACCGCCCAGTTGCGCCGTGTCGAACGTGGTCGCGTTCAGGATCAACGTTTCGAAATCGGTGAAGTCCTCGAACGCCTCGGCCGAGGTCGTCGCGTCGCTGATGGTGATGACATCCCCCGTTCCGGCACCGCCGGAGGCCGAGAACAGCCGCGCGTTGGAGTCGCCCACCTCATCCTGACGAACGTCCAGAATGCCGTCGCCGTCCAGATCATCGAACTGACCACCCGCACCGACGACGATCAACCGGTCGTCACCCGCGCCGAGGTCAAGCTTCGGATCGGTCGCGCCTGCCGCCGTTCCGATCCGCTGCTCGCCATTGCTCATCGTAACGGTATCGGCACCGTCGCCGGTATTGATCGTGCCCGTCACGTCTACGGTTCCCAGATCAATCGTATCGACGCCGGAGGCCAGCATGATGTCGCCATTGACCACACCGGAGGTGAAGACCAGCGACGATCCCGGCGCGCCGCCCAGAATGTCACCGGTCAGATCGCCATCCAAGCTCAGGTTCAACAGCAGGCCCGACGCGTCGATGCCGGTGCCGCCCGTTCCGATCAGCTGACCTTGCAGCGCCACGATGATCGGCGCGCCCGTATCGCCCGACAGGCTCAACCCCGTATCGCCCGAAACGATGCCGCCGATGGTCAGGTCCAGACTCGAGGTTCCGCTCACATCGAACGCAAGTGCCGCGCCCCCCGTGCCCGTCACCGTCGCGCCGGAGGCAATATCGGCAGTGATCGCCGTCGCCATGCCGGAGGTCACAACGATGCCGTTCGTACCGCCCGACACAATCGCCGTATCATCCAGATCGAGATCAATCGTGGCCCCCGTGCCGGCGACCTCCACCGCTGTGGTTCCCCCTGAGACCGTACCTGCAATGTCCAGATCGACCGGGGCGGACACCTCCACCAGGCTCAGACCCGTGGTCGATCCGCTCAGAACACCGCCATCCGCCACCTCAACCGTCGAGGATGTCCCCACCGCGGTGGAGGAAAGGCTGAGCGCCGATCCGCCCGTCGCCGTGACCGAGCCCGCGATCAGGACCTGCCTGGCACCACTGCCCGTCGCGCCACTGTCGATGGAGATTCCGCTGACACCCTGCGAAGTGGTGCCCGCCGCGATCTCCACATCCGTCAGCGCGTTGCCCGCGTTCGAGATTGCTGCAATCGCGCCGTTCGCGCTGGTCACATCCGCATCCACATCCACATCCAGCGTCACCGTGTTGTCGCCATTCTGCACAAGGCTCAGCGCGTCGCCGATCACATTAATATTCGCGTTCACGTCGGCCACGATCATTCCGGACGTCGTGATGTCGAGGCCAGAGGTCGCCGTCGCACCAGCAATCTGTCCCAGCGCCGCGTCAATGGTCGCTGAAACCGCGCCGGTATCGGCGGTCAGGCTGACTGCCGCGCCCGTACCCGCGTCAATCGCGGCCGTGTTGGCAAATGTGATCGTTCCGGCATTCGCAACGTCGGCAATGACCCCGCTATCCGCCGCAGCGATGCGTCCATCCACATTCACCAGCGCATTTGCGCCCCCGGTCGAAAGCTCCAGCCCGGTCGCGTCGCTGTCGATGGTAGCGGAGTTTGCAAACGACACCGGGCCGCCGTCAGCCGCCGTGATCGTCGCACCGTTTCCACCGGCATCGACCGCACCTTGCAACTGAATCGTCGTCGGGCCGGTGCCGTCATTGATCGCAACAATGCCATCCATGCCCGAGGTGATCGTGCCCGCAGCCGTGGTTGTCACGTCGAACGATGCCGAGGATGCCGCGTTCGCCATCGTTGCCGCGAGGCCGGTCGTGCCGGCGACGACAGGGCCGTCCACGTCGATATCGACCGCACCCAGACCCGCCTGATTGACCTCGATCCCGGTGCCGGCCGTACCGGTCACCGCGCTCTCGATGTCGAGGATGTAATCACCCGCACCGGTTTCGCTGAAGCCAGCGTCACCCACCACGATACCGTTCTGCGAGCCGGTCACCGCTTGGGCCGTGGCAATGCTGACCACGCCGTTGGTCGAGCGTGCGACGATGGCATCACCGCCGGTTGCCGTGACCATTCCGTCAGTGGTCACGGTCACATCCCCGACAGCCGACGCGCCGATACCCTGCGTGGCACCCTGTACTGCCCCCGTGGTGAGGATTTCGGTCGAGACGGTTCCCGCCGCTACGATCCCCTCGTTCGCGGTGCCGGTCACGTCGTCATTCGCCGTGATATCGACCACGCCGCCCGTGACGCTGATCCCGGTTTCACCCGAAACCGTTCCGCCCGCCACGACCGTCGCCGGTTGCGAGGTGGAGGAGATTTCAAGCCCTGTTCCGGCAAGCGTGCCAATGTCGCCCGCGCCCGTCGACGTGAACGTGATTGCCCCCGGTCCACTGGCGGAAACACCGCCCGTCGCGGCAGAAACCTCGGCGGAAAGGTCAATCAGGATCGGTGCCCCGGTCGAGCTGACCTGCATGCCCCGTCCCGTGTTCGAGGTGATCGCCCCGCTTACATCCAGATCGATCACATCGGATCCGCCCGGCGCGGCATTGCTGCTCATCAGGATCGAGGTGCCCCCCGAAGTGATCGCACCCGAGATATCCGCCAGGATCGTGTTCGCCGTGGCGTTCACCCCGACGGCGCTCGCATCGGTTGCGGTGACCTCATCGTTGATGTCGAGGGTGATCCCGCCATTCGCGGCGGTCGCCTCGATCGCAGTGCCGGTCGCCGTCTGGACCGTCGCATTGGTTGTGATGTCGATCTGCCCGCCGAGCGCATCGGCTGTGGCGAATATGCCGCCCGTCTGTCCCGCAACCGATCCGTCCGTCGTGATCGAGACGTCCCCGTCTCCACCCGACACGACCATCGCCCCCGCCGAGGAGTCGATGGACCCGGTGCTTGCCAGATTGATATCGACGTTACCGGTGGCGTTGTCCACATTCAGGCCAGTACCAGTGGATTGGACCGCTCCGTTCAGCGTTACCGTCGCAAGCCCGCCGGAAAGCGAGGAGACATCGACACCGATTCCCCCGGTCCGGTTGCCCAGCCCGCCGACGCCCGTCACATCGCCGTTGAGCGTCAGTGTCGTCGCCGCCACCGAGGCCGCGTTTGCGTTCGTGACACTCACACCGGTGAGGGATGCCTGCACATCATCGAGGCTAACCGTCGTGGCCCCCATGCCGAGCTGAGTCGCCTGCACGCCGTCGCCCGCCAGTGCAATCGTATCCGCCGTAGTCGTCAGGCTCAGATCGCCGTCCAGACCACCGCTCGCCACTGTTGCGACGATGCCGTTACCGCCTGCATCCACGTCCCCGCCGATATTGGCCGTGATGGCCGCGCCCGAATCCGAATCCAGAACGATGCCGGTGCCGCTTCCCGCGATGCTGACCGTACCCGTGCCCAGCGTGTCGAGGGTCAGCGCGCCCTGCCCGGCATGGGTCACGCCGATGCCCACATCGCTGCCGGTGCTGGCGCCCGTCAGGTCAATGGCCCCGGCAATGTCGATATCGGTCGCGCCGCCCGACTGCGTGGTAACCACCAAGCCCGAAAACGCGTCGCTGATCGTGCCCATGACGCCGCTGGCCACCGTCACATCCGCCGTGGATGTCGCGGATGATTGCTTAACCGAAACGCCGGTCGAACCCGCCGCCGGGGCGGACATCGTGACCGCGCCATCCAGCAGCAGCGTGGTGGCGCCTGCATTGACCGCCGCATTCTCGATCGAGATTCCGGTATTTGCGCCGCTTCCCTGAACCCCCGCGTTGATATCCGCCAGCACACCCGTGCCGGTGCCGGTCGCCGCAATCTCGACCCCGTTTCCGTTCAAACCGGTGATTTGCGCCGCCGTATTCAGATCAATATCAGCGGCGCTGCTCTCGATCAGGGCACCGCGCGTGCCGCCGCTCACCATGGCCGTGACGTCGATATCCATCGTGCCGCCGGCGCTGCTGCTCAGGTTCAGACCGTCGGTGCCGGCCATGACCAGACCGTCGATATCGACATCCATACCCGTTCCGGTGCCGCTTTGCGTCGCGAAGACACCCATGTCGGCGGTTCCGGTCGTCGTTCCGTTCAGGTCGAGAACCATTTGCCCCGGCCCGTCACTCTCGGCGTAAATGCCAGTATTCCCACCGGTGACGGAGGTTCCCGCCTCCGTGAAAATCCGCAGCGCGCTGCTGGCATCCGCGACGATACCGTAATCGCCACCGCCGTCGATCGTGGCGTTGTCGGTAACGGTAATCTCCGCCAGAGCGGAGCCGTCATGCGTCAGGCGAATGGCGTTCCCACCGGCGCTGGTCACATCGGCGCCAGCCTCAATGATCCCTTGCGTTCCACTGCTTACCGTCAGGTTGACCGCGTTCTGCGCGTCGATGAAGCCCGACTGCGCGACCGCGCCGTCCAGATCGATCCGCGCCGCGCCGGTGCCCGAATGCACCAGCAGCACACCACCATCGACGCTGTTCACGCTGCCGGTGGAGGTGACCATGATCGTGCTGTCGGTACCGTCCGTGTTCGTGGCGTCGATCCCGTCATCGGCAGCAGTTACCGCACCCGAAACCGTGATCGACAGCGCGCCACGATTGCTGGTGGTGGCCGTGATCGCATCGCCGGTGCGCCCCGTCACGTCACCGCCCGCGTCGATTGTGGTCGCCCCCGCGCTGGAACCGCTTGCCACGACGATCATGCCGACATTGCCGGTAACATCGCCATCGGTATCGACCAGAGTCGCCGTTCCCGCCGAATTGTTGATGGCAAGCCCGGTGTTCAGGGCCGTGATATCCCCATCTGCCCCGGCGACGAAGGCCACTGTGCCGCCGACCGAATTCTGGATTTGGACACCCGTGTCCGCCGCCGGACCACTGACTGCGGCGTCAAGCTCTACCCGCACGTCGCCAGCACCGAGGGACACGGCCTGCACGACAGAATCCGTGCCCGTATTCGTCACATCAGCGTCGATATCCAGCAAGACGTTGCCCGCACCCATCGAAGCGATGTCGAGCCCGGAACCTGCGGCGTCTATGGTGCCGGTGGTGGTAATCGTCGCCGCGCCCGCCCCGATCGTCAGGACGTCAATACCGTTGCCGCCCGCCGTCAATGCGCCAGACAGGTCGATATCAATGTCCCCGGCGCCCGCTTGCGAAACGGCGATGCCCGTCTGCGTGGAATCGACCGTACCGGCCATATCGATCGTGATGTCACCGAAGGAGGAGTTTGTCGGGCTGTCACCCTGATCGCCGACGAAGATACCGTTGCCCCCCGTCGCATCGACCGAGGACGCCGCCGTGCCGACGATGCTGACCGCCTCACCCCCCGTGCGCCCCTGGACCGAGATCGCATGTCCGCCGGTTGAGGTCACGGCGCTGGCAAAGTCGAGATCGACCTCAGGCCCACCGGCCAGCAGGATGCCCGTGGTCCCAGCCACATCGCCACCCGCATTCAGATCAATATCGAGCACGCCCTGATCCGTCAGTCCGATCACCTCAAGCCCGGCACCGGTCGTGCCGGTCAGATCCGCGCTCAGATCGAAATCCAGTCCGCCCGCGTTGCGCAGAGTCAATTCCGCACCGTCGGTGGAGCCTGTTACCGCCCCGGCCAGATCCACCGTCACCGTTCCCGTGCCGGACGCGCTTTCGGCGCGGATACCGGTCGTGAACCCTGAAATGATCCCCGTCGCCGTGTTGCTGATCGCGATGGACCCGTCGGTCGCCGCGTTGATGGCGTTGACCCCCTCGGAATCGGCGGCTGCCGTACCGGTGATCGCCGCGGCGATGTCGATGTCGATATCCCCGCTGCCGCTGGCCACATTCGCCAGAATGCCGTTTCCAGCGGCGATCGTGTCGAGCGTTCCCACCGTCACGTTGCCACCCGCCGCGCGCGCGTCGATGGCGATTTCACTGCCCGATGTGCTCAATGTTCCGCCAAGCGCGGTGTTCACGTCGATATTGCCATTGGTCGAACGTGCCTCGACCACGGTGCCTGCGGCGCTGGTCGCGGCCGCGATGTCGATATCGGTGTCTGCGTTCAGGTTCGACGTGACGACCGCCATGCCGGAGGAGCTGTCGACAGCCCCGTTCACATCAATGTCGATCCCGGTGCCCGCCGCACCGTTCGCATTGGTCGCCGTGATCGCATCGCCGACCACGTCGATGGTGCCTGCCGCGCTGTTCTGGAACGCGATTCCGCCGGTGCCACTGGTCATGCTCAGACCCGCGCCACCGCCATTTACCGCATCCGCGATCGCCACGTCGATCAGGCCGGAGCCTTCGTTTGTCGCGTCCAGGATCGCCCCCGTCCCGGCGGTGATTGTGCCGCCTGCATTCGTCGTAATGCTCAGATCACCGGTCGAGGCTGCGGACTGTCCGATTGTGATCGCGTTGCCTGTGCCATTCGCCGTGATGCCCGCATCCGCGATCACCGTGACATTCTGGGTCGAGGTCGCGGAGTTGGTGACGCTGACCGCCGCCTCGGTTCCGTTGCCACTGACCGCGCCGTCGATATCGATCAGGATCAGACCGGAGGGCGCACTACCCGCCCCGCCCGATGCGACCGCGATGCCCGAACCGGCCGTTCCCGTCACCGACGCCGTGTTGTTGAGGGTGATGTCGTTGAGGCCGCTGCCTTGATTGAAGATCTCGATTCCGCGCCCGCCCGAGGTCGCGGCCGTGGTGGTGACACCCACCGCACCCACACCGTTCTGCGTGATGCTGATCGCGACATCGTCCAGATCGCCGCTGCTCGCCGTGACAACGTCGTTCGTCGTCAGCGTGATATCGCCCGTCCCGACGGAGGAGATGTTGATCGCGTCCTGGGTCGTGGAGGCGACCGTTCCGTCCAGCGTCGCCGTCACCGCCCCGCCGAGATTGTTCTGCACCAGGGAGACGCCGGTGCCCGTGGCCGAGATATCGCCATCGGCATCGGTGATGAGCGTCAGCGCGCCCTGGCTGTTATCGAGCGCGACGCCCCCGCCGCTGCCGCCGGTGACCGCACCATTCACAGTCGCATTGATCGCCCCGTCCGTCATGCTTTGCGTGGACAGGCTGATCGCGGTTCCCGCCGCGCCGCTCGACACGGTGCCGTCGGTGGTGAAGCTCAACGTTGTCGCCGTCGCCGCGTTCGATGCCCGCACACCGAAACTGCCGCCTGACGTGACATCCCCGTCCAGGTCGATGATTGTCGCCGCGCTGCCATCATTGCTCAGGTCAATCCCGACCGTCGCGGCAGAGACGTCGCCCCCCGCGCCCGTGGTCAGGCTGGTGGTGGTGCCGCTGCCGCTCAAGACGATGCCGCCAGCCCCGCCGGTGATCGCGGCATTGGCGGTGTAGCCGGTCGTGCCGCTGCCGGCATTGACGATGCTGACCGCCGTGCCGCCGGTGCTCGACACGGTGCCGTCGGTGATGACACTCATGTTTTGCGCGCCCGCCCCGTTGGACGCATCCAGACCGAAGCCCGTCGTCGCGGACAGGTCGCCATCCAAGTCGATAGATGTGCTGGAGGTGCCGGTATTCGAGACGACAGCCCCGCGCGTTCCACTGGCATCCCCGGCGGCGGAACTGGTCAAGCTCACATCGCCCGCGCCCGAGGCGGTGATATCTATGGCACTCGCCCCGCTGGTCGTTGCCGCGTTGACCGCAACCGTCGTCGTGCCGGAGCCGTCATTCGTGACATCCACGGCATTGAACGCGCCATCGGCGTTGACACTGGCATTGGCCGTCACCCCCACGTCGGAGCCGCCGGCACCGCCCGTCACCTCGACGCCCGTGCCTGCTGTCGCATTGACGGCTGCATTTGTCGTGACGATGGTCGTGCCCGTGCCATTATTGGCCGCGACGATCCCGCTTTGGCCATCGACCGTTCCACCGGCTCCGGTCAGGATGGACAGGCCCGCACCCGTCGTCTGCACCGCGATGCCCGTTCCCAAAGCCGCCGTGACCGCGCCGTTCGAGGAGACCGAGGCAAGCCCCGCTCCTCCGTGATCCACGTCGATGCCGTTGCCGGTCGCCGAAATGACATTGCTCTCGCTGGTGACGGTCGCCGTCGTGCCCGCTGTCGTCGTGACGTCGATCGGGCCCGCCGCTCCGGTCTTGTCCAGATCGACGGTCGCCGCACCGCTGCCTGCATGGCTGATCGTGATCGACCCCATCGTTCCGGCAGCGCCAGTGGACCCGACACTGACATTCGTGGCCGTGGCCCCGGTCGTGGCAACGATGTCGCCTGCGGTCCCGGCGACATCTATGCTCAGATCGCCCGTTCCATTATGCGCCGCACGGATCGCCACGTCATCGCCCGCCACGGTTCCCGCCGCCAGCACGTCGATATCCACGCCAGTGGCAGCCGCGCCAGTCGTTACATCCAATCCGTCACCCGAGGTGCCTGTGACCGAGCGCGCGATATCCACGTCAACCACGCCCGCCCCGTCGGCGGAAATGTTGATGGCGTCACCGTTCGAGCTGGCGATTGCCGCTCCGGCCTGAACGTCCAGCGTGATCCCGGCGGAGCCTGCGCCCCCGTCGATGTCGATCAGCGTGTCTGGCGCGGTGCCGCCAACGGTGAAACCACCTTCGAGCGTGACCGTCGCGGCTCCTGCCCCCGAATTGTCCACCGCGATCAACGACCCGGCCGAGGCCGCCCCCGTGACCGATCCGTTCACCGTCAGGAACATGTCGCCTGCACTACCGCTGGTGCTGAGCGCCACGGCCGCATCGCTCGCTGTGGCCGAAGTCTGGGTGACGCTGCCGTTCAACGTAACGCCGGTGGTCGCACCCGTGGCGGCGTTGCTGACAACGATTGCCTGTGCCCCGCCGGAGATCGCACCCGTCGCGCCCTGCGTCACGCTGGTCGAGGTGTTCGCGCCGCCCGCCGTCACGCTCACCCCGGTTCCCGCCGCGTCCGAGGCAGTGACGGAGCCGTCCAGATCGACGCTCGCCGGTCCAGATCCGTTTGCCGTGACCGCGATACCGCCCGCGACGCCCGTGAGTGTCGAACCGCTTGCCAGATCGACGCTCGTCCCCGTTCCCGCCACGGTGTCCGCGATGCTCAGCGCGCTGCCCGACAGGCCGATTACCGTGCCGGACACGCCGACATCGACCGCGCCGGAGCCATTGTTCGTCAGGTTTGCGCCGCCCGTCGCGCCCTGAACGGACCCGCCAGCCGCGACATTCACGTCGATTCCGCCCGATCCGGTCGTGCTCTGCACGATACCCATCGCGCCCGTCGATACCACGGAGCCAGTGGCGGAGACGTCGATATCGGTATTGCCCGCGCCGGAAACCTCCACCGCGTTTCCATCATTGGTCACGGTGCCTGTCACATTGATCTGCGACGCACCAGCCGAGGAATCGAGCCGGCTGCCGCCCGCCACCGTACCGCCCAGATTCAGGGTCAGTTCCCGCAGCTGATCCATCGACTGATCGTTGCTGACATCGACGGCCCAACCGTTGGTCGAGGTGATGCTGCCGGTATTGGTGATCGTGCGCAGCTCCGCATTGCCCAGATCGCTGTTGGAATTCACCGTCAGCGACACCGCCGCATTGTCCGTGGTCGTGATCGTACCGGAGTTCACGATCGTCGCGGCCCCGCTGGTGGTCGCGCTGAAGCCTCCCGAAACGCCCGTGATGGTATCCGAGTTGTCGAGCGCGACGTCACCCCCCACGATTTCCACAGCCGCGCCGGTGGTCGCGACCACCGATCCGTCGTTGTTCAGCGTGAATGACTGCGATGTCAGTGACTGGATCGCCCCGATCGAGCCTGAGACGGACCCCGTCCCCTCCACGTTAATAACGGCATTGATGTCGCTCGATCCGAAACCACCGCCCGCCGGTGCCTCATCCAGCAGCAGGATGCCGTAACCGTCATAGGTCGAATCCGCGCCACCGGTGACCGTGCCGGCCAGGTTCACCGTCTGCACGAAACCCTCATCAGCCGAGCCCAACGGCGACAGGACCAGCGCATTGCTGTTCGAAGTCAGCGCTCCGGTGGCGACGATGGTCGTGGTGAAAGACCCCGCACCCGTGCCCGCCGCGACGCGCAGGGCATCCTCTTCCTTCGTTCCGGCCAGCCCAGTTGTATCCACACCCGCCCCGGCCAGGAATGTCAGCGTTCCCGTTGCCCCCGCCGCGACCGTTTGCGTCGTGTCGTTCACATTGTCGGGTGCCCCGCTACACTCGAATGTCAGCGGTGCGACCTGCGTGCAGCTTCCCGCCTGTGCGATGACAGGGAAACTCATAAGGCCCATGCCAACGATAGCAGTTGAAAGCGCGAACGACTTGCGAGGGGTCTGGAAGGTCATCTGTCTGTCCTAAACGAAGGCCGTGGTGGGCGTGCCTGGTAATGATCCGGCGCGCCGGACGGGGGTTGCCGCAGAAAAGCACGAATACGCTGTTCGTGTCACGCAACTACAGGATGTATTCCTCAGCTTATTGTATGGAGTCGGTACTTTAGGCTGTGCGGACATACACACAATTTTCACTATTGCGTTGCGGCACCCTGGGCGGCTTGCTGTGCCTCACGGAATCTCAGCAACAATATCCGGCCCCGGAAAACCGCGTGGCGCCACAGGGGCTCCGCGCCGAATTGCAATCTCGTGGACAGCGGCTCCCCCGTCAGGGCCGTGGCGCTGTGGCTGCTGACAACCGCCAGACGGACCCCGCTCGTCACATCCCCGGCCATGTCCTCCAGTCGGATATCCCGCTCCGGATCAAGGACTTCGTAGAACTGCGAACTGCGCAAGGTCGCCCCCCTCAGATCATCGCTCAATTTCTCGACCCATATCTCGGGGAAAGCTCCGGTCAATCGTGCCGTCCCCTGATCGGGCAGAAGGTGCCCCACCACGCGGCCGGGCCCGACCTGTGCGCCGCGGTGCAACGTAGATTCGGGCCGGAACAGTCCGGCCTGCGCGGCCCGCACCGTTCGCAGCTCCGCAATCTGTTGCAAACGGGCAACTCTGGCGGCGGAAGTCACGGCGCGCTGGCGGGCCGCCTGGGCGGTCAGGGGATCCAGCCCGGCGGCGCTGTCGGCCAGTGCCAGATCGAACCTGCGTTCCGCCTCGGCCAGGGCCAGTTCAGCCTCCGCTCCGGGCGCCTCAAGCTGCACCAGTGCCGCACCGGGTTCGACATGTGCGGCATCGGCCATCGCACGCAACACACCACCCTGCGCGACCCGGATCGCATATGACCCGTCCATGTCGAGGTCCAGCGGCACCGTCACATGATAGGGGCGCGGCAGGAACGCCAGGAGCAGCGCGATCCCCGCCAGCAGCGGCAGCCACAGCCAGCCCCGCCCTGCCCGACGCGGGCCGCGCGGACCATCCCCTGCACCCTGATTACGCCCCCGCCCCTGCGGCGACGCTCCGTTCAGGGACAACAGCGGCGTGAAAAACATCGCCGCCATCCCCCAGCCGACCAGAAACAGCCCCAGCCCGAGGAATTTCGGCAACACCTGCCACGCCACGAACGCCACGATCCAGATCTTCCATCCGGTCGAGGCCAGCGCGAAGGCCACGCGCAGCGGTGCATCCATCACCCTGCGCATCGCGGTGCCCATGTCGAAACCGGCCAGCGCCGAACGCACCGATTTCAACGCCACGAAGCTTTCCGTATGCCAGTTGCGCCGGTGCGCCGCGTCCGACAGCGCGAAATAGCCGTCCAGCTTCAGAATGGGGTTGAGGTTGAAGATCACCGTATTGATCGAGTTGAACACCACCAGCGACGACAGAACCTGCCGCAGGGCCGGATCCTCGACCAGGTGCCAGGCGATAAACGCCACCATCGCCACGCTGAGATCCGCGAACAGCCCCCCCAGCGAGATCATGATCCGGCCAGAGCGTCGCGCCAGCAAATCCGCCTCGGAACAGTCCACGAATGGCAGCGGGTACAGTCCCAGCAGCATCACCCCGGCCTTGCGCACCCTGACCCCGGCACGGGTCGCCGCCAGAACGTGCCCCAGTTCGTGCAGGACCTTCGTCACCGGCGCGACCATCGCGAAGGTGGCGATGGCCGACAGGCTGAAGATATCGCCGATCCGGCTGACCATCGCGCCATCCGTCGCCGAGTGAATCCACAGGCTGAGCATCGCCAGCATCGCGAACACCACCGCCCCGAACGTCGAGAAGGTCACCGCGGCGAGGCCCCTCAGATATTTCTGCCACGGCCCGACGTCGAACAGCGGCACCTGCATGAACAGCGGGTTGAACTTCCGCCTGCGTTCCCCGCTGGCATCGGCGCGCATCGCCCTGATGAACTCACCAATTACGGTTGCGGCGGCGATTTCCTCCTCGGGCGGGGTGCCGGTCAAGCGTCCATTCAGGCGCGCGCGAACATTGGCCATCAGGCGTGCCAGCTTCGGCTCCAGCCGCAGGATGCGCCCGCTTGCGGGATCGGCAAGCAGATAGAGGTGGCGACCGCCTTCCTCGGACAGATGCAACCGCGCCTCGCGCAGCGGCCCGGCTCCGGCCATGCCGCTCACAATTCGATACCCAGCTTTTCCCACGCCTTCAGCCGAACCCATTCCGCAAGGGGGCGCAGCAGGACGGCCACGCGCGGGCGCTCCCCCAGATCCAGACGGGCGATCCCCGTCAGTCCCTTGAACAGGGCGGCGTCCGCCTCCGCGATCTCCGCCAGAACCAGCAGGACAACGTCGCCTTCCTCCCTGCGTGAGGCGATGGGATCCTCGATGATTGTCACCGGCCAGCTGCGGCCGCTGATGCCGCGCAGAACGAACGTGCCTTCGGTCCCGCTGCGCACCAGCGGCGCGTCGATCGCGGCTAGGCGCAGCAGAGCCCGCATCCGGTTCCCGACCTGAACCTCCGCGACGGAGGTTCCTGCATTCATCATCGCGCCGACCTCGCCCCTGCTGATCAGATCCGCGATCCGCCCGTCCTGTGGTGCGGTCAGGACCAGCGCATCAATCCGCTGATCCAGCCGGGCCACGCGCAGGGCGGCGATGTCCTGTCGCTGCTGGGCCAGCTGATAGCGCGCGTAATCCCCGGCGGCGAGGGCCTCCTGCGCGCTTAACCCTTCCAGCAATTGCGTCAGGGCCGCCTCGTCCCGGGCTTCGTCCAGCGGATCGGAAACCAGCGTGGCAATCACATCCCCGGTGGAGACGCTCTGCCCGACGCTGACCAGAACGGAGGCCAGACGCGCTTCCTCCGCCGCGATCACGATTTCACTGGTCGCCGGGCGCAGTTCGCCGGGGGCGGTGACCTCGAACCGGACCGGCCAGGCGAGGAACGCGATCAAGGCCACGACCGCCGCCGCCGCCAGCCCGCGCCGCACCCAGCCACCGGTGCCGCGCACCCGCTTGGGAAAGGCGACGGACAGCGCGGCCTGTGCCTCGACCACCTCATCGGGGGGTGGCATCCCCTCGACGTACAGGGCCAGGCCGTCCTCCGCCGGGCGTGCGATCACGAAACCGGAGATGCGGTGCTCCTCGCAAAACAGCTCCAGATCGGCGGGCCCGTCACCGATCCGCCGCGCATCGACGGCCAGCACCAGCTGGTCCTCGGCAATCATGCGGTTGGCAAAAATCCTCAGGCTGTCGCTGCGCAGGTCCGCCGTCGGGCTGAGGCGATGCACCTTGCGCGCCCGCCCGCCCTTGATCTCGATGAAGGCCAGGCCCGTCCACCCCGTGGCGGCGGCCAGCCGTTCCAACGCGACCAGCCTGCGGGTCTTCATCCGCTTGGGCAAGGACGCCAGCGACTGGAAAAGCGGCATCCGCCAGCGGTTTTCCGCCGGCGCCGCCGCAACCGGCGCGCTGTTCTGAAAGGCGATCTGCCGGCTGGCGCGCACCAGAGTACGGATAAGATGCGGCAACGCCACGTCGCCATCCCCGACCTGCCACAGATGCGCGCGCCCGTCACCCAATGGCACATGCACGGCCAACCGACCCCCGGCCAGTCTGCGCGCACCGGGGCGCTCGCTCTCGAACTCGGGGATCAGCGCGCGCAGTTCCGCCCCGGGAGGCGGCCCGATCAAGGGTGTCGCCACCCCGCCAACGATCAGCGCCAGCAGATCGACCGGCGCCCCGATCGCGTCGAGCGCGCCTGTCCCCGGCCCGCCCGGCGCGACGCTCATCCGCCTATCTTGCCGAACCGCTCCTCATACGCTTCAAGAGAGCGGACGAGGATCGCGGCAAACCGCTTGGCCGCCGCAGGGTTCATGACCATCCGATTGTTCAACTGAATCTCGACCTTGCCGCCCTCGGGCACACCCTTCCAGCTTTGATGTTGACCGAACAGCAGGAAAAACTCCTCCTGCGTTGCGGTCGCCGTGGCCACATTGGCGTAGCTCGACATGATGTCGGCATCGTCCCAGACCAGCTCCACCCCGTTGGGCAGGGTCTGGGTCAGGCCGTTCGTCGTCTTGGTATCGGACATTATTCGTTATGCTCCTTCAGGCCGCCCCGTTTCGGGACGGTGTCATTCCGCCGCGAGTGCGACCGCCGCGTCAAGGTCCAGCGCCAGAATCTCCTCCAGCATCTGCATCACCATTTCATCGAACAGGGCGTCGAACAATGCCATGTCGCTCAACAATCCCGCCCCCTGCAGATGCATCAACAGTGAGGCCCGCGCGCTGTCGATCACCATGTCATGTTGCAGGTCATAGCGTTGCAGCTCCGCCATCTCGGAGACGAAGGCAGACGACCCCACCACCCCCGCGATTTCATCCGACAGAACACGCGACTGCGTGGCAAACCCGGACATATCCGCCGGGGCGGGCTCCGCGATCGGGGTCAGGGACAGGGTGGTGTCGTAGCTGGCACTGCTGCGCGCCTCCAGCATGGCCGGGCCGTTGTAAGACGGCGCGAACGCCGGTGTCAGCCCGGCATCCAGCCCGCTGGGAATAAAGGACACCCAGCCACCGCCCGATCCCCCGATCGAGGTTCCGGCAACCCCCAGGGTCGCGGTGCCGCCACCTGAAACGCTGCCCGTAACGGTCAGTTGCGCAGCACCGGGAGCCACGAAATTACGCTCGAAATCGGTCTCGAAGAAATCGGCCCCGCGATCCGCGATGACGAAATCACGCTCCACCCCGCTGATGAGCATGTCGTTGCCACCGCTGCCGGTCAGTGTCGTGCGCATCGCGATGCTCTCGACCCAGCCACCCAGAACCGTGTCCAGCGTATAGGCCCGCTGCATCTCGATCGTGTCACCGAACAGCAGATCCTGCCCGCCATTTCCGGTTAATGTATCATTGCCCAGACCGCCCACGGCCAGATCCCGACCCGAACCGCCCGTGATCACATCCTTGAACGCGATGTCGTTGCGGATCGTGGCCAGCGTCTGCACCCGGTCGGCGGCGCCGTTGCCCACAGGCGCCGGCGTCGTGGCCAGGAACGTCACGCTCGCCAAATCGCCGATCATGATGTTGGAGCCGGAGATATCCGTCAGCAGATCGGCCCCGCCCTGACCAAAGATCAGATCGTTGCCCGCCCCGCCTTCTATCGTATCCGCCGCACCCGCGCCCTGCTGGGTCGCCACCATCGTCAGGACGGCCCCGTCCGCACCAAAGGTCAGATCGCCCATGTCACCGAAGGCCACATCGTCGCCGCTGCCCAGATCGATCGTATCCGATCCCTTGCCACCGACCACGACGTCATCCCCGTCACCGGCATGGATCACGTCATCGCCGAACAGGTCGGCCTCGGTCGCGGTCAGGCTGACCCCGCGGACATATTGCGCGATATCCCCGACAATCGTGTCATTGCCACCAAGGCCAAAGATCGTATCGTTGCCCGCGCCGCCAAAGATCATGTCGTTCCCGGCGCCGCCGGTCAGAACCTGATCGACCACCGGCCCGGTGATGTCGAGGGTTACGACACCGACCCCCGTGATCCCGCCGGAACCGGCCACCACGATATTGCTGCCTCCGGTATCGCTGAAGACGTTCAGCCCCGCACCGCCAAAGACGATATCGTCGCCATCGCCGCCGGCCAGCGTATCATCGCCACCCTGATCCACATCCAGCGATGTCAGGGCACCTGTGAGCAGATCGACCGTGCCGAAATCGCCCAGCAATCTGTCATCGCCAGCCCCGCCCGTGATGTCGTCGGCACCGGCACCGCCCAAGATTGTATCATCGCCGTCGCCCCCATTGATAAGGTCGCCCGCGCCGCCCTGACTGGACCGGGATGTCGCGCTCATAGCGACATTCGCGCTCAACACCACTGTCGCGCCATCGCCCGCGATCAGGTCGTCGCCCGCGCCGGTCGTCAGGTCGTCGGAGCCCTCACCGCCCAGAACGATATCCGCGCCGGTGCCGGAAGTGATGGTGTCGTCGCCATCGCCGGCAGGCTCAATCGTGGTAAAGCCGGTGGCAGTCAGCATCGCCGCGCCGCCAGCGATCCGGTTGTCGCCGTCGCCCGCCGCGATCAGGTCGGCTCCCGCACCGCCCATGATGGTATCCGCACCGCCCAGCACCGTGATCTGATCATCGCCGCCGAAGCCGCCGGATATGTCCGTCACATCGCTTGCCGTGATCGACCCGGCATCGCCGAGGACCCGATTATCACCGGCACCACCGGCAATCGTATCGCTGCCCGCGCCACCGACAATCGCATCGTTTCCGCCACCCGTGACGATCACGTCGTCACCCCCGGCCGCCACGGACGAGGATGTCAGTTCGCCCGCCGTAATCACGCCAGCATCGCCCAATAGGGCATTGTCGCCCGCGCCAGCGTCGATCAGGTCATCGCCCGCACCGCCGATGATATCGTCATCGCCACCGCCCGAGGTAATATCGTCATTGCCACCCAGTGTATCGTTGAGGCTGGCCACACCGACAGCATCAATGCGCGCACCGTCACCGGCGATGCGATTGGCCCCGGCCCCCGCCGATATGACGTCCGCGCCAAACCCACCGGCGATGTCATCATCACCGGAACCCGAGGTGATCAGGTCATCACCGCCAGATCCGTCGGTCGCCGTCTCGATGCTGTCGACCCCAATAGTGCCCGCATCGCCCAGGATCGCATTGTCGCCATCGCCCGCGTCGATGCTGTCCGCACCGGCCCCGCCGACAATATCGTCCGCGCCGCCTTGCGCCGTGATGGTATCGTTGCCGCCGACCGTATCGCTCAGGCTCAGAATACCCGCCGCATCTATCCGCGCGCCATCACCGGCGATGCGGTTGTTGCCCGCACCCGCAGTTATGACATCCGCACCGGCCCCGCCGACGATATCGTCCACATCAGCGCCGGAGGTGATGCTGTCCGCCCCACC
>NZ_CP049812.1:0-12229 GCF_011290545.1 Pontivivens nitratireducens | reverse complement strand
TTTCAGGTGACTACAAACGGCGGCTATGGGTCGTCATCGCATTGAATGCGACGATGTTTGCGGTCGAAATGACTGCCGGTCATTACGCGAAATCTCAGGCGCTTCAGGCCGATGCGCTCGACTTCCTGGGAGACGCCCTGACTTACGGCATCTCGCTCGCGGTGATCGGAGCCTCGACCCGCGCGCGAACCAATGCCGCTCTGGCAAAAGGTGCCAGTTTGCTTTTGATGGGTCTCTGGGTCTTCGGATCAACCATCTACCGCGTGTTCTATGTCGGTGTGCCCGAAGCCGAAATCATGGGTGTTGTCGGCTTCCTGGCTCTGCTGACCAATCTTGCAAGTGTCCTTTTGCTCGTGCGTTACAAGGATGGTGACGCCAATGTCCGTTCGGTTTGGCTCTGTTCCCGCAATGACGCTATCGGCAACGTAGCTGTTATGTTTGCGGCCTTGGGTGTCTGGGGCACCGCAACCGGCTGGCCTGACCTGATCGTCGCCTCGATCATGGCGAGCCTGTTTCTATCTTCTGCGTTTCAGATCGCGCGCCAAGCTCTGGCGGAGCGTCGCGACACGGGTAACCGGCATCATGACAGAAGCCTCATGTCATAGTACATGCGTCTAAAACGGTTAGTTGCGCAACACATCCCTGCCCCGCTGACCTGGCGCGCACTGACAATGGTGACCTAACCCAATAAATTAAAGTGCCAATTACTGTGCCAAGGCACGCCCCCTGCCCTACCCAGAATTGTTGCAAATATATGTTGCGAATTATCTTGATTGGGCAACAAGAAAACGCAACAATGTCAGCATGAACTTAGGCTATGCAAGAGTTTCGACAAATGATCAGGCGACGGCTGCGCAGCTCGACGCGCTAAACGTGGCCGGGTGTGAGCGTGTCTTTGAAGAACACGCCTCTGGTGGTCGGTGGGACCGGCCAGAGCTGCACCGCATGCTCGATCAGCTCCGCAAAGGCGACGTGGTGATCGTCTGGAAGCTCGACAGGCTGTCCCGGTCCCTGAAAGACCTCTTGGCAATCATGGAGAAGATTGATGCAGCCGGTGCCGGTTTTCGGTCCCTGACAGAGTCCATCGACACCACCACGCCCGCCGGACGCATGATGATGCAGATGGTTGGCGTGTTCGCAGAATTCGAGCGCGAGATGATCAGAGAGCGCACCCGCGCCGGTCTGGAGCGCGCCCGCAAGAAAGGACGCCATCCTGGACGCAAGCCGAAGCTAACAGGCGATCAGCGCCAGGAAATCCGTGACATGGTGCTATCCGGCAAACGTACAGAAGCTGAAGCCGCGCGGCTTTTCAACGTACACAGGTCTACAATCAGCCGTGTGATGCGGGAGGCGTCCGATGCAACAGCTTGAGATGTTTCCAGACGACATCCGCATTGAGCGCGTTGATCCTGAAGCCAACATGTATCGCTTCTATCGGATGCGACTCCTGCCCGATCTGTTTGGGGGTGTCTCTCTGTTGCGCGAGTGGGGCCGCATCGGCACCCAAGGGCGGCATCGGATTGAGCTGTTTGAAGATGCTGGCCATGCGGCAGACGCTATGCTGGACCTCTATCGGGCCAAAAAGAAGCGTGGGTATCAGCTCGCGGGGTAAGGAGAACGCCCCCCTGCCCGTCCATTCTTTCTGCAAACGCTGAAACTGACGAACGTCCGCACAAAGCTATCGCGGTTCAAACAATGCAGCGCCCTTCACACCCAGAGCGCGGGAAATCTTTTCAAGCGTGTCGAGGCTTGCTGAATATCGCGCATTCTCAATTTTGCCGAGATGAGACCGACTGATGCCCGCATACCGCGCCAGGTTCTCTTGGCTCACGCCAAGGCGCTTGCGATGATCAATTATGTTCTGCGCTACAAGTTCTCGAAGGTTCATTCCGCGACTTTACCTGGCAGGCTTACATCGAGGCCACGCGATATATGCTACATTCACTCAAATACTCATTTGAGTGAATGAGGTTTTGATGCACTTGCTGTGTACCAAAATTTGGTATATAATTTTCGCAGGAGGTTCCAGATGGCACGAAACACATCAATGTCACTTGGCGATCATTTCGCTAGCTTTATTGATACGCAGGTCCAGACAGGTCGCTATGGGTCTGCTAGCGATGTTGTTCGAGCTGGCTTACGCCTGCTTGAGGAACACGAAACCAAAGTGAAAGCGTTGCAGGATGCTTTGATCGAAGGCGAGCAGAGCGGCATCGCAGAAGACTTCGACTCCGAGGCATTCCTGAATGAGATCAAGGCCAGCAGGGGCCTACATGGCTAACAGCTATGACCTTTCAAAGAAGGCCAAAGATGATCTGCGTGGTATCTGGGACTACAGCGAAGACCGCTGGGGTGAGCAGCAAGCTGACGTGTATTACCGGGATATTTTCAAGACCATCGAGCGTCTGGTTTCAGGTGAACTCAAAGGCCGTAAGGCGGATGTGCGGGCTGGTTATCTGAAATACCCGGTGGGGCGACACTTTCTATATTTCACAAAGGTTGAAGGGCGGATCAACATTGTGCGCGTGTTGCATCAACGCATGGAGGTCACACGCCATCTTTAGCGTGCTTGTTTTGTCTCATTTACTCAGTTACACTTTTGAGTAAAAACACAAATGAGGCAAACATGAGCATTATCTCCGTTTTGAATCCCAAGGGTGGTTGCGGCAAGACCACCATCAGCACCAACCTTGCCAGAGCTTTGCATGATCGGGGGCATTCTGTTCTGATCGTGGACAGCGACCCGCAAGGCAGCGCGAGAGACTGGCACGCAGCCAGTGAAGACAACCCACTTGAGCTAGTGGCGCTTGACCGTCCCAACAACGTTAAGACGCTGCGCAGCATGGCGGCGAATTACGACTACGTGGTGATCGACGGTGCGGCCAAGCTGGAAGACATGATCGCCGCAGCGATCAAGGTCAGCGATTTTATTCTGATCCCCGTTCAGCCTTCCCCTTATGACATCTGGGCTGCGTCCGATCTGGTGGACTTCATCAAAGCCCGTCAGGAGGTTACAGACGGCGTTCCTCTTGCGGGCTTTATTGTGTCCCGCGTGGTGGAGGGAACGCGCCTTGGTGGCGATGTGCGGGCAGCTCTGGACGAGTATGCCCTGCCAGTTTTTGAAACGACCATCACGCAGCGCCAGGTTTACCCGCAGACGGCGTCCGAAGGATTGACCGTGTTTGATGCAGACAACGCCAAGGCAAAGGCCGAAACCACAGCATTGCTTGACGAGGTTCTTGCGATGATCGCGCCTACGGCGCGGGAGGTGGCGTAATGGGACTTTCTGCCAAACGCCCGAGCCGTGGCGATGAAGCCCGTCAACGCATCTTGCAAGAGGTTACGGAGACACCAAGTGAGAAGAAAAAGCGTTTGAATGCCGAGATTGAGGAAAGTCTGTATAAGCGGATCAAGATGAAATCCGTTGAAGAGGGGCGGTCGATTTCCGACATCACGCGCGATTTGTGGTCTGAGTATTTGAGTAAGTGAGTATTTGATAAATTACTCTACCACCCATTTCGCCCGCGTTTCTTGAACCAGCTCTTGCAGAAACCGAGAAACGCAGCGTCGGGGTTCTTGGGTGCCTCTTGCTGTTTGGCAGCATAGCTTCGCCATTCCGCAGCCAGAACATTTATGTCCCATGTCGGTGCCAGTTCCCTAGCTTGTTCAAGGGTATCCGGGGACAGGGGCAGGATATAGCCACCAGTAACCCTGTCCTGATCCGGTTTCGGCGCGTAGTTCTCCAGAAACTCTGGCTTGGGCGTCACCGTCAAAATATCGGCATCCAGACGGAAAGCATAATCCGGCATGTGATTATGCTCCTCGTCGGCCTTGCAGATTGCACGGACAAGCCGCCGAAACTCTTTGTCTGAGGATGTAGACCCTGTTCTAGCTTTCAGCTTGTCCAACCCACATTTCCATTCCGGCTGTGTTCCGCATTGCTTGCGCGCAAGCTCATACAGGCGGCGCTCCAAAGGTTTGCGAAGCTGGAAATAGCGGCGATTGAGTGTGAGAACATCATCGCCGGCAATGGCGTTGAAAACCCAATCCGAAAGCGTAACTTCAAGATCGAGCATTCGACCATCACGGGTTTCCCGAACGATCCGGTAGCGGTCGATCAGGCTGAAGCCGTCAATCTGTTCCACGCCGCCAGTCGTGATGTTGGTTTCGATCTGCGTTCCTTGGAGGCGTTCAAGAGCTGCCTTGAGGCCCGTATACCCTGTGCCAGCCGTGGGCCTGTTCGTTGCAACAAGAAGATCATACGCTTTGAAACGAAGCGTTCTGTGAATTTGCTTTCCGTCATTCAGGGCCGCCACAACCTGGGAAATGCAATAGATCAACACATCACGATCATGGACAGTGGCCAAACCAATCATGTTCGGTCTGATTTCAACATAGCTCTGACCATCAGCCGCCACGTAACGCCGCTTTTTGGTGTCAGGCTTGGTCGAAAGGGTGAAAATCGGATGCGCCATCGAGGCCATATCACCTTTCGGAGCGGCATCAAAAATATCGCACACGAAGAAATCCCCTTGAGCATGACGCAAGGGTAGGAGAGGTGTTCGATCAGGTTTCGTAGTTTCACCCACCATAGTTCTCTTATTCGTAATTTCACCCACCAGCGCAAGTGACTTCGTAGTTTCACCCACCAAGATGCTTTCGTAATATCACACACCAATCTTCGTAATATCACACACCATCTTTCGTAAGATCACCCACCGCGAATCAAAAATAGCCCCTTTTTCACGTTCAAAAACAGTCGCTTACAAATTCACCGATTCGCGTAACACTATATCTAACACATATCTAACACCCACCAGCTTGCTGCTGGTCTGTGGATAACTCTTCGTGTTGACCCTACCGCTGATAGAACACGCAAGCATCGACACCCGTGGTTGTGGCGGTCCAAGACGCTCCAAGGACAGCGCATGTGGTGGCGTTGCCTGCTAAGAAACGAGGAAGCAACACCGTCATCGCCAGAGCCAGAACGACAGCCCCCAGACCAAACCATGGAAGACGGCTCTTGAAGCGGCTTATGGCGTTCTCACGCTCTCGGATTTCACGGAAGGTTTCCCATTTGCTTTCATCCGCCTTTTTAAGCGCCTCCTGTGCGCGGTTGGACGCCGTATAGAGATCGTTGATCATTCCAGCCATCCGCACGAGGTTATCATTGATCCGCCCGTCGATGGTTTCCCCAACTAATGCGCCATAGTTTTCTGGATTGGTCTGGGTGCGCGCTGCAAACGCCGCCTGCCGCGCTTCCGTTGCGGTCTTGATCAAACCGTTCATGGCGTCGGTTTGGTTATCGACCCGATCCGAGACACTGGCGACCACGGTGCCGAGCATATCGAGCGTCTCACGCAGCTCTTCGTCAGAGAGCGGGGCAGGGGAGGGTGTGTGGTCTGTCATCCTGGGTCTTCTTTCTCGTTATCTGGTTTCGGGCTGAAACAGGCCCTGGAACTCGGGGGCAGCGTAATAGCGCAGCTTGCGAGCGAGGGCCGTGGGATTGCCCTGCACCCGCAGGAGCTGAAGGTTAGGCGGCATTTGCATGATTTCATCAGGGGTGAGCAGATCGCGCCCGGTGACATTCTGCGTCATCGAGGGCGCATCGCCCGGCTTGTAACTCTGGGTTTGGTAGCCCGTAGTTTCCTGGCCGATCATCTTGCTCAGCCATTGGGCCGTTTCCAGATCATTCACCCCGAAGACCTGCTGCACCCCGGCATTGGCGACAAAGGTGCCCGCGCGCTTGCCATAGAGATCGTTGAGCTGGCTCATGTCCTGGAGAATGGGCCAGAGCTGCAATCCATAGCCTGCCATCAGACCCATTGCGCGCTCTATGGCCTCCAGACGGCCCAGAGCGGCAAATTCATCCAGCAGGAGGAGCGTGGGGGTGGATGGGCGCTGAGAGGCCCCAGAAACGCCCTGTGCGCCATTCTGAGGCTCTATGGGGGCCTGTGGCCCCTCAGCGTGCCGTGCGATGTCCTGAAGCGCCTGAGAGATCAGCAGGCGCAGCCAGCGGCTGTAGGCGTCCAGCCTGTTAGGCGGCAGCACCAGAAATACGGATACGGTACGCTGTTGCAGCTCCGCAAAATGGAGATCCGAATGGCTGATCACGTCTGCAATGCGCGGGCTGTTGAGGAAATGGGTATGACGCTGCGCGCTGGAGAGGACCGAGGCGGCTTCCCGATCCGCTTTGCCCAGGAAGCGATTGGCAGCGCGGGCGATCAGCCCATGGGCCGCATCGCTGTCCTGCATCAGCTCCAGCAACGCCCGGAACCGATCCGGGGACAGGGTGAGGTATTCCCGCACGGTGGCCAGATTGCGCCGCTCACGTTCCTCATGGGCGACACAGAACATGATCAGGCCGGAGAGGATGGCCTTGGCCTCTTCGTTCCAATGGGCATCTTGCACCTGTCCCGGCGGGTCCATGACCAGCGCATCGGCCAGGGTGGTGGCATCCTCGCCCAGATCAGGGCTGGTGGCTGTCAGCCGGTCCAGCGGGTTGTATGACGAGCTGGCCTGTCCAGAGACCCCAAATGGATCGAGGATATGGACCTGGCCAAAGGCCTGCCGCGCGGCCCCGGCGATCCGGGCGTTTTCTCCCTTGGGGTCCACCACGATCACCGAGCGGTTGGCCATAAGCAGGTTCGGGATGACGGTGCCGACGCCTTTGCCCGCCCGTGTGGGGCGAGGGTCAGCAGATGGGCCGGGCCGTCATAGCGTAAGAGCTGACCGGCGGGAGAGCGCCCGATCAGCAGCCCGTCCGCCTTCACCAACCTCTTCAGTTCCTTGCGGCTGGCGAAGCGGGCCGAGCCATGGCTGTCACCGGTCAGTCCGAAGAAGTCATCGGCCCCGGAGCGGTAACGCCAATACTGGAATCCAAAAACCGCCCCGATGAAGATCAGTGGGCCAAAGACAATCCATTGCCATGCGCTTTGTCCCGGTTCCTGATCGAAGAAGGCGAAGATGAATGGGACGGCCACGATGGAGCCAAGCATCGCCCCGAACGCCATTGCCCCGATCATCCAGCCGAGGAGGATGGGCGTGGCGATTAGGCGGTAGAAGAACCGGAACAGACCGTCGAAAAAGCGAAACAGCCCGCTCATCAATCGGCCCCGTCAGGATCGGATGTAGGGGAGGGGGTCTCGTCGCCGGAGGATGGTCCTCCCCATTCCGCAAAGGCCTTGCGATCCTGGTCCCGCGAGAGGTTCCGCACCAGCCGCTCAACCATTGCAGCTGCCCCGCTATCCCGTTCCGCCAAATCCATAAGCGCCCCGCCCAGGATCACCTTGCGCCGTGTGTCCAGTTTACGCTGTCTGGTGGCTTCCCGATTGCGCAGGGCCTGAAGGCGGGCCTTGGCCTGGGCGTATCGTTTCTCGGCGCGTTCGAGTTCTGTCTCTGCCAAACCGGCACCTCCAAAAATGCGGGCGGAATAAAACGGGATGTGGCGAAAAGGGGCTGCATCGAGTGTGGTCTTGCCACAGCCATCGTTAGCGCGTACCCGTAGGCCTGTAAAGGACAAGGGCGCACTTATGCAAACTCTCCACCTATGGCTCCAAGATTTGCGTGCGATCTCTCTGGGGCAAAGCCCCGGCCGATGGCCAACCCCTTCCGCCGCGATCCGCGACGGAACGAAAGGCCCTCCCGGCCTCTCGAACTCTCCAGGTCCAACGTCCGCCGTTGGATTGCGTCCGGAACGACAGCCCCAAAATCCCAACCGATGCCCCATAGTGGGGGCCGGTCTGTTTTTGTCTCTGCCGTTCCGGAGGGCGTTGATCTGTGGGGCAACAACCCCTGATCTCCGCCGGGTTTGCCCGAGGCAAACCGCCGATGTGATCCACCAAGCTCCCGCCCTCCATAAGGCTGGGGAGATTGGTGGATCACATCGGCAAGCCCGCGCCTCAGAGGTGCATCGCACCCCTTCGTTGGGGCTGTCTTTTTCCCGGAGGACCGCCCCCCATAAGGCTGGGGCCGGAGGGAAAAAGACAATTGGTCGTGGCAGCGATGGCCCCGGAACATACCGTTCCGAAGCCATCGACTTACGCCCAACAGGGAGAGGTGCAGCCCGTCCGACAATGAGGATGGTGGACAGGCTGCATCTCCCATTCTGCACGATCACTCCACCTCTTGTCACGGGCCAAGAGCCGGGCGGCACGGGTGTGCCTGGTGATGCCTTGCTGCGGTGCGCGCGGGCATTGCAATGGCGTTTGTCGTCTGCGAGAGGGGAGGGCGGATGGCCAGCTACCACCTCTCTGTGAAGACAATCAAACGCAGCGCCGGACGCAGCGCGACGGCGGCGGGTGCCTACCGTGCCGGGGAGCGCATCGAGTGCCAGCGCGAGGGGCGGGTTCACGATTACACCGCCAAGCGCGGCATTGAGAAGACCTTTATCCTGACCCCCAAGGATGCCCCGTCCTGGGCGCAGGATCGGTCCGCGCTCTGGAACGCCGCCGAGGAAAACGAGACCCGGCGCAATTCCGTCACCGCCCGCGAATGGGAGCTGGCGCTGCCCTCCGAGATCAGCGCCGAGGATCGGTCGCAGATCACCCGCCAGTTTGCCGAGGAGCTGGTCAGTCGCTACGGCGTGGCAGTTGATGTGGCGATCCATGCGCCGCACCGCGAAGGCGATCAGCGCAATCATCATGCTCACGTTCTGACTTCCACCCGCAAGCTGGAACCGGAGGGGTTCACAACCAAGACTCGTGTTCTTGATTCCGCGAAAACTGGCGGGGCCGAGATCGAGCAGATGCGCGGGCTTTGGGCCGAGTTGCAAAACCGGGCGCTGCAGCGGGCCGGTGAGGTAGAGCGGGTCGATCATCGGTCACTGGAGGCGCAGAGAGAAGAAGCTTTGAGCCAGGGCGATGCGCTGAAGGCCGAGGAGCTGAACCGCGATCCGGAGGTGAAGCTGGGGCCAGCGGCCAATGCGATGGAACGACGCGAGATGCGGACAGCGGAACGCGATGGTCGCGACTATGAACCTGTCACCGAACGGGGCAGGGCGGTTCATGCGGCCCGCCAGGCGCGTGCGCTTTTTGCCGAGATGCGGCAAAGGCTGGAACTGGCGCGGGACACTTACGGGGCCGAGCGTGACGCGGGGCAGGGGCGTGTGTCTGCCGGTCTGGCGGCGCTCAGGGCAGCGGCCAGCAAGGATCGGTCTGCGGATCGCGGAGATGGTGACATCCGGGATCGGCTGGCGCGGATTGTCGGGCGCGAGGAACACGAGGCCGGTGGGCAGAGTGTCGAAGAACCCTCGGACCTGCGGCGCGTCAATGACCGCTTGCGTGAAACCCTGGGCCGGTCTGAAGAGGCCCAGGCGGATCGGGGCGATGATGGAGAGGCCAAGCCGTCGATCCGGGAGCGGTTGGAAGGCGTGTTGAACAAGCCGCGTGAGACTTTAGATCGAGGTGACGACCGTGACGCCGAGCGGGATCGCGGCGACGAGAAGGAAAACACCCGCGAAATCGACAGGGAGATAGATCGGGACCCAGGCCTCAGTCATTGATGAGGTGTATTGTTGGATTATTCCAAGCAGTTTCACGTATTCCCCCCAACTTTACGATTGATGAACTTTGTTGAATTGCGTAATTATTGGGCGTTCGGTTCCATCCAATTTGGATGGGGGCAAGAGGGAACGCGGTGGGGTGCGTATATGCACTGAGTCCGCGGCTGTCCCCGCAACTGTAAGCGGCGAGTTCCAACTGAATATGCCACTGGAGTAATCTGGGAAGGCCAAGTGGATACAGAAACCCGTGAGTCAGGAGACCTGCCGGACGGAACAGAAACCACAATGCCTTCGGGGTGAAGGCAAGGAGGACACTATGAATGCTCAAAGCGCAACGGGCGCACAGGCGACACCTGCGACAAGTATCGGTGCAATGATTGCCGTGGCTCTGATTGGTCTTGGTATCACTTTTGTTGCAGGCCATGTTCAGGCTGAAACGCTTCACGATGCGGCGCATGATGTACGTCATGCCACCGGCTTCCCCTGCCACTAAGCGGATGTTCACACGTCTTTTGACCAGCGCGTTGTTCGCTGGAGCAGCAGCAGGGCTGATTGCCGCTCTGTTGCAGCTTTATTTTGTGCAGCCCGTATTGCTTCACGCAGAGCTTTACGAAGGCGGCGATCTTGTTCACTTCGGGTCTGAATCCGCCAACTCGGCTCATCCCGAATTGCCTGGCTTTGATGCGGTTCGCGACGGGCTCAGCATCATCTTCACCATGTTGATCTATTCCGGCTATGCCATGGTCCTTGTGGCATTGATGGCGTTGGCTCAAACGCGCGGAGCTGTGATCAACGCCCGTACCGGACTGATCTGGGGTATTGCCGGGTTTGTTGCAATACATTTTGCCCCCGGCTTTACGCTGGCCCCGGAAGTGCCTGGCGTTGCAGCCGCTGATGTTTTTGTACGCCAGATTTGGTGGTACGCAACAGTTATTGCTGCCGCAATTGCGATGTGGCTTATCGCCTTCGGTGGAAATTGGGCAGCCTGGGGTGTGGCGATTGTGCTGTTGTTGGTCCCCCATGTTATCGGTGCGCCCGAACCCGATGTGTTTACCGGCCCTGTCCCGACCGAAATCGGTGCGCTGTTTGCCGCACGGGCGTATGGGGTAGGTATGATGGCATGGGTGATGCTTGGCGGTTTTGCCGGGTATTTCTGGTCGCGCGAAGAGGCGACTGCCAATCAGGCGCAGACTGCATAAGCCAACAATGTAGCCAACAGGTTCGGGCGCACAATCCGTGCGCCCGAACCTGTTGTTTTGAGATATTGGACAATGATATGGATCGTTCACTTCCTCTTCTGATTATCGGCCTCGTGTTTGGCGGTGGTATTGGCTTCACCGTTGCGGCCGCAAACGGGATCACTCTGGGCGGTCACGATCACGCCGACCCTGCCCATCACGGGAATCATGCCCTAGCGGATACGGCGGGCAGTCACGATCACAGTACCCTGCTTTCTATGGCTGCGGATGCCTCTGCGCCCAGCTTGGCGGTGCACGCCATGCGCGATCCCGCCTCGGGATGGAATCTGCATGTAATTACCGAGAATTTTACGTTCTCACCACAAAATGCCAGCCGTGATCATGTGCCTGGAGAAGGGCATGCGCATGTTTATATCAATGGCGTGAAACTTGGTCGCTTCTATGGGCCATGGGTGCATCTCGACAATTTGCCCGAAGGCGAGGTTACGGTCGAGGTTACTCTGAACGCCAATGATCACCGGCCCCTTGCCGTTTCCGGTGTTCCGCTTGCTGAGATCGTCAGGATTGTCAACTAAAGTGCAGGCACGCGCCCCACGAGGCAGAAACGAAGTCGGCCACAAGGCCGAGCGTCCTCGATCCATCCGCGCGGGGCTTTCAAATAGGCGTGCAACGTAGCCACAATGTCAGCAATGTCTGACTGTGGGTCTACACCGGCAAAGAAGCAGGTCGCGCGCCCTGGTGATTGCAAGCCAAATGAGACGGGTTTTGCGCAGCCATTCATGCATTGCTGCTCAACGATTTGAACGCGCCCTTTGGTAAATGCTCGGTCAATGGCTGCACGCAATTCGGCCAGTTGCCCCCCGTCGCAGCCTTGGCAGATATGCAAAAGAACAGGATCACTCATCGGACGAGAAAATCCGGCGAAATATCTTAGTGAACAATGAGACAATCCCTTTGGTTGCGCAGCACTTCGACGGTAAAGCGTATGGGTCTGGATACGTCAGTGTTCATATCGGCAAAGCAGATGATCGGCCAGGGACGCAAGCACATAACACTCTTCAGACACGCCTTCGCCGTCACAACCTTTTGAAATCCTAACCAGTTCTTTTTCAAGTGCTCGTAACCGTTTGATCTTGGCCCTGACATTGGAGAGCTGCGAGACGACAATTTCTTTCGCGACCTGGCATGAACGATCCGGGTGACCCTGAAGTTCGATCAGCTGGGAGATTGCTTCAATTGAGAAGCCCAGATCACGCGCGTGCTTGATGAAACTCAGACGTTCTAGTCCCGATGCATCGTAGCGACGCTGATTGCCCTCGGTGCGTTCAGGCGCAGCGAGCAAACCCACTTCTTCATAGTATCGAATAGTTGGAATCTTGACCTTGGCCCGCTTTGAAAGCTCCCCGATAGAAAACATGAAATACCTCTTGAGCCTCTAGTGACTAGAGGCATTACACTATGTGCAAGAAAGACTCAAAAGGGCTTTTCGATGTCAGGATGTTGCGGCCATGACGCCAAGTTTGATGGT